>NZ_JBFUCX010000013.1:0-225711 GCF_056405015.1 Mucilaginibacter sp. P2_A4 | reverse complement strand
AAGGTAGGTTACATACGTGTTACGCACCCGTGCGCCACTCTCAAGGAAAGCAAGCTCTCCTATCCCGTCCGACTTGCATGTATTAGGCCTGCCGCTAGCGTTCATCCTGAGCCAGGATCAAACTCTCCATTGTAAAATGTTTTGTTTGTTCACTGACCCTATTATTAATAATAGAATCTGTATATAATTATATCTTTATACAGTATCTCTCTTCTTTTGTTATCATAACTCCTCTGCTCCTGCTTTCAGCTTTACGCCTTCCGCTTTTCGCTTTAGTGTTACTCTACATGATTTTCTATTTCTTAAAAGAACTTTCTCGCTTCATCATCCGAATCCGCTATATGTTTTGGAGGTTTTAACACCTCTTAACTTTTCATTTTTATTGGCTAAAATCGCTTTAGCCTTTTTTACTTCTTTTCCTCTTTCGAGGACCCTTCCGTTTGGGTCTGCAAAGGTAGAAACCTTTTCCGCTTTTCCAAAACCTTTTTCGCTTTTATTTTTTCAAGCGTTTTTTCAGTTTTTAATCCCCTTTTCTTTCTCTCTTATCTCCCTCAGCGGCGGGGTGCAAAAGTAGCAAACTTTTTGGCTTTCCGAAAATTTATCTGATCTTTTTTTGAAGCCTTCTTCTTCTCTCTTTCTCTCTTCCCGCTTCAAAAACCCTTTCAATAACCTTTCTAAGAACAATCCCCGCTTCCTCGTTTGCGGGCTGCAAAGGTACGCCGATTTCACAATTCCACAAGCTGTTTTTAACAATTACTTAACCTATAAGCTTAACTCCTTAGCAATCAATCTGAAAAACTTTATAAAAGGGCTATCTGTTGCAAATTAAGCCCGAAGAATGCTATAAACATAGGTATCCGCTATGTGAAACGCTATCATCCCTTAATATCTCATCGCACCTTAATATATAGTAAACTCTCTTCCGGTAAATCCTGGTCTCCCTTTTTCAGTACATATATATTTTATAAACACCGTAATTGCGTTAGGGGGAGTAGCGGATACCGGCCCGAGCCTAAGGCCTTGTGCCGTATGAGCGGATGACCCGGCCGCAGGCAACGCCCACATTAAGAGCAACAGATTAATAAGGTATCACCTCGTTTGGCTCCAGACAAGGTTGACGACAGTAATCCCCGCTGTATCTTATATATGTTGGATAGAAATTACTTATTGATTGGGCATGTCAATAACTTATCATGCCATTAAATTGAATACATGGCATGAAATTGGTTTACATATAAATATGAAAATAGTCCACATCAATCTCAATCAACCTGTTAAAAGTGTCAGAAATACTATTTTTGACCTTCTTACCAAAAAGGCTGTAACACTGAAAGCGATTCATAACAGGCTAATAGGCAATAATCAAGATCGATCAACTCATTTTACAGGCTTTATTGCCTGATCACTATATAACATCTACCAATGAAAAAAGCTTCTATTTAAGAAGCTTTTTTCATTTCTGTACTATATCTTTTTATTTTAATGTAGCTTTTTACAGACAGGCCTCCTGTCATTTGCACAAAAAATTACAGCAGAGTTAAAAAACACACTAAATTCAACAACTAACAGTTAATCTATTTAGCTATTATCTCCACCCACCACCTAAAGCATGATAAAGATTTACCACTGCCTGTAACTCCTGCAACCTGTCGTTAACTCCACCGAGCTGTGCAGATAGCAGGTTTTGTTCGGATGTTAATACATCCGTATAATTAGTGGCCGAGCTATATCTTAACAGCTCCTGAGTATAATCTACAGCCTTTTGCAGGGCTATAATCTGTTTGTTGCGTGCATCCTGTTTCTCCAAAGCGGTTTGCTGTGCGTACAGTGCATTGGACACCTCCTGTCCGGCTACAAGCAGCGTTTTCTGGAAACTATTTAAAGCTTCCTGTTGCTGGGCTTGTGCGGTACGCAGGCGCGCTTTGTTCAGTCCCTGGTTAAAAATGGGTTGCGTTAAGCCGGCGGCTATATTATAGAATATAGAATTGACAAAAAAATCTTTCAACTGTAATGTAGATAAACCTCCGGAAGCAGTTATGGTAAATGACGGATAAAAATAAGTTTTGGCAACATTTGTATTCTCAAAAGCTGCTCTGAAAGCATATTCGCTTTGTTGCACATCGGGACGGTTGTTAAGTAATTGGGTTGGGATACCGGCCTGTAGTTCGCTTACTATCTTTTGATTAGCCAGGCTACTCCGGTTAATGGGTCCCGGCGCTCTTGAAAGCAATATATCTAAAGCGTTCTCGGTTTCGCGGATGCTGCGTTTTAAATCGGGAATGGATACTTCTACAGCATAACGGTTAGCCTCACTTTGCACCACGGCAGCCCCGGTTACCACGGCACCGGCTTTAAGCTCTTTCATGGTTTCCACGTCCTTGATCCTGTTTTTGAGGGTTTCAAGCGTAATATCCATTTGCCTATCCAAAGCTAATAGCGTAAAATAATTATTTGCTATATCTGCAATTAATTGCGTTTGTACAGCCCTTTTCGCGGCATCGGTTTGTAAATAACCGGCAAGGGCCGCCCGCTTGGTACTGTTCAATTTACCCCAAACATCGGCTTCCCATGAAGATGTTAAACCGGCCTGGTACGTAGTAGTTAAGGTATTTATACTTACCCCGGCAGGATAATTTAAGCCGGCCGAGGATTGTTTAGACCTGGTTACACCTGCATTACCAGATAACGATGGATAAAACGCGGCCTTGCTTTGCAGCAATGTTGCCCGTGCTTCTAAAATCCTTTGTACAGCCGTTTTAAGATCAAGGTTATTATTCAACCCTTCCTGTATCAGCGCCCTTAACGCCGTATCAGCAAAAAGGCTTTGCCACGGCATTGTTGCCAGTGTAGTAGTATCGTTTAACTCGCGGTCGCGGTATAGCCCGCTGGTGATCACGCCCGGGGGATTGTACGTTTTAGTAATTTTGCAGGACACCAATACACCAAATATCAGTGTAAAGAGCAATATATATTTAAAAACAGATTTGTTCATATTTTACCTTTTATGAATTAATTAGCAGCTGTTGTTACTGCATCATCATTTTCATCATCGTCATTATATTTCCGCTTGCCGCTTACTTTTTCCTGCAGATGCTGGAATATGATAAACAAAACAGGAATTACAAATACACCGAACACTGTACCCACAAACATTCCCCCTACAGCTCCTGTACCTATTGATCTGTTACCGTTGGCACCTGCTCCGGTTGAAACCATTAAAGGCATTATACCAAAAATGAAAGCGAAAGATGTCATGAGGATGGGACGTAAACGGGCTTCTGCACCTGCAATGGCAGCGGGTATCAGGTCCATGCCGGCCCTGCGCCTATCTAAAGCAAACTCAACAATCAGGATTGCATTTTTTGCCAGTAAGCCGATGAGCATAATGAGTGAGATCTGCAGATAAATGTTACTTCCTACTCCAAAAATTTGTGCAAACAAGTACGTTCCCGCTAAACCCACAGGTAAAGAAAGAAGCACTGCAAAAGGCAGGATATAACTTTCATATTGGGCACTCAATAAAAAGTAAACAAACACCAGGCAAAGCATAAATATATATGCCGATTGGGTACCGGTACTCAATTCTTCCCGGGTGAGGCCAGAAAACTCGTAGTCGTACCCGGCGGGTAACGTTTGCTTGGCTACTTCCTTAATTGCTTTGATTGCATCGCCTGTACTATACCCAGGATTGGGTGATCCGGAAACAGAGATAGACGTAAAGAGGTTAAACCTTGAAATTGACTCGGGGCCGAATACTCTTTTTAGCGATATAAACGAGGTAATGGGCGCCATGGTACCAGCACTATTGCGTACAAATATTTTGCTCAAGCCTATTTCATTAGCCCTGTAATCATAATCTGCCTGCACCATTACGCGGTATTGTTTACCAAACTGGTTAAAGTTGGAAGCATACAAGCCACCATAGTAACCCTGCAATGTATTTAATACCGAATTTACGGTTACACCGGCTTCTTTACATTTTGCCACATTTACATCTACCTGGAATTGCGGAAAATTAGGATTAAATGATGAGTTCAGACTTTGGATCTCTTTCCTCTTTTTAAGAGCCGCCTGGAAGTTGTTGCTCACCTTAAATAACTCATCAACAGTATGGCCTCCTTTATCCTGCAACTCCAATTCAAAACCATCGCTGTTACCAAAGCCCTGTAAGGTTGGTGGCGAAAAATAAAACACGTTGGCTTCCCTTAATCCACTTGTTTTAGTTGAAAGCTGGCCAATGATGCTTTGAAGGCTTTGACTTTTCTCCTTACGTTGATCCCAGTTTTTCAGCTTCATGATTACCATAGCGTAAGCACTTCCCGATCCGGCTATAAAATTGAAACCTACCAGCTTAAGCGTATTCTGAACCTCGGGGATGGTATGCCCGATACTGTCTATTTTACTAGCAACAGCTTCGGTACGTTCCATTGAGGATGCAGGCGGCAGGCTGATAGCGGCAAAAACAGTTCCCTGATCTTCGTTAGGGACAAAGCTTGATGGAGTTGTTTTAACCAAATACACCAACACGGCCGAAAACAAAGCGACAGCCGCGAGTGCTATCCATTTTTTATGAGCCAAAAAGTTTACCGTTTTTTTATACTTACCAGTTACGGCATCAAACGAAGCATTAAACACTACGTAAAAATGGTTAAGAAAACCATGCTTTTTAGTTCCCTTTTCATGTGGTTTTAAAAACAAGGCACACAAAGCGGGGCTTAATGTTAACGCGTTTACGGCCGATAGTAAAATAGCAACAGCCAGGGTTATACCAAATTGTTTATAGAAAACACCGGTTGAGCCGGTAATAAATGTTACGGGTAAAAACACAGCCGACATGACCAATGTAATGGAAACTATGGCGCCCGAGATCTCATTCATTGCATCTATGGACGCTTTTCGTGCCGATTTATAACCCAGATCGAGTTTGGCGTGTACTGCTTCAACCACAACAATGGCATCATCTACCACAATACCTATTGCCAATACCAGGGCAAATAGTGTGAGCAAGTTGATAGTGAAACCAAAAAGATTAAGGAAGAAGAAAGTACCTACAATAGCTACCGGAACCGCGATGGCGGGGATCAGCGTCGACCTGAAATCCTGCAGAAACACAAATACCACAATAAATACCAGTATAAATGCCTCAATCAAGGTACTAATCACTTTTTCAATGGAGGCATCGAGGAAATTGTTGGCATCAACCAGGTAAGTGATCTTCATCCCTTTAGGGAACTTCTCGGCAGCCGCATCCAGGATCTTTTTTGATTCATTAATTACATCACGGGCATTTGAGCCGGCTGTTTGACTAATGGCCACTCCTACTGATGGTAAACTGTTGGTTTGGATATCAAAAGAGTAATCCAATGAACCCAATTCAATACGTGCCACATCATTTAACCGCAGCAATTGCCCGCCTCCTACAGATTTGATGATAATATTGCCAAATTCAGCAGCTGTTTTAAGTCGCCCTTTATACCTTATTACGTACTGGAATGATTGATTGCTGTTCTCGCCAAACTTTCCGGGTGCGGCTTCAATATTTTGCTCATTAAGCGCATCGGTAATATCATCAGGAATAAGGCTGTATCTCGACATTACGTCGGGTTTTAGCCAGATCCGCATAGAATAATCCCGCGATCCAAAAACATTGGCGTTACCCACACCGGTAACACGCTGTATTTGAGGCACCAGGTTTATCTTGGCATAGTTTTGTAAAAATGTTTCATCATAGGTTTTATTTTCGCTGTAGAGCGAAAAAATGATCAGGTTACTACTTTGGCTTTTGGCAACGGTAACACCAGATTGGGTAACTACTAATGGCAACAAACTGGTAGCTCTTGAAACCCGGTTTTGCACGTTTACAGCAGCCAGATCGGGATTGGTGCCTACCTTAAAATAAACAGTGATAGATGCAGAACCGTCATTACTGGCAGATGAGGTCATGTAGGTCATGTTCTCCACCCCGTTAATCTGTTCTTCCATCGGGATGATGACACTTTTAAGTACCACATCGGCATTGGCGCCGCTATAATAGGCCTGAACCTGTACAGTTGGCGGCGCAATATCAGGGTATTGTGAAATGGGCAGATTGATAAGTCCTAAAATACCCAGAATCAAAAGTAATACAGAAATAACTGTTGATAGTACCGGGCGTTCTATAAATTTTTTAAGCATAATATTGCTTTAGTAATGAGCAGAAGGTGAAAAGGTGTGATTATTTAAGGCTACCGTAAACAGATGAGGCGCTTACTTCATTCGGTTTAATAACAGTACCATCCTGTAGGTTACCAGAGCTTTCCAGTATAATCTTATCGCCGGCTTTAAGACCATCAGAAACTACATAAAACTGACCGGCGGTGTTATCCATCACATTAATGGCTACATTTTTTATCTTATTTTGATCATCTACCACATACACAAAGCGTTTATCCTGTAGCTCATAGGTGGCACTTTCGGGAACCAGTAGTGCCGATTTAACCACATTTGGAATCCTTATCACCGCGCTGCTGCCACTGCGGATAAGGCCACGCGGATTCACAAAATCAGCCCGCACATTTGCTGTACCTGTAGCGGTATTGATTAAGCCATTTACAGTTTCAACACGGCCGCCGTGCTCATAGGTAGTTCCATCTGGCAATATCAGCGATACCGACGGGAGTTTGCTCAGCTTGGTTTTTAATGAGGTATTATTTACGCTATCCCTACTCAAATTGAGCAATTGCTTTTCGTTAAGCGCGAAGTAGGCGTAAATATTTGATGTATTATAAACGGTTGTAAGCGGTTCTGTGGTGGAACCTGTTACCAGGCTTCCCAATTTATAAGGCAATGAGCCAATAACACCGTTCACCGGACTGGTTATCGTGGTGTATCCTAAATTTACTTTGGCATTTACCAAAGCAGCCCTGGCCTGTGCCAATGCAGCTGCTTTTGATTGTTGTGTATACTCGGCAGATTCGAGTTCATAATGGCTGATGATATCCTTTTCAACAAGTGGCTTCACCTTGTTTACCTGCATTTTGGCCATGCTCAGATCAGCTTCGGCGGTTTTAATACCGGCTTCTGCCGTGCGTACTTCCTGCTCATATTGCGGAGCGTTTATTTTAAAAAGCAATTGCCCCTTGGTTACAACCGAGCCTTCGTCTACATAAATTTTCTCTACGTAGCCATCAACCTTTGGCCTTATCTCGATATTCTGCTGCCCCTGAATACTTGCCGGATAATCAATATTTAAAGTAGCCGACCGGGGTTGCAATTGCATTACTTTGTAATCCAAAACCTGGTTTACCGGGCCTGCCGCAGCCTGCTTGCTTTTATCAACACAGGCAGAAAAGAACACCGTAGAAACCATCGTGATCATAATTCCCTTAGCGATAGTTAAGGGCGTTAAATTGTTTTTTTTTAAAGGCAGGATAAAAGACATCATTATTATTTAAATCATAATCAATACCGGGTACGGCAAAGCGGCCGCTAAATTCGGATATAATTTCTATATAGATGTTTAAGTAGATGGTATTGTTACAGGATAAGTAAAATTTTATGCTTTAAGTTTAAATTGCCAATATCCAGCAAAGCCGAAACAGCGCATCTGGAATGTTCATATACATTGAATTTCATAATAAGTTGTAAGTGCAGATATCTACCCTTTTTATATCAAAACAGCATAAAATTATTAAGATACCGCTTACAATCCTCTCAAAAACAGTAAATTTATAAACTATTATAAATCAATTACCTTATCCTGTAAAAGGTACATCAAAACGATAATGAGAAGACTTTTTTTACTCGCGCTTTTATTTTTCACGCTTAGTGTTAAATCGCAAACCTTAACTCCGCGGCAACAATATCCCGACTTATTTGAAGCCGTTCAATTGTCGAACATATTTCCGGATAATAAAACCTTTGTTGATGCTGTACCCAGGCAAGATCCGGCATTGATCATGAAAGCTTATCATGATCAAAAAGATAAACCGGGTTTTGATTTAAAGGCATTTGTATTAGCAAATTTTGATATACCCGTATCTCATAATGCTTTCCAAACCGATATTGAAGCTGGGATTCGTAAGCATATTGATACATTGTGGCAGGTATTGCAGCGCAGACCAGATGAGGCAAAGGCCAATTCATCAACATTGGCGCTGCCCAATCCCTACATAGTTCCCGGCGGTCGTTTCCGGGAGATCTATTATTGGGATTCCTATTTTACGATGCTGGGTTTACAGGAGAGTCATCAAATTAAGGTGATCCACAACATGGTAGAGAACTTTGCTTACCTGATTGATAAATATGGTTTTATACCCAACGGCAACCGCAGCTATTACCTTACCCGTTCGCAACCACCATTTTTTGCCATGATGGTAAATTTGCTGGCCAAAAACGAAGGGCAACAGGTACTAACCCAATTTAGGCCTCAACTAATTAAGGAGTATAATTACTGGATGCTGGGTTCGGCACAGCTAAAGATAAATTCAAAAACTCATAGAGCCGTACGCATGCGTGGTGGCGAAATCATGAACCGCTACTGGGACGAAAGCGACCAACCCAGGGAAGAATCATATGTAAAGGACGTGGATGCAGCCAAAGAAACCAAAGAACCCCTACCCCAGTTTTATCATAATATACGGGCTGCTGCTGCTTCAGGATGGGATTTCAGTACCCGTTGGTTTGATGCATCGGGCAAGCTTTCCACTATACAAACCACTGATATTGTACCGGTTGACTTGAATTGCCTGATCTATAATCTTGAACTTACCATTGCCCATTCCTATCAGCAAAGTGGTAATTTAAAACTATCCGGGCAATATCGGGCCAAAGCCGAAAACAGAAAAAAAGCAATATTAAAATACTGCTGGAACCGTAAAACCGGTTGGTTTGATGATTACAATCTGCAACTAAATCAACTATCAACCGTACCCACCCTTGCAGCTGAATTTCCACTGGAATTTAAAATTGCGACAAAAGAGCAAGCCCGGTTAATAGCCGAAGGATTAAAAAATAATTTCCTGAAACCCGGCGGACTGGTCACCACGTTGAATTTCTCGGGCCAGCAGTGGGATGCGCCAAATGGTTGGGCGCCTTTACAATACATGGCTATTGATGGTTTAGAAAAATACAATTACAATGCATTGGCAAAAGAAATTGCCACCCGCTGGTTGAGGTTAAATATTCGTGTGTTTAAGCAAACCGGCAAATTATTGGAAAAATATAACGTGGTGGATACCAAATTAACGGCCGGCGGTGGCGAGTACCCTTTACAAGATGGTTTTGGATGGACAAATGGGGTGCTACTGCATCTCATTAACCGCTATCATTTTGATCCGGCACAGGAATCGAAGAATTTACCTGAAAACCAGAATTGATTTTTGGAATTAGTTAAGATGCGTATGCGATACGCATCTTAACTATCCCTTCTATTTAATTGTATAAGTACTTTTATTAAGCCCGACACCGGTAATCTTCAATGATTTCCAGTTTGATGGCAATTTGCTTTTAACCTGCACAATACCTGCAGGCGTGATATCCAAACCGCCAAAACCCATCAGTAAGCTTTGAATGATGCCTCCCGCGCCTGTGGCAAAGTAAGGGTTGGTGCCTCCTTTGGTTTCTGCAATTACCCTAAACGGCGGATTAAGGTTGGGCTCATAAGCATCTTTAAAAAAATGATAAGCTTTATCACCATTCCCCAAACGGGCATACAATAATGCAAAAACAGCTTGCGTCATGGCAGGTGTACCTTCATTTGGCACACGGGTTTCATAATATTCAAGGTCCTTTTTTATTTGAGCAGGGTCGGCTATGGTTTTTAATGGGTATGCCAGCAGGTTTACATCGGCCTGTTTAATACCCTCGCCATTGTAGCTGGCATGTTCGCGGGTAACTCCGTTATCCAGTTTAAGGATAGGGATATTTTGAGCAACCGTTTGCCAATCGGCGTCAGCTTTCTCCCCTAATATTTTTGCGGCAGCAATTGCGTTTAAGAGGTTGGCTTTGGCAGCAGCATTGGTAAAAGCATTGTTATCAATATTTTCGGCCCATTCATCAGCGGCCACCACATTTTTAATATCATATTGGCCAGGACCGTTACGCTCTACCCGGCTTGCCCAAAAATCGGCGGTTGCCGATAGTATTGGCCAGCCTTTTTCGCGCAGCCATTGCTTATCCTGGGTTACACAATAATAATTCCAGGCAGCCAGGGCAACATCGGCTGTTATATGATGTTCAAACGGACCGCTCAATGCCCAAACAGGAGTTTCTTCTACCCCACTATCGGCACTTTCCCAGGGGAACATAGCCCCTTTGTAACCATGCGAAAACGCATTTTTACGGGCGGCCTCCAGTCGTTCAAATCTATATTCAACCATTGATTTTGCTATATCGGGGTGTAACACCAACATTGCCGGGTACATCCAAACATCGCAATCCCAAAATACGTGACCATTATAACCCAAACCAGAAAGGCCCATTGGCGAAGGTGAATAAGCTGTGCCCGCACGCGAGAATGAGTACAGGTGATATAACATACTGTGTACATCCTGCTGCGCCTGGGCATCACCCTCAATTTGTATATCACTGGCCCACAAATCATCCCATGCTTTATTATGAAATTTAATAAGTCGGTCGCGGCCTTCTAATTTGGCAAAAATGGTTAATCGTTCAGCCTCGTTTAGTGGGTCGGCATGATGGGCAGATGTTATCGATGAGCCTGTTACCGCGTATTTATAAGTTTGTCCCGCCGCAATAGCTTTACTAAATTTCATCAGGTGCATATTATTATCCCACATTTCGTGAATAATCCGTGGCTCCTGCCCGTGTGGTTCATTAAACAAAAACGAAGTTGAGGCACATAACTGCATTTTACCTGTCGGGCTTTTCGCCGTTGAAGTTAAAAGGCTGATTGTAACATGCGGGCGGTCAATTTCATTGTAATAATTCTGTACTTCTTTCAACGCATCCGGCGCTTCCATCACACTTGCCGATGTAATATTAATTGCCTTTTTGGCTACAACTGATACATCCATCAACACCGTGAATGGCAACTGGCGCAGGGAATAATAAGTGTATTTTATAGTGGCCTTATCACCATAATCAAACGTTGTGGTAAATGCCGCGTGCTGCATATCCAGCTCCTGCTTAAAATTACTAATGTTTTTGGTATCGATGCGTTTACCATCAACCTCCAGATACATGTTAAGCAGGTTAAAACTGTTTAAAAAATTGCTCACTCTGCCACGACCGTAAAGGTCATAAGCACCTGCCAATACCACGTTTTTCACCTTAAAAGGTTCTGGTGCCGATACAATGCCGATCATTCCGTTGGCAACAGTAATTCCGTAATAGTTGGCCGGATCAATCTTATCAGCCTTAATATTCCAGGGATCAATACCACCTTGAGCGCTTACTACAATTGGAGCACATAAGGTTATCAGTAAAAACCATTTTGATAGTCTTTTCATTATCAATTTTAATTGATTTATTTAATTTTTAGTTGAAGCTTTTTCACCACCAGCTGCCCTATTTCGGCACCTTGCTTATTACCCACAACACACGCGTTTTTAAAGTGAATACCACCATACACCCTTGACATTGCTGCCGATTGCGCTGCTTCCCGGAAAGATTTGAAAGAAAGCGGATCAATACCAAATTCCATTTCAGACGAATCTGTATAGGCAAAATTATCTCCAAACGTACTCGTAAGTACTTCGGCTGCGGCTGATGATATTACAGCGTGCCCGCTACTGTATTCAGGGAATGGAGGAGTTTGAATATACGGCCGCCAATCTGCATTAATATATTTGGTAATTATCGTTTCGGGCCTTACATAGTTAGATCTGTATTTTAAATACCAGCAATTGATGAATCCATCAAACAAAGCAATAGCAGTTTCGGCATATACGCTAACGGTGGTATTAAAATCAAGTTTTTTTGCTCTTGTAGCAACCCCGGTAATGTTCATCCAATGACCTCCCGGCGAAAACTTTTTGGTGGCAAACGATGCGTGGCCCACGACATTAAGTTTAAATGCATTGTCATCCCAAAAATCTGCCTGGTGCTTTTGTTCTTTGGTAAGGCTATCCACCAATTGTTTAACCTCTAAAGCCTGCAGGTAAAATTTACTATTCTTATTTTTCACATCAAACACAGGTGGATTTGGCGGTATAAATTGTGCAGCTGAATCAAGGACCATTGGCCTTATTTCGCCCCAATGTGCTTCTAACGCCTGGGCATACATAGGTGGTGTTGGTATCCAGCGGCCATCCTGTTGTTTTACAGTGTATTTACTTGCCGACCTGGTTTTTAAATAGTTATCACCCTTGCTCCACTTCATGATAAATTTGGCTACTTTATTAGCATAATTTACCGAGCCTTCAAAAAGATCATTAGGCATACCGGCATCTTTTGCCTTTTGCTTTAAGCCATCAACATACTGATCCATACTACCTTCCGGAAACGTTACCGCATTACCCACATAACAAAATGCCAGTAAGGATGCAAATTGGTAATCAACCGTAGTATCTTTTGAGGGCCTGGGCGTTGGTGGCAAATGTTTAATTTGCCCGGACAGTGACCTGAAATGTGTTGAATCGCCAGCTGCTATTACCTGGTACGCCGCTATATTGGCATAAGCATAATTTCGGGAGGCGGTAACCGGCGGAAAATTATTTTCTAATACAATATCGTTAAGCTTTTTTACTGTTACACGGTACAGTTCAGGATCATGTAAAACTTTTTCATAATCGGGCTTTTTACAGGATGCGAATAAAAACAATACTCCTGCAATACAAAATAAAAAGGGTTTCATAATTTAAAATATAGGTTAAAAATCACATAGATATCGTGGCGATATCCACAGGTTTTCATATTGGATTAACAGCCAATATAGGCTTTTTAATGCTATACATCAGCATATAAAACGTTGTTTTTTGACATAAAATATCGTTTATTTATTTCGTTGCCGGGTGGCTTATTTTTGCTGTAAATGCAAATAAGCTGTTCAGTATTCATAGATTTACGCCCCCGATTAAACCAAATGAAAAGAATAACATTTATAGTTTTAGCTGTTGCTGCAGTAATTATAATAGCAATATATTTAATAATCCCATCTACCTTAACAATTAATAACCAGGTTAACATTGATGCATCTGACGCCATCGCTGCTAAGTTTTTAACCCATAGCAAACAATGGGAAAAATGGTGGCCCGGCGCAAAGATCAATGACAATCGGTTTGACTATGAAGGCATCCATTTTTATATTAGCCAAACTACCAACGGCGGTGCACATGTTACTTTGCAAAAGGGCAATTTAAAACTCAATAGCGAAATCAGTTATCTAGCTGACGATTTTGCTGTGAAAATAACATGGCACACTGAATTACACAACAGCCTTAATCCGGTTCAAAGGGTTGAAAATTATTTAAATGCCCAGGCTCTTAAAACCAAAACAGCCGAAATTTTAAAGCACCTTAAATTATTCCTGGAGGATAAAAATAATGCTTATGGTTATAAAATATATATTAATAAAATAAAGGACCCTTATTTGCTCACTACAACTACAAGTAGTGATAACTATCCGTCCATTCAAACGATTTATGAAAAAGTTGACGACCTTAAAGCACAAGCTAAAACTAAAGGTGTTATATTGACCAACTTCCCAATTCTTAATGTAACAAAAATTGCAAATAAAGAATACCAGATTACCGTTGCAATCCCGATCAATAAAACAATTAAGCCAGACCAAAAATCATTCATGAACAACCTTGTACTGGGTGGCAATTTGTTAGTAGCTGATGTAAAGGGTGGACCTAACACTATAAGTGACGCCTTTGGCGCCGTTAAAGCTTATATGAAAGATCATAATTTAACATCGCCAGCCATGCCTTTTGAATCACTAATCACGGATAGATCCGTTGAAAAAGATACTTCAAAATGGGTAACCAAAATATACTATCCGATATTTTAAACCATAACTACTTAGTAACCAAAACAATCCTACCATCATAGGTAACAATAAGATAATCTGCACTTCCAACTCGTCTTATGGTTGAAATATATGGCAGTTCCTGGAAGTTAAAGGCTGCGTTTATTAAATAACCCGGGGGCGAAAACTGTTTTAGTTGTTTGTTATAATGCAAACCAACTAAACCTAAAGCATCATATTTACCTTCATAAGGAACAACTCCCCAAAAGTTACCGTTAAGCAATACATCCCCGCTTTTATAGTCAGCGAGAATTGATCGTATAGGCGCCTGCTGGTATTGGTAAGGCAACTCTTTAAATGTAGTAGCATGCAGCACATCGCTTACAAAAATACTGCTGAATTGATTGGCAGCTAAACGATCGTTATCATTCAATTTATCTTTAAATATTTCGCTGGTTGTTTTATCAGCCATTTTTTGGTAGCTCAGCCATTCTTTTTTCAAATAAGGCAGTTCTTGTTCCAAATCATTTTTGGGTCTAAACGGATAATAGTTTCCTTTAACAAAATAGGATAATATCAGGTCGTTTTTTCCATCCTTATCCAAATCGGCATTGTAAGCATACAATGGTTGGTTTGGGGTTACATTATATTTATTATTTAAGCCCCAATTACCCGCTATAAGGTCGGCTTTGCCATCTCCATCCATATCGGTAACTATAGCTGATTGCCACCAGCCCTTTTCATTATCCAATACCTTCGAAGAAAATTTACGAAGTTTTTTTCCATCATTTAAAAAAATCTGAATAGGCTGCCACTCAGCGGTGATCACCAGATCGGATTTACCATTATGGTCAACATCGGCTTCGGTAACGCTGGTTATATATTGGATTGAGGTTATATCATCATAAACCTTATCATGACTAACATCGAAATTACCATTGCCTTTGTTTATCAAAATAACTGATGGTATTTTGGCCGTATAATCTTTATAGGATATACTTCCGGTTAATAATATATCCTTCAATCCATCGCCATTAAAATCAAACACAGCAATTTTTGATGTTTGATTGGTTATTTTAGGCAATGCCTTATACTCAAACCTGAAATTACCTTTGTTAATATATAAGCGCGGAGGTAATCTTTTGTCATCATCTAAAAGCGGGTGATTAGTGCTGATCACAACCACGTCGGGCTTACCATCATTATCAACATCGGCCCAAACAGCCTGCTCATCTCCATATTCATTAAATTTATCAAATTCCGCTACTTTCACTTTATCATAACCGCCTGCTTTGTTTCCGGCGAGTATATATTTTTCTTCACCGGTCAAACCACCCACATAAATATCATCCATACCATCACCATTAACATCGGCAACCGCAATAGCGGGGATATGAGGTAAATAGGTATGCGGCAATAATGAATAATAATTGAAATCGGGTGTATCAAAAGTTTTTACTTGTGTCAACAGTTTAGCTTGTACAGGTTTATAATCCGACTGTTTTTCCCCACTGATGAAGGTATTTATCACTGATGAAATGTCATTAGTCGACTGCACTTGTTTACTATTATAAGTTAATATCGCTTTTTTACCCTGTTTAAAATCATTTACTATCTGCCAGGTATTATCAGGCCATATCACTAAAAGATCAGTTGGCTTATCTCCGGGTAAAAAAGTAAAAAGCAATTCGTTACTTAGGTTGCTTTCGTAAGCATTACTGGTTTGCATTTCCTGGTGATCTACTTGTTTACCTGATTTCAGGAAAAACTTCGTTCCGATACCATCGGGATTGGCTTTGGTATACTTAACCGCATATTTTAAAAAGCCAGGCTTATCATCTTTATGGCTTTCCATCGCAGTGTTTCTATATAGATAGGCCGGTTCATCCATATTGTTGGTTACAATCTCCAGGTCACCATCGTTATCCAGATCCACAGCTACAGAGCCCGCCGAAATAGAGGGCTGCTGCATATCATTTGTAAATGAGGCATCGGTGAATTTCAGCAGATCATCTCCGTGGTAAAAAAAATTGTGAACAGCGCCATCAGGCATCAGGTTGATCTTATCTTTATCAAAAACACGGCTATTTTTATACTCCTGCATCACAGCCGGATTGCCCAGATATTTAAGATAATCCATATCATTGAGCCGCTTTTTTATTCCGTTGCTAAAAAAAAGATCCTTGTGGCCATCCATATCAAAATCCTGCACCAGGGGCGACCACGTCCAATCTGTAGCTGATACACCGCTGTATAAACTCATATCAACAAATTTATTTCCGTTGCCAACATTCAGTTGCAGGCTATTTTTTGAATATTGATAATAATAACCTGCATTTACCTCCTGGTTATAAATATCCAATGGTTCATCATTGATAGTTGATCGTAATGCTTTTATATCCTCGGGAAGCATATCTGTAGTAAGCACATCCAAATGACCATCTTTGTTGATATCACTAATCGTATTCCCCATAGAGAACAGACTGGTATGCCCAAAGGCAGTTTTAAGCTGTTCTTTAAAGGTACCATCATGCTGGTTGATATAGTAATAATCCTGCTCAAAAAAATCGTTACTTACATAAATATCGTCCCAGCCATCGTTGTTTAAATCGCCGATACTAAGGCCAAGCCCATAACCTATTGGAGCACTATAAATGCCAGATTTTTGGGTAACATCGGTGAAATGGCCGCCATCATTTCTGAAAAGATGATCGCCGGCGTCATGACTGTATTTAAACCTTAAAGTAGAATCGCCGTAGGTATCATTGCTATGTACAGACGAGGTAAGCAGAAACATATCCAAATCGCCATCCTTATCATAATCAAAAAAAGAAACCTGCGTTGACAGTCCTGCAAAGTCGAGCCCGTATTTTGCAGCACTTTCTGTAAACGTAAGGTCGCCGTTGTTGATATAAAGTTGATTTTTACCCTTAAAACCTTTATAGCCAGATACCACGGATACATAAATATCCTTTAACCCATCCCCATTAATATCAACTACAGTAACGCCGGTTTTCCAATTACCTGTACCGGCAACGCCCGCTTTTGCGGTGATATCATCAAACTTTAAACCACCCTTATTTAAATAAAGCTTATTAGGCCCCTGGTTTGATACAAAATAAAGATCCTGCAAACCATCGTTATTAAAATCTGCTGCAGCTACCCCTGCCCCATTATAGAAATAGAGGTAATCTAAAATATTAACAGAATCTGATACAATATTTTTATTTACAAACCCTATCCCTGTTTCACTTGCGGATAGCAATTTAAAAATACCTTCTCCTGCTTTTTTAGGTTTGCATGAACTCATGTAAAAAATCCCGATAAAAAACAGGAAGCCAAACAATTTCATGGGCGCTGGTATATATTTTGCAAATAGCGACATCTTGAATATTAACGTAATTTATATGCCTTAAGCGGTTGATTATTTATACCAAACAGGTAATATTTATTGCCCATGGCATTTTTAATAACCAATGATGACCTTACCTGCCCGTTTAAATCAAACCCTGTTTTGCATGGGGAGTAGTAGCTAAACCCATTTTTATTATATTGATAAACCTGGCCGTGGCTTGCATCAAGCCTTCCTACTTCTGGTTTAAAGCCATAAAAGTTGCCTCCTAAAATTATTTTGACATGGCCTGTATTATCAATATCATCACATAAAATAGTGTTAACCATTGAAAACTGCGCCTCGGCAGGCAAAGGTTTACAGGTGAATTTTTTGCCGTTATTTAAAAATACCGCAGAAGCTAAAAAGTTCATCTCGTGTTTTTCGGCACCTTCAAGCATATCATTTGTAAATACTTCATTAAAGGGTTTTCCGGCGTAATCTATATACCTCAAAAAACGTTTCTTTAATATCGGCAGCTGGCCAACAAGATCGGGTTTCATATGAAAAACGTATTTAACGTTATCTGTTCTGTACATCGAAGTAACACATTCTTTTGTGCCGTTCTTATCAAAGTCTTTTATATAAATTTCCATAGGCTCGGTAAATGATGCTCTGAACTTGGAGTTTAAGCCAATATTACCACCAATAATATCCAAATTTCCATCGCCATCAACATCCGCAATTTCAAGGCTGCTCCACCAGCCTTTGTAATTAGCCAGTTGTTTATCTTCGGTAAACCGGCCTTTAACATTCTTAAATATACTAATACCCATCCAGTTGCCGGCAATCACCAGATCGGGATAACCATCTTTATCCAAATCGGCCCATTTGGCTGCGGTTACCATACCCAGATTGGTGTTTTTACCTAATACCTGTGCCGATACATCTGTAAAATGACCGTTGCCATCGTTATGAAATACAAATGATTTTGGCGAACATCCATAAAGCCCAGGCACACTTCTGCCACCGATAAACAGATCCGGATGACCATCGCCATCATAATCACAGGATACAATTACCGATGCGTTAACTGCGGCATGTAAAGTTTTATCAGCACTGCGATGAAAATTTCCTTTACCATCGTTTTCATAAAAACGGGGGTTATATACAGGCGTCTCAGCTTCGTCTGCGTTACCACCTACTCCGATGATCAGGTCCTGGTCGCCATCTCCATCAAAATCACCAAATACCGCGCCTGCGTTTTCAAGATATTCCTGTTTTTTTAAATCATCAGGAATGGTTTGTTTAAAGCTGCCATCTTTTTGTTGTATATAGATAGCGGCAAAGCCATTTTTTGAGCTGCCAAAATAAAAATCCGTCAAACCATCATTGTTGACATCTCCCTTTGCCATATATGGATTTTCGGTTGATAACATCTGCAGCATTAAGCGTTCATTATCAAAATCGATAAAATCGTCTTCTTTGTGCCGTGGTATGCTATCAAAAATAGTTTTGGTTACATCTGTAAATAATGGTTTTACGACAGGCTTACTCCAATTGTAAGTAAGGTTGGCGTCGGCTTGTTTACAAGTGTAAACTTTATCGCCTTTAACGTTTTGCAAAAGCTGGTATTTGCCTCCCGGCCAAATTACCTGCACTGAATCTACCTGTTTAAATTTACCTATACCAATAGTTAGCAAATTGGGTGATGTACAGCTTTGAAAACCGCGGGTTGGCTGGTTATAGTAAATAAGCGAGCTGCCTTTCATGAAAGCCTTAATAGTTGTACCTACCCCAAAGCTGTTTAAAGTATTGCCCTTTAACTTTAATTGAATATAATGATTGCCATTTTTTTCGGCATTGCTTTTATAAATGTAAACAGGAGAATTTACGTTATTCACCACCAGGTCGTTATCGCCGTCATTATCTAAATCGGCATAAGCGGCGCCATTACTGAATGATGGTTTATCCAAACCAAAATCGGCTGATTTATTGGTAAATGTGAGATTATGATTATTTAAGTAAGCATAGTTTGATAAAGGGGTTGAAATCATTTTATCTGTAAAATCCTTAAAATCAAACTTTTTGCGCCCCTCGGCAATTTTTGCCATATTATCCCGATTGCCCAAAAACTCGATATAATCCTGGTCGGTAAGGTCTTTGTAAATCCCGTTAGATATAAAAATATCTTTCCAGCCATCGTTATCCATATCAAACATCAGCGCGCCCCAGCTCCAGTCGGTAGCGGCTATGCCAGAGTAAAAAGCTGTTTCAGAAAATGTTCCATCGCCGTTATTTACCTGCAGGCAATTTTGCATGTATTGATTATAATAACCATCGTATTGTTTGGCTTTAATTACGTCATATGATTCAAAAGATGACATTTTTTTAAGGCGTTTATCTCCTTCGGGCAGCATCTCTGTAGTAAAAATATCATACTGACCGTCGTTGTTAATGTCGGCTATGTCTGAGCCCATAGAAGCCAGGCTAACGTGGCCTGTTTCATTTTGAATATCTTCTTTAAAAGTACCATCCTTTTGATTGACGTATAAGTAATCCCGCTCAAAAAAATCATTGGATACATAAATATCCGGGTAGCCATCCTGGTTAACATCAGCAACAGAAACGCCAAGACCAAAACCAATATCGCTGGAGAATATGCCTGCCTGCCGGGTTACATTAGTAAAATGCCCGCCATCATTACGATACAAGCGTGCTCCACCCAATTCATCAACAACAGACCTCAGATCCTTATTAAAATCAAATGATCCTATTGGCCTGAAAGAGTTATTTAACACAAAGCAATCCAGATCGCCATCGTTATCATAGTCAAAAAATATGGCCTGGGTTGATAATCCATTATCTACCAGGCCATATTTTTCAGCTTCTTCTTTAAATGTACCATCATGCTGATTTATAAATAATTCATTTCCTTTTTCTTTACCATGTGCGTTACCACTATGGCAAACATAAATATCAAGCCAGCCATCGCCATTAATATCAACCATGGTTGCCCCCGTACTCCAGTATTTGGTTCCCCTTACTCCGGCTTTATCTGTAATATTTTCAAATTTCCAATTGCCCTTATTAATATAAAGCTGATTGCCCCCCATATTTGAGGTTAGATAAACATCATTAAGTCCATCATTATTAACATCGCCAATGGCTACACCACCTCCGTTGTAATAATTACGGAAGGTAAACACATTTGTACGATCCTGATCATTTAACTGATTGACGAAATTTATACCTGTTTCATCATTTTCCTGAAGTGTGAATAACGAAAATTTATTACCGGTTTTGCAGCTAAATATTACAAGTAAGGGAAAAACGAAAAACCACTTTTTAGATAGTATCATACTTTTAGAAAAAACAAACGTAGCGGAAAATTTCCGCTACGTTCTTTTATAAATCAAATAAACCCCAATATATTAATAACCTGGATTTTGTTTAAGATTAGGATTTGTATCCACAGCACGTTGAGGGATAGGATACAAGGTTTTGGTTTTATCCGTTTTGTTAGGACGCTGATCAACAGGATCGTTAAATTTCTCAAACCTGATCAGGTCATTTCTTCTCCATCCTTCGTAATAAAGCTCGCGGCCTCTTTCGGCAAGCATAACTGTAGCGTCAACAGACGATAAAGCACTTGCGCCACGAGGTACACGTAGCAAGTTTACAATTACCAAAGGCGTTTGTCCGCTCGGGTCTGTACCGCCACGCATAATAGCTTCGGCTTTTTCAAGTAATACATCCGCGTATCTCAAAATTACGTAGTCGTTAGATGAGTTATCATCATTAACTGTATTGTTTGCAGATGGTTGAGGAAAGTATTTAAACACCCTGATACCCTGAGCTTCAGTAGAAAAGTTAAGATCCACTTCGGGTGTAAAAATAAGTGGTTTACCACTACGCTGAGTTAAAACCTTACCGTTAGGACCATATTGCTGCCCAACAGCAAAACCTGCCCTTAAACCAACTTTATCAGTTAAGCCTGGGTATGCAACGCCACGGCGTTCGTCAGTTGCTTCAAACGATTTATAAAAGTCGGCAAGGGTAGTAAAGCCATTCCATCCATCAGGTGTTTGGTTATAATGTAAACCCATCCTCCAGCGGTTTTTTGCAGAACCCGGGGCATTTGTTGTTGTATTGTATATACCAAAAATATTTTCGTGAGATTGTTCTGAGTTATCCCATGCAAAATCCTGAAAGTATTTACCGGCAGGTTCAAGAGAATAACCCGCTGCGGTAATTTTATTGGCATATTCAATAACCTTATCCATATCTGCTTTTGCAAATGTAAAAGGGCCACCTACAGTAGTGGAAGTATACACCGCTTTATTTAGATACACTTTTGCTAAAAGAGCCTCTGCAGCTACCTTGTTTGCAACACCGATGTTAGCAGATGTTGCTGGAAGATTGGTTTCGGCATACTCAAGGTCTTTTATTATAAAAGCAGTAGCTTCTGTACGGCTCATAACAGTCGGGATAGATGAGGAAGGTGCATCAGGGTCGCGGAATGGTGCCTGACCGTAAAGGTCAACAACCTGAAACATAAAGTAAGCACGCAAAAAGCTTGCCTGAGCTTTAATACTAATATCCGATGCTTTAGTAAAAACCTGCGTTGCACGGAATACACCTATGTTTAACTGATCCCAGGTATCATTAACCTGGTTGTGCGTTGGTGTCCAGGTGTGCGTATGTAATTTACGCCAGGTACCAAAGTCTCCCCAGTCTGTACCACGGGTAGGACCCATCATTTCGTCTGTAGGATGTTCTTGTAAAGCGTAAGTATTTGCCTGATCGGCCTGACCATTTAACTGTGAGTAAACACCACCAAGCTCGGCGGCACCTGCACCGGCCGACGTTATGGATTTTGAGCCATAAAGTTTCTCATCCAATTTTGCGCAACCTGCAGCGGTCATAAAAACAATGCTACATATAGTTACTCGTGAGATTATATTTTTCATTTTCGTAATTTTAAAAACTTGCGTTTATGCCTAAGGTGAATATCCGTGATTTTGGATACGAGGTATAGTCTATACCTTTTGAAGCCACATCAGACCTTTGTTTGTCGGTGTTAACTTCCGGATCTAAACCAGAATAGTTGGTGATAAGAAATAAGTTTTGACCGGTTAAAGATGCCCTCAAGGATTTAATTTTGCTGCCTTTAAGCGGGAAGGTATAACCAATTGTAGCGTTGCTTAATCTTAAAAAATCGCCTTTTTCAAGGAAGCGGGTTGATACCTCACCTGAGTTAAGTGGATTCTCTTTAGATGCTGCTACATCATTAGTTACGTTACGACCACTAACAAGGTTGCCTTTATAAAAGAAAGCATTAGCAGTGTTATTATAAATAACAAAACCGGTTGCACCATTAAGAAAGAAACTCAAGCTAAAGTTTTTATAAGTAAAATTATTGGTTAAGCTCGCTGTAAACTTAGGGTTTGGGCTACCTTGTAACGTTGAAACGTCAATACCTTGTGGGTAAATGGAAAAGCCATTGGCATTAAAACCTGCAAAGTTAGGAACATTAAATGTGTACAGTGGCTGGCCGTTAGTAATGAGCTGCGCATAAGCGCCAGATAAACCTTGTCCGTCGATATTTCCTGTAACTATGTAGTTTTTAAAGTTTTTTAATGTGTTTTTAATAAAGGTCATATTGTAACTAATATCCCAGGTAAACTTACCACTCTGAAGTGCAGCGAAGTTTAAACCAACTTCAATACCTTTATTGATAACATCTCCATCCAGGTTTTTGTATATTTTGGGAGAGTTGGTGGGCTGTGCGATATCCTGGTAAAATAACAGATCGCTGATTGATTTGTTGAAATAATCTACCGAACCTGTTAACCGGCTTTTAATAACCGAAAAATCGATACCGGCACCATAAGTTCTATTACCCTGCCATTTCAGATCAACGTTTTGCTGATATATTTGTGGATTAGCACCGTGATAATCAAGTTGGCTTACAGCTAACGATGCATAAGACGGAATTTCTTGATTACCAGTTTTACCGTAGTTTAACCTCAAACTCAAATCATCAAAGAAACCGTCTTTTGGCATAAAGCTTTCGCTCGTTATACGCCATTTTGCCGCAAGAGCTGGAAAATTACCATATTTATGATTTGCTCCAAAGCGAGATGATCCATCCCGTCTGATTGTACCTGTCAAGATATAACGATCTTTGTATGAGTAGTTAACACGCGCAAAGTATGATTGTAACTTATAGCTTGAGCTATCGCCCACCGGATAAGCCAGGTGAGTTTTAAAATCGTTATAGTTTTTAACTAATACACCCGGTTGTGAAGTACCGAAACCAAACTCATTGCGGCTAAAGTTTTTAAATGTTTGATAAGAATAACCGACTAAAGCAGTAATTGAGCTATTATTATTAAATTTTTTCTCGTAATTTAAAGTATGCTCAGTAGTATAGTTAGTTAATTTATTATATTGATAAATGGCGGTTCCGTTACCTGTTGGAGACGGGAAGTTTTGATTCCTGATACCAATCGCGTCTGTATAACCAATAACTTTGGGATCATAAAAAGTTTTCCTTAAACCTCTTGATATATCTGCCCCAAAATTCCCTTTGTATGACAAGCCTTCAAATAGTTGCAAAGTCATTGTCAGGTTATTCAAATAACGGTTAATATTATCCCTGTCATCTATCTGGTTTAACAGTGATACCGGGTTTCTGAAACTATTGCCTGTTGGAAATCCGGCATCATTATAACCATTTAAATTAAACAATCTGCCTTGGGCATCATATACCGGAGCAGTTGGGTTCAATTGTATAGCTGCACCTATTAAACTACCATTGAAGCCGGCGTTATTGGTAATAGGCGCAAACTGATCTTTTACGTTGGAATAAGTTGATTGCAAATCAAACTTAAGCCTGCTGTTAAAAAAAGATTGAGAAGCGTTGATACGACCGTTAAAGCGTTTTAATGAAGAATTTTTTACTGTACCTTGCTGGTCATCATAACCTAATGAAGCACGGTAACTACCTGTGTTACTTGCTCCGCCAAAACCAAGGTTATAGCCTTGCGATATAGCAGTGCGGAAAATCTGCTTTTGCCAATCGGTATTGCCCCCATAATCAACACCACCACTTGATGAAGGACCAGCGTTGGCCCCCACGCTTGCAACTGCTTTTAAGAAAGCATCACGGCCAAGCACGTCATAGCGTTTGGCAGTACTGGCAACACTGGTAGTAGTAGAAAACTGTATGCCCTGGCCTTTACGGCCTTTGCGTGTAGTGATTAAAATTACACCGTTTGCACCGCGTGCACCGTAAATAGCCGCAGATGAGGCATCTTTTAAAACGGATATATTCTCGATATCAGCCGGATTAAGGAAAGAGAGTGGATTACGGGCAGATGAGCTACCGGCTCCAACTCCATATCCACCACTTGTACCGCTTTGATCAATAGGTATACCATCAATTACATACAAAGGGTTATCATTTGCGCGGATAGATCCAGCACCACGTATAGCAATAGTAGCGCCTGCGCCAGGCTCGCCGCTTGATGGGGTTACCTGTACACCGGCTACACGCCCTTGTAGTAACTGATCTGGCGTTGCTATAACACCTTTGTTGAAATCTTTAGGACTTAGAGAAGCCACAGAACCTGTAGCATCACGTACACGCTGTGTTCCGTAGCCTATTACAACTACCTCATTTAACGCTTTGCTGGATGCCTCCATGCTAACGTTAACGGCAGTAAGGTTACCAATGTTAACTGTTTGGCTTACATAACCAAGGTAGGTAAATACCAAAGCGGTAGCGTTCCCGGGAACCGAAATGCGGTACTCTCCTTCGGTGTTGGTTATAGCCCCCCCTGGTGAGGTTAATGATGTTTTAACAGAAACTCCTATTAAAGGAGATCCATCTTTTTTGTCAGTTGCCTTACCTGTAATAATCTTATTCTGGGCCATAGCTGACACCGAAAAAAGATAGACAACAGCAAACAAACATACTTTGAGTAAGTGTTTAAATTGCATAATTACTGAGATTTAGTTGAAATTGGTTTATTAATTGGTTTAGTTTTAAAGTTTAATACTGGTAGTTCAAAACACCCGTACACCTTAATGTACTTATATTCCCGACTGAGAAAATCAAAAAACATTAGTACAAAAATCTATCAAAAGCACATCCCTTAAACACCTATAAATGAAGCTTAATTGAGTTGTTTTTTTAATAACGGTAGCTGAAAATGTAATGGTTTATAATATCACACCTTAAAATGTAATGCAATTTAGTTATAATAGATGGAGAAAAATACCAGGCAGGTATGATTTGAGGGTTAAACAATTAATTTTAATATTTATATAAATTATTTAAGTGTTTTTAAAATTTAAATACATGATAATCAATTAATTAAATTTTAAAAACTTGAAAAAAATATAATCTTTTTTTACCGTTTTTTAATAAAATTTAAACTTTAAACCAATTCAAAAACGACCTTTTTTAACTTTAAAGCACATTAAACGCCTTTAAAAACTCAATTAAAATCAAAAGCTTTAATATTCATAATGCATTGTTCAAATTGCTCGGGATGCAATGACTTGGCTTTTATCCTCATCTTATAAACATAGATTGTATTTACGGAATATTCCAGTATTTTGGCAATTGTGTCATTATCAGATATTCCCATCCGAATGAGGGCAAATATCCGGAGATCGGTATTTAACACCTCATCCTCCTGTGGCCATATCTGATCTTTTTTATCAAATTGGCTATTAAAAACATTTATAAAATTGGGGAAGATCTTAACAAAAATGTGGTCAAAGCTATAATATAAATTCTCTCTTTCCTTTTTTATATCAATACTATCAATCAAGGGATGAATAGCATCATACTTTTTCATAGAAAGCTTTGCATCAATAGATATTTTTAAGTTTTCGAGCTTTAGTATATAACCCGAAATTGCTTTAAAAAATTGGCCTATATACTCTTCCTTTATTTTGGCATCTTCAATTAGTTTGCCATTGATCTCACTCAGCTGTACATTGTTGCCTTCAATTATCCGTTCCTTTATTTTAAGTTTTTTTAGTTGCTTAAATAGCATGAGCATAAAAAACACCACAAGCAATGCAAGCGCTGTTATAATCACAAGGAAAACAAGGAACCTGTTTTTTTGATGTTCAGAATTATTAAGTTCTGCGGCGGCAATTACCGGCAAAATTGAACCTATTTGTATTTTTCGCTGGCGTGCCCCGTAAAAATCAGCGTCATCCTTTGCCAATTGTATAAAACTATAGGCATCTTTAATATTGCCCTCCTTATATAGTATCTCGGCCAGGGTATAAAGCGCAACTGTTTCCCTTGTTGAAGATTTAATATCGGCGATGGCCGATTGAATCATGAGGTTAAGCCCTTCTGTTTTTTGGTTATTTTCTAAATAAATAGTACCTAATGAACACGAAACCATTGCCCTTAAATGCATGGTTATAGGTGTTTTGCTTTCCAGGAGCTTGGTAAACCAGGTTTTACCCTCTTCAAATTTCTTTTCCTGGAGTTTTTGCAAACCCAACAGGTAATTTCGGCTTATATAGTCGTCGCCACAAAAAGATATGGCCGAATCAATAAACTTATTACCCGTTTCAATGTAATTTGGGGTAAAATATTTATCGTTACTATAATTTGCCAGATCGTAATTACACCTGCCCAAAAAAAAATAATAATCTATCCTGGCCGGGTTATTTAAAGCCTTTACATCTACTTTATGTAAAAAATCAAATGCTTCATGAAACATGCCCGATGATAACAGTATAAAAGCCATTTTTACATAGCTGTAATACTCCCGGGGTTTATCTCCCCTAAGCTTACTTAATGATATCATTTTATCAACGTAAACATAGGCCGAATCAAACTGGTATGATTTATACTCACTA
The DNA here is from genome assembly GCF_056405015.1 of Mucilaginibacter sp. P2_A4. Taxonomy (NCBI): domain Bacteria; kingdom Pseudomonadati; phylum Bacteroidota; class Sphingobacteriia; order Sphingobacteriales; family Sphingobacteriaceae; genus Mucilaginibacter; species Mucilaginibacter sp. P2_A4. The sequence continues at coordinate 198,565 of NZ_JBFUCX010000013.1, read as the reverse complement.
TAAAGGCTATTCCAGTTATAAAACTGACCATCATAGTCGTCTTTTGAGAGGCGTGACAGATTAAGCTTTAACTTCTTTATCCGTATCTCTTTATTGTTATCGTAGCCATTTTTTTTTGCTATTTCATTTTTCAACTCATCTATCAAATTGTCCGTAGTATTCAAGGCAAACACTGAAAAACTTGTCAGCAAAAAAATCAGGCAGAAATAATATTTCATCTTTATTGATAGTCAATTAGGGTTATACAGCAAAGTAGTTATTAATAACAATCAAATTGCTCTTAAGCTTTGTTTGAAAATAAGGTTTAGTTTTAAATGTATCGATCATAAACCTAAAATAGTTGATCAATATTGAAACACAAAAAAATTACTAACAGCTATTAAATTTAAAGAAAATTTACCGAACATGAATTACTAAAAAGCATCCCTAATCAATCATCCACGACCAAGGTATTTTTTATTTCATTATAAATTTAATTACTGGTTTATATTTTCAAATATAAACAATAGTGTAAAAGTTATTGACCACTTACCTAATTTATGTTTAAATAAAATTAGCGTGCAAATACCGCCTCATAAAATTAAAACAACAAGTTTCTGAGACATCCAAATGCGGATATAATACATCAAATAGATAAGGAAACAAATAATGCCAATAAAATGAAAGGAATTTTTTTAAGTAACTTGATATATGTTCGGTCATAATCAAAAAACTCACTTAAATGGCGTCTCACGCAATAATTTTAAGGTTTGAATTATATATGTTGCGGAAATTTGTGCATAAGTAGTTTTTATCTCCTTACCTTTGATTAAATTATTTTCATTCCATTTAATTGAAATAAAATAAAATCCATAGTCGTTGTTTTTGCAACTAACTTTAAACTGAATTAAAGCTTATAATGATAAAATTATTTGTGGGGGGATTCCCTTTAGACATGACCGAACTCGATCTTGTCAAGATGATTAACTTACACGGGGAAGTAAGTACTATCAAAATTGTGCGCGATAAAAAAACCAGGATTTGCAAAGGCTACGCTTTCCTGGAAATGAAAGATCGTGCAGGCGCCGAAAATGCTGTAAACGCATTGGACGGCACCCCTATTGGTGATAGAACCTTAAATGTTAAAATTAACGAGGAAACAGCAATTCGCCCGGCGCCACCAAAAAAGGCTTTCGGTTTTAATAGTTTCAAAAAACCAGCAGTTGAAGCCGTAAGAAACAAAAGACCAAGAAGAACTATTTAGTTATAGCATTTAATAGTAAGATAACTTACAGATGTTATAGCCTACCTTTACTATTTTTTTGAACCGCGTTAGTCTGCAGTTTTAGGAAATGGCATCTGTAGCAAAACTGCCACACCGAATCGGTCACGTTGTCAATAACACACTGACAGTCAGTACAAATAAAAAACAAAAAAGCGTATAAGAGGTTTACAATTTTTCGCTTTTTTTCTCAATTATTAACACAAACAAACGATAACAAGCTTGAATTAAAAAATACGGCATTTTGATTGCGACTGTACCCTAATAAATATCGGGGTACATGCGAAGGTATATTGTTATCATAACATACTTTTATTTTAAGTTAATATTCTTTGCAATAATATGTTGCAAACCCCTCCCCGCGTGCTCGCAATCACTTAAGCCGGGCTCCATTGAATATTTAAAATTCTGTAATGGCCTTAAAAACATCACTCTTGGAGCAGATATAACAACTCTTCCAATTTACAGGTTAGCATATCTTGATGGTGATAACAAACCGGATATTGATAGTTGCGTAAAATATGTTTATGACGATGACAATATGTTAGCCATCGGCGATAGTTTAAAGCTCGACTTAATTGGAATCCGAACATATAAAGGCAAAATCGTTAACATCTACTTGTTTTTTAAAAGAGTTATCGCCTATAAAGTTTTAGACGATTTTATTAAAAGCTACGGTCAGTTTACTGAGCGACCCGATAATTACACAGATATTTATAATTGGAATTCAAGCGTGGCCAGTTTATCCTTGCAGTTTGAATATAAAGTTGAATTAGGGGTAGCTGTTTTTACCTGCAATGAGTTAGAAAGCAAAATAGAAGAGGCAAAACAAAAATCGCTTGTAAAAGAAAACTACCAGACGCTATCTCTACCGGGTTTTATTTTTTAGTAATAAAGGCTCACTAAACTATCAGCCTTTCCTTGTTCCTACAAAAAAGGCACTGATTCGAAGTTTAATCCGTTGCATGATCGGTATCAACATCCTCACCATTCCAGATTTTTCTTGCCGTCCAGTCCGCATCAGCTTTTTGCCAAAATTCGTCAGATACAGGCAAACCAAGAATAAGGAAAGCCTGCGAGCACAAATAAAGGCTGCCTGTTGAAATATACCCCTCGCCTATTTCGGGCTGATGGCCGTAAAGCCCTATCTGTAACCACCCCTTTGCATCAAAAGTACCGGGCGCCTCAATTTGCCTTTTTATCAGGGTATACAAGGCTGCCCTTACTTGCTGTGGTTTTATGTCATTAGGTAAAGTTTTTAACAACGCCACTTTTGATAACAGCTGGAACGCACCAAACCTATAGGCCAATGAACGGCCCAGCGGTGGATAAGTACCTTCCGGCGAGATAAATCTTTCTAATACTGCAGCGTAACGTTGCGCATGTTTTAGTGCTAAGGCATAATCTGGTTCCTTATCGTGCTTTAGCTGGTTTAAAGTTTGAAGCACCTCTAACAGCATAGGTTGAATTACAAAGCTATTGTAGTAATCCCAGTGAAAATCGGGCCCATCGCCATAAGCGCCGTCGCCTTTATACCATAACTGATGCTGTTTCAGCGCATAATCAATCCGCATCATATCACAGTTATCATCAAATTTCAATAGTGCAGCCTCAATGGTAGCGCTAAACAACAGCCAGTTTGAATATCCCGGCGTAATAACCCGTGTTGATTTTAATGCCGCTATGATGTTTGCTTTGGTTTGTACATCCAATGGTTCCCATAACTGCCGGGGTGCACGCAATAAAGCCTGGGCTAAAAAAGCGGCGTCCACCAAAGGCTGACCACCTTTATTAAAATTCATAAAATCGGCGCCATTGGGATCAGTTGCATTATGAAGGCCAAGCCTAGCAAGCGTGATATATTTACCCCTTAGTTTTCCTTCGGCACTTTTATCAGCACCCAGCTCAAGCCAGGGAGCCATGCCGGCCAATAAACGGCCAAACGCTTCAAGACAAACATAGGCACCCCTATCAGCCGTTTTTGCCTCTACAGGTATCCGCTTTTTAAGCTCATTTTTGCTTAGGGCTGTTAAAACAGGGTCGGCTATATGCACCAAGGTATTGATAAGGTATTCCCGCTCCTTAACACCGGCGTTAACATTTACCGGAGCCTGGGCAAACAATCCCGCAGATGAAAATAGCATTACAATAAAACAGCAGAATTTACTTGGCATAACCGGGATGTGGAATTAGTCCCGTAAATATAGGCAGTAAAGTTAATCTTAGTATTACAAATAGTGGCGGCGTCTCAGTTTGAAGAAGGCACAACTAAGCAATTTCCTGTGAAATTATTATATTTGTGAGAACGCTCATCTTATGGACATGGGTAATAACATTGCAAATCTATATTACAAGTCAAAAAAGATTTCGTTAATAATGTTGGCAGTAACGGCCATCATTTGCTCCAGAATGCTATTCTTCTTTTTCAATGACCCAGAAGGCCCAAATTTGATAATAGTTGCAGGCTTGACACTCGCTGTATATATTTTATCTTCGGCAGCATATATATTCGGTCCATCCAAAATAAATGGCATTAAGAGACTTTCAGCGGTGATTTGTATTCAAATACTATCGGTTATTGGTCTCTACTTTTGCATGAAATAATTTTAGCTTTTATTTGAATAATAAAAAGGGGAGTTATTTAGCGCTCTCTGTTTGTTTCTTTATCTTGTGCTTACCTCCTTTCTTTGGCTTTTCTGTCGGTAAGCTTGCACTTCTTCAAGTTTGTGTTATACTCAAATCAAATGGAAACGCTACTACAAATCGCCTACATCAACTAAAAACTATCGTTATTTCAATAATGTTTATTTGCTTTGCTCAATTATTGAAGTAACTTGAAACGGATTTTAAACGCCTTTTAAAAATCTTTTCCAATTTTAAACCTACACAGCAAGTAATAAACCTATGCTTAAAAAAAGGACACTTTTTTTAGTTCTGATATCACTGATTCCATTAACATTTATTTTAACACAATGCTTTAACGGCACAGCCGCCGACCCACGCGGGGAAGTATATGCAGGTTCGGCAAGCTGTATAAAATGCCATAGCGCCCAATATGATTCTTATATCCACACAGCGCATTTTAAAACTTCGCGCCCGGCATCGTTACAAACAATTGGTGGCAACTTTTTAAAGGGTTTTAACATTTTAGATTATGGTTACGGCCTTAAAGTAGCCATGGAAAAGCGTGGAGACAGCTTATACCAGGTGGCCTATCAAAACGGGAAACAAACCGGGGCAGAACCATTTGATATATCTGTTGGAGGTGTTAAAGCCGAAACTTATTTGTACTGGAAAGGAAAGCAGTTATTTGAATTACCTGTCTCCTATTTCAGTGCTATGCATCAATGGACCAATAGCCCCGGTTATATTCCCGACAGGGTAAATTTCAACAGGCCCATATTAAGGAAGTGCCTGGAGTGCCATACCTCATACATTGGCGAGCTTCCTCCCGAAAGCAAAGAACTGGGGTTTGATAAAACATCGCTCATTTATGGTATTGATTGCGAGCGCTGCCACGGGCCGGCTGCCAATCATGTGAATTATCATACCGAATACCCTGATGAAAAAAAGGCGAAATATATTACTACTTACCGCTCTTTAACCCGGGCTCAAAAAATGGATGCATGCGCTGTTTGCCATTCGGGTAATAAAATGGTGCCGCAAAGATCCACTTTTGATTTCCAGATGGGTGATACGTTAAACAAGTTTGTAGGCTCTGATTCATTTGCTGCAACAGCAACCCCGCCTACACTTGATGTACATGGAAATCAAAATGCGCTGCTATCATCAAGTAAATGCTATATCATGAGCAATATGGATTGTGGCACGTGTCATAATCCGCATATAAACCAGGAAAAAAGCATGGCAATGTTTACCCAAAAATGCCTTAACTGCCATAGCGAAGCCAATCATAACTTTTGCAAGCTTGCACCCAAATTGGGCACAGCCATCAAAACATATTGCATCAACTGCCATATGCCTCAAAAAGCTTCTCATGTAATTAGTTTAACAGCCCTCAATAATAAAATGAACCCGCCCTATGAGGTACGCACCCACCATATAGCAATATATCCCGAAGAAACTCAAAAAATTGCAGCCTTTATAAAGGGCGAAGAATCAAATAAAAAGAAATAGTTCAACTAAAACAGGCTAACCGTTTTATTTTTATTTAATAGTAAACAAGACCAATTTCAATCATTTTTTCTTACAACAGCCTCATCAGCAGCAGCAAGCATATTTTCTGCTTTAATAATAACCTGTTGCAAGCGGTCGCGGTTATTATCACCCCAATCGCCTATGACTTCAATAACAGGAATTAACGATTTTCCGAATTCTGTTAAACTGTATTCAACTTTAGGAGGAAGTTCAGCATAAATTAATTTACTAATCAGCTCATGATCTTCCAATTGATTAAGTTGCATATTTAATACCCTGCGCGATGCCTCAGGAATACTTCTTTGTAAGGCACCAGGACGTTTGATGCCTTTGGAGATATAATAAAGTAACATGATCTTCCACTTGCCGTTTAGTATCTCTCTAACCAGATCGAGTCCACAATCAAGTGCTATTGGAATTTTCCTTTTATACATTGTGTTGTAATATCACAAATTTAAGGTATTGGAAACTAAAACAGCATAGGGAATAATTTATCCCTATTGAATCGTTTTTCCGTACTTGTACGCGAGTGACGCCCTGTCGAACTTTGTTGCCATAAAAACACAACATCTCATGAGTACAACGAAAAAGAATGTTAATATCGATGAAACTGAATTTACGGGTAAAAGAATCCTGGTAACCGCCGGAACAAAGGGCGCGGGAAAAGCGATTTTTAATCGTTTACTAAAAGGCGGGGCAAGGATTGTTACCACTGCAAGGACGGTTCCTGATGATTTGAAGCCCGAACAATTTATCCAGGCAGATCTGAGCACCAAAGAAGGCGCGTTAAAGGTAATTGATGAAACGCTTAAACGTTTAGGCGGAATTGATATCCTTATCAATTCCCTAGGTGGATCTTCGGCACCAAGTGGTGGGGTTATGGTTTTAACTGACGAAGATTGGGCAAATGCCTTAAATACAAATTTAATGGCGGCTGTTCGCTTAGACAGGGGCATGTTACCCGCTATGTTAGCTCAGGGCTCCGGTATAATTATCCACATTTCGTCTATCCAAAGAAAAATGCCGCTTTTTGAGGCTACAATAGCGTATGCCGCAGCCAAGGCTGCATTAACCAATTACAGCAAAGGAATTGCAAAAGAACTGGCGCCAAAAGGAGTACGTGTAAATACAGTTTCGCCCGGATTTATCAATACCGATGGAGCACAGGGAATGATAAATAATATTGCATCAAAAAATGGAGGCGACAAGGTTGCGGCATTAGAAACAATTATGAATTCATTAGGCGGCATCCCCATGGGACGACCGGCTGAACCCGAAGAAGTTGCAGAGCTGGTTGCTTTTCTCGTATCTGACAGGGCAGCGTACCTGAGCGGTGGCGAGTTTGTGATTGACGGCGGATCTGTACCCACAGTATAACTATAATAAAAACAACCAGGCAAATTGGACACCATGAAAAATATAATACCAAATATAATCAGCGATTATGTTGATGCCTCAAACAGCAGGGATACAGCAAAATTACTTTCCCTTTTTACTGATGATGCCATTGTTAAGGATGAAGGAAAAAGCTATAAAGGTTTAAATGAGATTAAAGCATGGCTGAAACTGATCACTGAATTATATGAATTCCAGATGGAAGTTTTGGATATTGAACTGGAGCAACCAGCTATTATTGTTACCACCCGGCTTACAGGAAATTTCCCCGGTAAAAACCCGATTGACATACAAAACCATTTCAAATTAGCAGGCGATAAAATAATTGAGCTATCCCACAGTTGATTTTCTAATGCATGTAATTAACAAATTTTTATTAAAACCATGTTCAATTAATAGCAATTTAACATTCACTAAAACTTTTGAGCGTATTTATTGTCCCCTATCTGTACCCCTTTTTCTATTCAGTTAGTATGACAAATGAAAGCAAGCAGCCTACAGATAAAATAACTCAAAAAGAACTTACGTACATTGAAAAAGTATGGCATACGGTAGCCATTGTTGCGCTGTTGGTTGTAGTGATACTGATTGCCCGTGTTGCCTTCAATGTGTTGTTGATGGTGCTTGCCGGAATACTGATCTCCGTTTATTTTCACGGGCTCGGTGATTTAATTCAGCGAAACACCAAATGGAAACGCCGCATTTGTATGGCCATTTCTATAGGAGGCTCCTTTTCCATATTGGCAGTGCTTTTTTGGATCATGGGAACCAAAATATCAAACCAGGTGGCTGTCTTGAGCGATACGCTGCCCCATACCATCAGCAACGCTAAAATAAAAATGGCCGAAACTCCAATTGGCAGAAAAATCCTTGAATACCTTGCATCTGATAATTCGGATGCATTAATGACTACTGCCAAATCATTCTTTAATACCAGTTTTGGTGTTTTGGGCGATATTTATATCATCCTGTTCCTTGCCATATTTTTCACCTCCAATCCTGATTTATACAAAGATGGGCTGATAAAATTGGTACCAGATAGCAAGAAACCTCTCGCCCGTCAGATATTTGACCGCATCAGCTATGCGCTTAAAGGTTGGTTAAAGGGCATGATGCTATCCATGGTACTGGTGTTTATTTTACTTTCTATAGGTTTAGGCATTATGAGTATCCCGGTAGCACTCGTTTTGGCATTGCTTACTGGTCTGCTTAAGCTTATACCAAACTTTGGTTCATTGGCAGCCATGATTCCGGGTGTTTTACTCGCTTTAACCATAAGTACAAATACGGCAATTATTGTAGCGCTGATTTATATGGTAACGCAAACAATTGTAAGCAATATTGTAACACCAATTATTCAAAATAAAATGATCAACCTGCCACCCGCGTTAACCATTTTAGCGCAGGTGCTTATGGGAACCTTATCCGGTGTTTTGGGTATCATACTGGCGGTGCCTTTATTGGCTATTGTGATGATACTGGTTGATGAGTTGTATGTTAAGAAAATAAACGAAACTGATACGCCTGTTACACCCTAACTCAGCAAACTATAAACGCAGATGCTAAAATAAAAATGCGTTCCGTATCTCACCCCGGAACGCATGGTTACTAAATACGTAACATCAACTAAATCAAATTTCTCACGTTTGATTTATCTTCATAAAGAGCAGGCTTTAAAGCGCCAGGCGCTTTTTAATATTTTCGTTGTTATTAATTGGTTAAAACTCAAGGTTAATAACAAAGCTTTCACTTAAAAGTTCGTGCCAATCAAATAAATATTTAACACACAGCTACTTACCAAAAAACCATCCCAAAAATATCGTACGGAAACCTACAGCTATTGTGCGTACGTGGTACAAAAAAATCCCGGACCATTGCCCGGGATTTCTTTTCTCATCCTGTCGTTAATTAAAATTACACGCCCAGATCCTGCATAATTGCATCAATTTTAGCTTCCAATTGCTTATCGGTTTCAGCATAGGCTTCTTTACTGGCCAGTTTACCGTTTACACTGCAATAAAATTTGATCTTTGGCTCTGTACCTGATGGGCGGGCAGAAATGATACTGCCATCCGCGGTAATAAACTGAAGAACGTCAGACGTTGGCAGTTCAATAGCGGAAGTTGTATTGGTGTTCAGGTCGGTTTCTATCCTGTTTTCGTAATCCTTCAAAGTAATAACCTTTGAGCCACCTAATGTAGCAGGAGGATTGTTCCTGAATTTTTCCATCATGGCCTTAATCTCTTCAGCTCCGGTTTTACCTTTTTTGGTGATCGAGATCAGTTTTTCTTTGTAGAAACCATATTGTACATAAGTATCTAAAAGGGCTTCAAATAAGCTGCTGCCCTTATCTTTATAATAAGCTGTCATTTCGGCAATAAACGCGCTTGATACCACAGCATCTTTATCTCTCACCAGTTCGCCTATCAGGTAACCATAACTTTCTTCACCGCCGCCGATAAAGGTTTGTTTACCTTCAAATTTGGTCATTAACTCACCAATGTATTTAAAGCCGGTTAGGGTATTATAATAAGTTACGTTTTTGGCTTTAGCTATCTCTTCAATAAGGTTTGAAGTTACAATGGTTTTAACAATGTATTCTTTGCCGGTAAGTTTACCTTTTTCTTCCCATGCGCTCAGCAGGTAATTGATAAGCATACAGCCGGTTTGATTACCGTTTAGCAGGATAAACTCATTATCGGTATTTTTTACAGCAATACCCACCCGGTCAGCATCTGGGTCTGTTGCCAGTACCAGGTCGGCATCAACTTCCTGCGCCTTTTTAAGGGCAAGCGTTAACGCTTCTTTTTCTTCGGGGTTTGGATACACTACAGTAGGAAAATTCCCATCGGGTGTAGTTTGCTCGTCAACCAGGATCACATTTTCAAAACCAAATCGCTTTAATGCCTGTGGCACCAAAGTAATTCCTGTACCGTGAATAGGTGAAAAAACAATCTTAAGGTCCTTTTGGCGCTGGATAGCTTCCGGCGAAACAGAAAGCTCAGTGATCTTATCTAAATAAAGATTATCTATTTCCTCACCTATCTCTTCAATATTGGCATCAACACGATTAAATTTAATATCATCTACACTGGCAATCTTAGCCACCTCATCCATTACAGCCTTATCATGAGGCGCAACAAACTGACCGCCATCGGCACCATAAGCTTTGTAGCCATTATATTCTTTTGGGTTATGAGAAGCGGTTAACATTACTCCGCTTTTGCAACCAAAGTGGCGTACAGCAAAAGAAAGCTCTGGTGTTGGGCGCAGCGCTTTAAAAAAGTAAACGTGAATATCATTAGCAGAAAACACCTCGGCAGTGATGTTTGAGAACAGATCGGCATTGTTACGGCTGTCATGCGCTATAGCTACCTTAACCTTTTCGCCCGGATACGTTTTTTTAAGGTAATTAGCTAAGCCCTGGGTAGCAGCGCCAATAGTGTACTTATTAATACGGTTTGATCCTGGACCCATGGTTCCGCGCAAACCGCCGGTTCCAAACTCCAAATCGCGATAAAACGAATCCGTTAATTCGGTATATGCTTTTTGATCAAGTAACGTCTGAATTTCCTGTTTAACATCGGCATCATAATTTCCCTGAAGCCAGGTGTTCACTTTTTGAAGAATTGATGGGTCTAAGTCTTGCATTTTTAAATAGATTATTGGTAAACCTGTACTGTAACAAATATGGTAATAAAATGTGTTTTTAAAAGTGCAATAAAAAAACTGCAACGCTTAAAATATAAATACCATTTAATGTTGCTAAATGTAACATTTTCTGCAATTATCTATAATTATAAAAATTGCCAACAGTTAATTAATCTGCATTTGCCCTGTTATTGTCCATACATAATTATTATTTTACAGGCTAAACCGGATTCCGTATAGTGAGGTTTGTAAAGCGAATGTCATCATCAATAAAAAACAAAAAATAATTTTGAAACGATCGTTTCAAAATTATTATCTTTGACCTATCAAAACAAAAACAACAACATAAAAAATAAAACAATGAGTAATTTAACAAACAAAGTTGCCGTAGTTACAGGTGGTAATAGCGGTATAGGATATGCAACAGCTAAAGAATTAGCATCAAAAGGTGCACAGGTGGTTATCACCGGCAGGAATGCAGCAGCAGTAAGCAAAGCAGCAGAAGAGTTGGGCGTAACCGGTATCGTATCTGATCAGGCTAAATTAGACCAGATTGATAACCTTGTTACCGAAGTTAAAGATCAATTTGGTAAAGTGGATATCCTGTTCCTGAATGCTGGTGTAGCCTTATTTAGCTCTGTAGCCACTGCAACTGAAGAACACTATGATACCATCATGAATTTAAATGTAAAAGGTGTTTACTTCACTGTTCAAAAATTTCTGCCAATAATAAACGATGGTGGTTCTATTATTTTTAACACATCTGTAAATGCCGCTTTGGGTGTGCCCGATAGCAGCGTGTATGCAGCCAGCAAAGCAGCTTTATTATCGCTTAACAAAGTATTGGCAAGTGAACTTGCAAGCCGCAAGATACGTGTAAACGCAATTTCTCCCGGCCCGGTTGAAACTCCACTTTATGGTAAATTAGGTTTATCAGAAGAAGAAGTAAGTGGCTTTGGAAGCTTATTAGGTAAGAAGATCTTATTAAACCGTTTTGCTAAATCAGAAGAAATTGCCAACGCAGTTAGATTCTTAGCTTCTGACGATGCTTCATTTATTACCGGTACCGAACTTACTGTTGATGGCGGCTTAACTGTAAACGCCGTTATCTATTAATTAATAGTTTTCTAATTTATTTATACCGATTTGGAACGTTTGTTTCAAATCGGTAATTTTGTATAAGAGAGATTTATTATGGCCCGGAAAAAAGAATTTAACGAGGATGAACTGCTTAATAAAGCGCTTTCATTATTTTGGGACAAAGGGTACCACGCCACATCCGCTCAGGACCTGGTAGATAGGTTAGGCATAAACCGCTCAAGCCTTTATAATACTTATACTGATAAAAAAACGCTTTTTGCGAAATCACTAAGACAATATCAATCAAAAAATACCAATGCAGTACTTTCACTGCTTAACAATGCCGATAACGCCGAAGAAGTAATAACACAGATCCTTTATGCTGTTATTAAAGAAAGCGAAGAAGATACATTGGCAAAGGGCTGCTTTATGGTGAACACCGCTGTTGAGCTATCCAGTCACGATAAAGAAATTGCCGATTTAGTAACTGAGAACAACCTGAGCGTGGAAAATGCCCTTGCCAAAACAATTGAAAAAGGCCAGCATGACGGTCAATTTAAAACAGCAATTGATTCAAGGGCTTTGGCAAGGTTTATATTCAGCACCATCAGCGGCTTAAGAGTGGCGGCCCGGGCAGGAGCCGACAGGAAAGTACTGGAAGATATTGTGACCGTGGCTTTGTCTGCCCTACGTTAAGTTTGCCGATGATCCCTTAGCTTTTCGCCTTCCGCATTAAGCCTTTAGCATTTATATTACCTTTGCAGCCGATGGACTATTTTAAAAAGCTGCTTGATCTGCTGAACAAAGAGAAAGATGAAGACCGCAACACTTACTTAAAGCTAACAGAAAACACTTCGGCAGCCGACCGCCGCGCGCAGGGCCTGAGCTGGTACCCTATCGCTATCAGGAATACAGAACCTGGCCGGGGCGACTATCTGAGTGTTGAAGTTGAACGAACTACCCATCAAGACCTATCGCACCAACTTAGGTTTGGTGTACCTGCTGCCTTATTTTCCAATCACGACCCTAAAAAGGACCGCGTAGAAGGCCTCATCACCTACCAGGGCGGCAACAGACTCAAGATCACTTTATATACCGATGAATTGCCCGATTGGAGTCGGGACGGCAAACTGGGTATCGACTTGTTGTTTGATAACAACAGTTATGACGAAATGCTGAAAGCCATTAAACAGGCAGCTATTTTAAACGCAAAACCAGACGAAGGCAGGTTAGTAAAAATTCTTACCGGTAAAACTGCAGCTGCTTTTGCAGATGATATTATACCCGTCCCTATATCCCGTTTAAACATTTCGCAGTTGGCGGCAGTTAACAAAATTGTTGCAGCACAGGACCTGGCCATTGTTCACGGCCCGCCCGGTACAGGTAAAACCACTACACTGGTACAGGCCATCAATCTATTGGCTAAACAAACCCATAAACAAATACTGGTAGTTGCGGCCAGTAATACAGCTGTTGACCTTTTAAGCGATAAACTGGCAGACGAAGGATTAAACGTATTAAGAATAGGTAACCCTAATCGTGTTTCTGAAAAGCTGGTGGCTTTAACGCTCGATAGCAAAATGACCGCACATGCTGATAATAAATTGATCCGCACCTTAAAAAAGCAGGCCAGTGCGTATAAAGACATGGCCCATAAGTACAAGCGCAGCTTTGGAAAATCTGAGCGCGACCAACGAAAGGCGCTATTTAATGAAGCACACAAGATCATGAAAGATGTAGCGCTTGCAGAGCAGCACATCATTGATGATTTGGTAAGTAAAGCGCAAGTGATTACTGCAACACTGGTGGGCTCCAATCATTATACCATCAGGGATGTAAAATTTGATACTGTTGTGATAGATGAGGCTGGGCAGGCTCTTGAACCAGCCACCTGGATCCCGATCCTGAAAGCTCAAAAGGTAATTTTAGCGGGAGATCATCTACAGCTCCCGCCTACCATCAAATCAACCGAAGCGGCCAAAGCGGGCTTAAGCATTACCCTGCTCGAAAAATGCGTAGCCCTCCATCCCGAAGCTGTTGTTTTATTAGATGTGCAATACCGCATGAATGAAGCTATTATGGGCTTCTCTTCAAGGGAATTTTATGAAGATAAATTAAAAGCGCATGCATCAGTAGCTAACCGTTTACTTTTTAACGGGGATATCCCAGTTACATTTATTGATACCGCGGGTGCCGGTTTTGAAGAACAACAGGCTGGTACCAGTACTTTTAATCCCGATGAGGCAGCATTGTTATTTAAACATTTAAACAGGCTGGTAACCGCAATTGATCCCACCGCTAAATTTCCGAGCATTGCCATTATATCCCCTTATAAAGAACAGATCAGGATACTGAAAGAGCAATTACTAAATAATCCCGACTTATTACCACATGCGGATGATATCTCCATTAATACCATTGATAGTTTCCAGGGACAAGAGCGTGACGTGGTTTACATCAGCCTTACCCGTAGCAATACTGATGGCGAGATCGGTTTCCTCTCAGATATACGCCGCATGAACGTAGCCATGACCCGTGCACGCAAAAAGTTAGTAGTTATTGGCGATAGCGCAACCCTTACCAGGTTAAAATTTTATGCTGATTTTGTTGACCACGCCGAAAAACTGGGCGGATACCAAAGTGCATGGGAATATTCAGGAGATTAAAGATCCTTCAAATCGTTCAGGATAACAAAAGCCTTTTTAAGAAATATTTCATAGTTAATTGCAAAATCCGGTGGCCTCTGAAGGAGAAAATGACGCAACAAAAATGGCTGTCATCCTGAGCCTGTCGAAGGATAGCGGGCAAAGGCCTCTCCGCGCGAGTCTTCGACAGGCTCAGACTAACAGGCCCACACTCCTCAAAATCCAATATGTCATAGGTAGTTTTAAAATCCGGAGGACCCTGAAGGGGAAATGACGTTTAGAAAGGTTTGTCATCCTGAGGAACGAAGGATCTATTTGCAAACTGTACAGGGCGAAGAAACATGGTGGAGGGTAGATCCTTCGTTCCTCAGGATGACAAAAGAGGTTTTAGCAAATACGCCATAGGAGGCACGAAGCAACGACAATCTGTTTATTTATTTTTAGAGAACCTCTCGGAGGCAGTAAAAAAATCAGGTAATTGTTTATAGCTTTATTCACCAATTATTACCTGATGTGCCTAAGGGGTGTTATCCTTCTTATTTTCCTGCTAAGTGCTGCTGTGGCTTATTCGCAATGTTCAAAAAGTTCGGGAGTACCCGTTTTTAATGAAACATTCGGATCGGGCGATGACGAAATTGGTCCGCCCCTGCAAGATGGCATAACAGATTACAGGTATGGTGCAGGGATATGCCCGGAAGACGACTTCTACTCCATTGTTAACCACACTGCGGGTTGCTACGGCCTTTGGCATACGGTAACAGATCATACTGGAAATACTGGCGGTTATTTTATGATTTATGGTATGAAACGTGCAGCCGGCGACTTTTTTGTACAAAAGGTTAATGGTTTATGTGATGGAACAACTTACCAGTTTGCCGCCTATGTTTTAAATATGTTTGCGGCTCAAGGCGGCCTTGAGYCGGCTATTACCATCACTATTGAAACTACTGACGGAACGGTTTTAAAAAGTTATAGTACAGGGCCAATAGTTGTAACAGACCCGGTTAAATGGCTCAAATGCGGGTTTAATTTCAAAACCTCGCCCGGCATGTCTACCGTTGTAATAAGGATGCACAACGATGTTCCCGGGGGATACGGAAACGACTTGGCTTTAGATGATATTACTATTACACCAGCAGGCCCTGTAACTACAATAGGTATAGATGGTGTTACAGGTGATACATTTGAAAATTCGTGCTATAAAGGCAACATTAGCCTCAATTCAAAAGTGGAGGACTGTTATGTGAAGAACGCCTATCAATGGCAAATTTCGGCAGATAAAACTAACTGGGTAAATATACAGGGGGCAACCAATCCAGATTACCAATTTATCCCGCCGGGAGCAGGCACCTCTTTTTTGCGGTTAAATGTGGTGGAAGATAACAATAATGGTAATTGCAGCAGTACCAACTCAAATGTAATAACCATTATTTATCATGTATATGATCCCCCTAAAACCAATAACATTTCCGCTACCATTTGCCCTGCAGATTCTTACAGGTTACCGTCGGGCAGGGTTATAAATTCTACCGGCCAATACAGCGATACTTTACGCAACAACCAAGGCTGCGATGACATTATTACTAATTTAAATTTAACAGTACACAACAAGCCAAACCTTGGCACCGACCTGGTTTTATGCCTGGGCGATTCCGTAATATTAAACCCTGGCATATTTACTCAATATTTATGGCAGGATGGCAGCACAAACCCTACCTATTTAGTTAAAACCGGCGGTACTTACCGGGTAAAAGTTACCGATGAAAATGGCTGCGAAACTTCTGATACCGTTAATATTAAGAAAAATTCCTGTTCAACATTAAAACCGCCAAATACATTTAGCCCAAACAATGATGGCACTAATGATACCTGGGTTATTAAAGATCTTCAATATTTCCCCGGTTGTAAAGTTTTTGTTTATTCGCGATGGGGCAGCCTGCTATTTAAAAGCACCGGCTATACTCAAGCCTGGGATGGCCGGTATAACGGTAAAAACCTGCCTGCAGGTACTTATTATTACATCATCAATTTAGGCAACAACTCGCCGCCTGTTTCGGGGTACGTAGTTATAATCAGGTAGCATCTATCTAAAAAAATATTGCTCGATCTTATATCAATTACCGGCGGGTACAACTAAACAAACACAAAGTATTGATAATCAATAATAAAGGCACCCCATTCTGCTATTTTAAGAAATACACCCAGAACACTGATAATCAGCATCCTGGGCGTTCCAGGTGTATCAATCGTTTCACCCGTTCCGGTGGAACACTTATTCGCAATGTTAAACTGATGCAGTAACTGCCTTCATTTTCTTTAGTGCTGTTTTTGCCACTTGCAATGCATCCTGTGCATAATAGCTTTTGTTAAATACCTCGAAGGATATAATTAAAGGTTTATCGGGATGTTTGGCAAGTTGCAATATTTGCTTTACCGGAGCAATACCATCACCCACATATACCCTATCCGGTTCCGAGATCTTTTCCGGACTGATACCGGCCGGGTAATCATTTACGTGTAAGATATCTAATGCCGGCTTACCTACAAATGCTAAACTCTCCACAGGCGACTGCCCTTTATAAACGTGGAATACATCCAGCAAAATCCGAGCATCCGCATCCCCGCAGGCAGCAACCACATATAATACCTGGCTCACTTGTTTCAGGTTTACAGAACCTCCCCACATTTCTAACTGTGGGATAACACCACTTTGCTTACCCATTTTGAGTATAGTACCGTAACGTTCGGCAATAGTATCCAGGGCTATCAATGGTAACTTTGTAGCGCCGGCAGGCGGGGCAGCTATGCGCGGGCAACCAATTTTGGCCAGCATATCCATATCTGCCTGTAACTGAACAAGAGCTTTCTGCCGAACGGCATCGTCATCAACTATCCAGGGGGCAAACCCTATAGCATCCTCTACTTTAAGCCCCAGGCCGTCAATGATCTTTTTTGCCTCGGATAATGAACCGCCGTTTTGCAGGTAGGTTTGCAGCGTATCCAGCCAAATCTCCACTGAGGTAAAACCAGCCTTTGCCGCTACTTCAAGTTCTTTCACAAAACCCAGGTTATGACCCCGGATGGTGCTCATGTTTAGCGAATACACAAAGCCATTATCGTTTTTCTTTTCCACTTTAATTGCCGCCGAAACACGATTACCCAAAACTGCCGCACCTGCCACTAAACCTATTGTTTTTAACACCTGTCGTCTGTTTAATTCCTCAGCCATCTTTAATATTTTAAGCTCTTGATATAAGCTATAGTGACAGGCATCTGGGTAGCATATGATGGACTTTCATCCTCAATAAAATAGTGCTTAACACCAGCTTTTCTCGCTGCCTTTAAAACTTCAGGAATGTTAATTTGTCCGGTGCCGAGGGCTACATCATTTTTGGTATCTGTTCCCCCGGTTAAATCATTAGCCACACCCTTACGGATATCTTTCAGGTGCATTAGTTTTATACGGTTTGGATACTTATTGATCAGCTTAGCCGGATCCTGCCCGCCATGGAACGACCATAACAGGTCAATCTCAAAGGATACGTATTTAGGGTTGGTGTTTTTCGCGATGTAATCAAACAGCGTACCATCCTCATAAGCCCCAAATTCGTAACCATGGTTATGATAGCAAAATGTAAGTCCGGCTTCTGAGAGTATCTGCCCTACCCTGTTAAAATCAGCCACAGCTTTTTTGGCATCTTCAAGCGTAAACTCTTTACCATGAGGTATCCAGGCCACCATCACATAGTTAGCACCCAGAATTTTTGCCTGCTTAATAACATCGCCGGGACTTTTAACAATATCATCATAACCTGCACCAATGGATGGGATAGTTATGCCGCGCTCATTGCACAGTTTCCTGAATTCTTCGGGCGGCATGCCCTTGGGCTCCTGGCCCTCCATTTCGGTTATGCCCATTGATTTAATAGTATCAAGCACAGCAATCGTAGCTTTAGGCATACTGCTGCGAAAAGTATAAGCTTGTACACCAACCGGCGCAATAAAAACCGGTTTGCCGCTTTGAGCGAAAGTTTGTGTTGATAGCAAACCCATTGCTAAACAAACACTTGTAACTACAGCTATTTTCTTCATAAATGAGTTTATTTAATTGTTTAATTTATTGATCAAACCTAATATCGCTTAGCTTAAGGATCCCGTCGTTTGGTTTGGTACGTTTAATAGCAAATATGAATACATTATGTTTGCCTGTAACGGGTTTCTGCACGTCAGCACTTAACCACGCCAGTTTGTCCCAACTGCCTGTATCGCCATAAGCTGTTGAGCAAATAACCGGGCCGGCCTGTGAATCCATACGTACCTCAATTTCGCCATCAATCTCCTTTGACGCATATTGAAAATTGAACTTTTTAATATTCGTCAGATCCACATCTTTAAATAGCACAAATGATTTGTGATTACCCAATGAAAGATCATTTCCGTAACGGTTAAAACCTTTCAAATCATCAGCATAAACAGCTTTAACATCAGCATTGCGTAATGTAACCACGTCGGTACCAGTTAGCGGACCAACAATTTTACCACCTTTATCGGTATAAGATGCCAATATGGTGTATTGTCCGCGTGGCTCGGTATCATTAAATTTCGGGTTCAGGGTGCCATTCAAAGGCAAAGGCATAACCTTACCCTTCTTGTCGGTTAAAGAGAATATATATTTTACAATCTCCTTTGTATCAGCATTTGACAGCTGTGGGTGCGCGCTCATCACGTGCTCGGTTCCCCAGCTGCCTGCACCACCGGCAATTATTTTTTTGGATAGTTTATCGGTAGAACCTTTTTGTGCTTTATACCGGTTCGCAATGGCAGTAAAGCTTGGGCCAACAGCCAGTTTATTGATTGTATGGCACGATTTGCAATCGCTGGATGCCATTAAGGCCTTACCTGGATAGCTGATTTCTGTAGCAGATAACGCGGCCAGGTTTTGTACGGCTTTGCCATCTGTGGATGGCTGCGGGTTATACATGTAAAATAATTTCACCCGTTTAGGATCAATCTTTCCATCCTCTTTATCCTTCACTACTACACGATACTTAAAAGGCTTACCATTCCAGATGAATGACTTGTTATCGGCACTGGCAATAGTTACAACGGGCCTGGTATTACCCACTCTTACCATTACGGTATCTCTGCCTGTTAGTCCACCTTTATCTGTAACTTTTAGTATGGCTTTGTATACGCCGGGCTTAGTATAAACATAGCTTCCCGAAGCGGTTGTTGCACCTACTGTTTTACCATCAAACAACCATTGATAAGTTATTGCGTCATCATCATCCAGATCTTTACTGTTTTGACTATTGAAGCTCACGCTAAGTGGGGCCTGGCCAGAAATCTCTTTTTTAACGGGCATTTCCTTTAGCTCAGCTGTCAAATATTTGGTGTGCTGATAGTACGACTGCATAGCCGTATCTGTAATGCCCGCTTTGGCTATCGGTGCGCGGTTACCTGTATTGTATTCAATTTTCACAAGACGGGCATCTTCATTCTGTGCACCATACACCGAGCCATACTCCAGCATATACAATACGCCATCAGGGCCAAATTCCATATCAATTGGCCTTCTGAAATCGCCGTTGGCCGGCATAAAAGCTTCATTACGCAGATAATTCTCGTCTTTATCAAACTTTAGGTTGATAACCCAGTTGCGCATCCAATCAGCCATGAATAAGGTACCGTTGTAGTATTCGGGAAACTTGTTGGGGTTTTTAACACTGGCATCATACTCATAAAAACCACCGCCTATGGCGCATCTTCCTCCCATACCCAATTCCGGAAATTCATCCGATGCAGCATAAGGATACCAAATCATCGCCGGTGTAGCGGGTGGCAGCACATTTAAACCGGTATTATTTGGCGAGTTATTTACAGGTGCCTTGGGATCAAAATTCGGTCCTGGTGTATTGGTCACAAAATCCCAGTGAGAATAAGCATAGTTATTGCCCACAAAATAAGGCCAGCCAAAATTACCGGCCTTGCGTGCCTGGTTAAATTCATCGTACCCACGCGGTCCGCGCGGCGAGTCTTTACCTGCATCAGGTCCCACTTCGCCCCAGTATAACACCGAGGTTACCGGGTTTACGGCTATACGGTAAGGGTTACGGCAGCCCATTACATAAATCTCGGGTTTGGTTTTAGCCGTGCCTTTAGGGAAAAGGTTACCTTCGGGTATAGTATAGGTACCGTCAGCCTCCGGGTGGATCCTTAATATCTTTCCTTTAAAATCGTTTGTGTTGCCCGCGCTGCGCTGCGCATCTAAACTATAATGTTCCGTTCCGGGGCGTTCATCCAAAGGAGCATATCCATCTGCAGGAAACGGACTTGAACTATCACCTGTTGATAGGTATAAATTACCATTTTTATCCCAGGCCAATGAGCCACCATGATGAGCACCACTCACCTTTTGAACGGGAACTTTCAATAATATCTTTTCAGATTTCAGGTCGAGCACATTTAACGGACTTAATTTAAAACGGGACAGCTGAAAGTTAAGTGGCTCAATAGTTTGCCCTGCGGGCATGTAATAAATATAAACAAACTGGTTGCTTTCAAATTTAGGATCGAGCGTTAAACCAATAACGCCGGTGCCTCCCTCATACGTAATTGGAAATTTATGGATCACTTTGAACTGACCTGTACGGGTATTAAATACAGAAAAGTTGCCCATCAGCTGGGTAAAAAACACACGGCCGTCCTTAGCTGTTGCCAGTTCCATTGGTGATGCAATATTGCTGACCAATACTGTTTTTATAAAACGCGTTTGGTCCGGAGATACTTTTGAATAGGATTTACCATAATCCATTGGCTTGCCATTGCCCATGGCATAGCGGATACCACCTAACAATTGCCCCAGAAACAATGGATCGCTGTAACTTTCATCGGTATGACCGCATCCGGTATAAAAAGAGCGACCGCCATCAAACTCATGAAACCAGGTAATGGGATGGCTTGTTCCATTGGTACCCCCATCATAGGTATTTTCATCTAAACTGGCCAGCACATGTATGCCACTGTAGATGGATTTATAATTATACCATTCGTCGGTACGCTCCCACCTTGCCGGCAGATTAGCTGTAATAGGGTTTGTCCTATCGGTAACATCTATTGTTGCCTTACGAATATTTGAGTTATTGGGATGGCTTGAAAAATAGGCGCCTACCAGTTTACCATACCAGGGCCAATCATATTCCGTATCGGCTGCGGAGTGCACGCCCGCATAGCCGCCCCCCGCCTGTATGTACCTTTCAAAGGCAGCCTGCTGTTCGGCATTGAGCACATTGCCGGTTGTACATTGAAATATTACGGCATCGTACTTCTCTAAATTGTTATCTGTAAAAGCATTTGCATTGGTGGTGGTATCCACCTCAAAATTATTCTCTTTTCCCAACTTTTGTATAGCAGCTATACCAAAAGGAATACAGGAGTGATGCCAGCCTAATGTTTTTGAAAAAACAAGAACATGCTGCGTTGGCACTGGTTTTTTAAATGAATACAGCCCAAAGCTGAGCCCAATCAATAAAATACAGGTGAGTTTTAATTTTAATGACATTATTTGAGAGATTTAGTTGATGTTCTGCTTATTCCCAATCAATCTGCCAAAGCAACGCGTCCTTTCAAAAATCCAACCCAAAACAGGATTAAGCCTTGATGATAAAAACGTATTATGTAATGGCAAAAAAGTACCGGCGAACTAATTGGTTAATACAATATTAGCATTTATAACTAATCAGAGTGTAATAAATACACGCTTATTTTTACCACCAAATGCATTGTAAGTAAATTGTTACCCTAAGTACTTTATATCTTTTAAAGAAAAGAGTCGTAAATAGATCTGCAATTGTCGCAAGTCACCATTTATTATTTTATTAACCAATGGTATATTTGATTATGCAAAACTTGCTTAACCGCTTTATTAAAATCACTGCTTTTATCCTGATAGCTATGACAACAGTTAATAAAACCAAGGGCCAGGAAACGGGCCGCTATGCCAATGTAAATGGCATAAAAATGTATTATGAGATTCATGGCAGCGGTCAGCCGTTGGTGTTGATCCATGGCGGCGGATCAACTATAACCACTTCCTTTGGAAAAATACTGCCAATGCTATCCAAAACACACCAGGTTATAGCAGTAGAGCTTCAGGCTCATGGGCATACAACTGACAGGGACACTCCTGTGAGCTTTGAGCAGGATGCTGACGACGTGGCCCAACTGCTTAAACAACTGAATGTTACCGGTGCCGATATTTTGGGTTTCAGCAATGGGGGCAATACCGCTATGCAAATAGCCATCAGGCATCCGGAACGGGTACGCAAACTGGTTTTGGCGTCGGCATTTTACAAGCGTGAAGGGATGTATTCCTGGCTTTGGGAAGGGATGAAACATGCCAGGCTGGAAGATATGCCTAAGATATACCAGGAAGTATATTTAAGTATTCCCGGTAACACCCAGGCCGGGCTGCAAAACATGCACGATAAAGACGCCAAAAGGATGCAAACTTTTAAGGATTGGGAAAGCGATGTTATTAAATCGATACAAGCCCCGGCTTTAATAGTTATTGGAGACCAGGACGTTGTCCGTCCTGAGCATGCTGTAGAAATGTATCGTTTGCTGCCTCACGGCCGCTTGTCTATATTTCCAGATAACCATGGTAGCTATATGGGCGAGATCATGTCGCCTAACGCCGACAGTAAAGTACCGGAGTTGTTTGTTGCTATGTTAAATGAATATTTGGCAGCACCGATGCCCGGGGTTAAGTAAAGCATTATTTCATTTTAGTATTTAGCTTAAAAAACATAAGTTTGATGTTTATATAAATCATTTATACTTAATGAGCCAGGTAAGCGACCTATCAACCGTTCCGTCATTTATACGTAATACCGTTGCCAATATCCATCCGGAAAGTCACACTTTTATGATTCATAAAGTAAAAGACAACTGGGTAGAGATCACTTACGGCGAAGCCTTAGAAAAAATTGATGCTATATCTGCATGGATGCTCAGTCTGGGGATACAAAAAGGCGACCGACTTTCACTCATTATCGAGAACGGGCCAAACTATGTTTACTACGACCAGGCCCTGCAGCAGATAGGTGCGGTTAATGCCTCTATATATCCAACCCTTACCGAGAATGAGATTGAATATATCCTGAATGACTCTGGCGCAAAAACCGTTATTGTTGGTAATCCCTTCCTTTTTCGCAAGGTGCTTAAAATAGCTAATAACTGCGCGGCACTTATCCGTATTATTCCGGCTTTTGATGATTTTGAAAAGTTTAGCGATAAGCTAAACCTTAACGCCGGCGTTATTGGGTTTGACCAGGTAATTAGCGAAGGACTTGTATTAATTGAACAATATCGCCAGGCTATTAATGCAGCCCGTGAAGCCATTTTACCAACCGATCTATCCTGCCTTATTTATACATCGGGTACCACCGGTATACCTAAAGGGGTGATGCTTACCCATTACAACCTTACCCAAAATGCTTTAAACAGTGTTATCCAGATTCCTTTTGTAACAAAGGATGATCGTTTCCTGTCGTTCCTGCCCTTATCACATGTGTTTGAGCGTACCATTTATCATATTGCTATTTTAAAGGGTTCGCAAATTGCATTTGCGCAAAGTTTAGAATTATTAGCCAAAAACATGGCCGAGGTTAAGCCAACCATTTTATGTTGTGTACCGCGCCTGCTTGAACGCATTCATGATAAAGCCATAAAAAGTGGAACATCTGCCGGCGGCCTTAAAACCAAAATATTTTTGTGGGCCTTTGAGATTGGCAAAAAAGTGCGATTAGTGCAGGAAGCCGGTAAAAAACCCGGGCCTGTTTTAAAAGCACAGCATGCCATTGCTGAAAAGCTGGTATTTAGCAAGATTAAGGAAAAAACCGGCGGCAAATTACAATTCATGGTATCTGGTGGTGGCGCGCTGCCTAAAAATATTGGTGAGTTTTTTGGCGATCTGGGTATTGTGATCCTGGAAGGTTTTGGACTAACAGAAACATCACCTGTGATGGCTGTTACGGAGCGCCATAGGGTAATTTATGGCACCGTAGGCCGTATTATTCCGGGTATCGAGGTAGGTATCCAGGACGTTGAAACCAAAAAGATATACACCATACAAAATCACGATAATTTCAAAGAAGATCTGATAACCGAAGAAGGCGAAATCATTGTTCGCGGCCATTGTGTAATGAAGGGCTACTGGAACAAACCCGAAGAAACCGCCACGGTAATTGACGCTGATGCCTGGTTCCATACGGGGGATATTGGCCGGTTTTTCCGCGGCAACCTGCAAATTACCGATCGCCTTAAAAATATGCTGGTGAATGCTTATGGCAAAAACATCTACCCCACCCCGGTTGAAAACACGTACCTTAAAAGCCCTAAAATTGAGCAGGTGTTTTTAGTGGGCGATAAACGCGAATACATTGCAGCTATTATAGTGCCCGGCAAAGAAACTCTTCAGGAAACCTTTGGCCTCAAAAATGAGTTTTTTGAACGACCGGAAGTATTTATTGAAGATAAAGAGATTGTTGACTGGATTGGCCAGGATATTCGTAAACTGAGCAATGAACTTGCCAAATTTGAACGTGTAAAATCATTCAAAATAAAACGCAATCCTTTTAGCATGGAAGAAGGTGAAATTACCCCTACCATGAAAGCCAAACGCAAAGTGATAGAAAAGAAATACGCTGCCGATATTGACGAGTTGTATGCGGGTGAAGCGGATACGGAAGATTAATTAATAATAGTTTTAAATATTAACAGGAGGCACATTACATGTGTCTCTTTTTGTTTGCATATAGCGCATTGATTCGTTTATAAAGAATACTTTCCTTAATTCACCAAAACATTTTACTAACTTTGTTAGCATGAAACGATCTGGCAGTGCTGATTTACCTTTACACTATGGCTATGTGCCGCAGTGGCTGGCTGAGCGCATGGCAAAGTTAGGTTTGGCCATAGTTGAAAATATAGTGATTGATTATGGCAAGGATGAAGTATTACGCCGTTTAAGCGATCCTTTCTGGTTTCAAAGCTTAGGTGCTGTTATGGGAATGGACTGGCATTCCTCTGGCATTACTACCTCGGTTATGGGCGCTTTGAAGCGGGCTATCAACCCACATAGCCGCGAGCTGGGTATTTACATTTGCGGCGGCAAAGGCAAACATTCTAAACAAACCCCGGCCGAGCTGTTAAAGATCAGCGAATCAACCGGGCTCGACGGCAACTACCTGGTTAAATGCAGCAAACTAAGTGCTAAGATTGATAACACCGCCATACAGGACGGTTTCCAGTTATATACCCATAATTTTATTTTGAGCGATACCGGCAAATGGGCGGTTGTACAACAAGGTATGAGCGATGCCAGCAGTACCGCCCGGCGCTATCACTGGCATTCGGAACAACTTACTTCTTTTGTAGATGACCCGCATACTTCTATCTACGGTAAAAATACCGGGCTGATATTGAACATGACCGATAAGCTTGCGGATACTTCAAGAAATGGTGTAATGCAGATAGCAGCCGAAAATCCGGAGATGATGATCAGGGAGATCAGTAAATTGGTTATGCCCAATCATCACGACGTGAAAGCTAAAGACGTGGATTTAAAAAGGTTGGGGGCCGTACTTTGGCTGGCTCATGAAAAACAGCCCACCGATTTTGAAGACCTGTTATTGTTGCAAGGTTTAGGTCCGCGTACTTTACAATCGCTGGCTTTGGTAAGCGAGGTGATCCACGGAACGCCATCGCGATTTAAAGACCCGGCAAGGTTTTCTTTTGCGCACGGCGGCAAGGATGGTCATCCATTCCCTGTGCCTATCACCGTTTACGATGAAACTATCAGTACGCTGCAAAACGCTGTATATAAATCGAAACTGGGTTTATCAGAAAAGAACGAGGCTATTAAACGCTTACACAAAATTGCTGAGAATGCTGAAAAAGACTTTACCCCAAATGCAAACTTTGACCAGGTTATAGCCAAAGAACGCGACGACTCCTGGAAATACGGTGGCAGAACTGTGATGGGTAAAGCAAAACCGCCAATACAGCAGCAATTGAAGTTATTTTAAGTTATCATTGATTGTTTTTGCCGAATCAAGATGAGTCTGTAATAACGATATACCTTTCTTCGCAAATTCCACCACATTTAAACTTTTTGCCTGTGTAGCGGCTTTAAAGTGGTTCATTTCCTGCCCATCCTGGGCTACAATTATCTCTAAATAAGCCTTATCAAATTCGGCAGCTTTCTTTTGCTCCAAGTTTGCAATTATTTGCTGATGGATGACATTAAGCTTATCAGTAACTTTAACTGAATCATCGGCCTGTAATTGTTTCAACTCATCGGTTAGCCTGGTATGATCATCTATCATGGTTTTGGCAAACTGAATAACCCGTTGATTTTTCGAGTTTGATATAGCCAACCCCGAGGCTTTTACGGCCATTAAACTTTCCTCTGTACTATTTTTCAGGAAAAGCGAAACACTGTCATCAACTAAAGCTTTATCGTTGTAATTATTCGCGCGTTTATTACTCTGGCATGATTGTACTAAAACAATGGCCGCCAAACCAAATACAAGGCATATTAGTTGCTTCATTTATAAATCGATTATACTACTGTTCAGGTTTAACAAAAAAACTGTAAACTGGTTTCCCAGGTAGCATAATTAAGTTGATCAATAATGATGTATGTTTTTTACAATTATCTTAAATCACAATTTCCTTAAACAAAAAACCACTTTGCCATACCCTTAAAGGGCATTACAAAGTGGTTATATCTTCAATAGATAGAGGGTTCTATTTAAAACACCTGGTCAAACTGGTTAACGGCATCCTTGCTTTCCAGCACAGAGTGGCCCATCAAAAATTCATCTACCTTACGGGCAGTTTCGCGGCCTTCTGAAATGGCCCAAACAACCAGCGATTGTCCGCGGCGCATATCTCCTGCTGCAAATACTTTACTTACATTGGTACGGTAAACACCTTCTTTAGCTTTAACGTTCTTACGTTCGTCAAGTTCAACACCCAATTGGGCTAATAAACCTGCAGGCTGAGGATATAAGAAACCCATTGCCAGGAATACTCTTTGACAAGGTATTTCGCGCTCCGAACCTTCAACAACATTAAACTTTAAAGGGCGGCCCATAACATCCTGCTCCCAGGACACATCAACAACTTTTAATGCCCTCAAATTACCATCTTCATCGCCTAAAAACTCCAGTGTATTAACGCCCCAAAAACGCTCAGCGCCTTCCTCGTGCGAACTGGTAGTTTTCAGCACCATTGGGTATGTTGGCCATGGCATGTGTTGCGTACGCTCTGTAGGTGGTTGATACATCACCTCAAACTGCTTGATAGATTTTGCGCCCTGCCGGTTTGAAGTACCTACACAGTCGCTGCCGGTATCACCACCACCAATTACTACAACATCTTTATCTGTAGCCAAAATATCTTCTGCATCTACACTAATATTGCTTACACGCTTGTTTTGCTGCTTCAAAAAGTCCATAGCAAAATGGATCCCTTTTAATTCCCTGCCGGGGATCATAAGGTTACGTGGTACAGTTGAGCCACCTGCCAATACTACAGCATCATTGCTACGCAACAGATCATCAGCGGCTACATTTACACCAACTTCGCTGTTGAGTTTAAATACAATGCCATCTTTTTCCATCACCTCGATACGGCGCTCAACAACATTTTTCTCCAATTTAAAATCGGGAATACCATAGCGTAATAAACCACCTGGTTTATCATCGCGCTCATAAACGGTTACGGCATGACCAGCCTTCACCAATTGAGCTGCTGCTGCCAATCCAGCCGGACCAGAGCCTATTACAGCTACCTTTTTGCCAGATTTTACTAATGGGGCTGTTGGCTTAACCAGGTTATTCTTGTAAGCTATCTCAATAATATGTTTTTCAATTTCCTCGATAGCTACGGCTGGCTTGTTGATACCTAAAACACAAGCAGATTCGCAGGGTGCAGGGCATATACGGCCTGTAAACTCAGGGAAATTATTAGTTGATGATAAAATATGGTAAGCCTCTTCCCAGTTTTTACGATATACTGCATCGTTAAACTCCGGAATAATATTACCCAGCGGGCATCCCGAATGGCAAAAGGGGATACCGCAATTCATACACCTGGCCGATTGCTGATTTAGCTTCTCGTCGGTATATAAATTAACAAACTCATTATAGTTCTTTACGCGTTCAGCAGCGGGAACCTTGGTTGGTAATTCCCTGTTAAACTCCTGAAATCCTGTTGGTTTTCCCATTGAAATTTAGCCTATTGTTTGATATTGTAATTGCTCTAAAACTCTTTTATACTCTTTTGGATACACCTTAACAAATTGGGTTGATGCCTCGTTCCAATTGGTAAGTATCTGTTGGGCAAGCTTGCTTCCGGTTAAGCTGATGTGCTTACGCAATAAAGCCAGTATCTGCTCTTCGTCCTCTAATGATAAAGGATCAAGGTCTACCATCTCGGTATTGCAGTTTTCGGCAAAGCTATTATCCGGGTTAAATACCCAGGCTAAACCACCGCTCATACCTGCCGCAAAATTACGACCTGTTTTACCCAGGATAAGTGCTCGGCCACCCGTCATGTATTCGCAACCATGATCGCCAATACCCTCAACAACTGTGGTAGCTCCAGAGTTACGCACCGCGAAACGCTCGCCCGCCATACCTCCAACAAACAACTCACCAGAAGTAGCTCCGTAAAGTGCGACGTTACCAATGATGATATTATCTTCAGGAACAAATGTTGCATTTGCTGCAGGATAGATAGCCAGTTGTGCACCGCATAAACCTTTACCTACATAGTCATTAGCTTCGCCTTCCAACTCAAAGGAAATTCCTTTGGTTGTAAACGCGCCGAAACTTTGCCCGGCCGATCCTTTGAATTTATAGTTGATGGTATTATCCGGTAAGCCGGCAGAGCCATATTTTTTAGAGATTTCGTTTGATAAAAGCGTGCCGATAGTACGGTTAACATTGATTACATCAAATGAAGCAAATACAGGTGTTTTATCTTCAAGCGCAACTTTCGCTGTCTCCAATAACTGCCAGTCAATTATTTCGCTCATTCCATGATCCTGCTGCTCACTGTTGTACAGTGTCATGCCTTTGGTATTGGTAACCGGGTGCAATATGCCGCTCAGGTCTATCTTTTTAGCTTTCCAGTTATCCAGATGATCTTTTACTTTCAGGAACTGAACACGTCCAACCATTTCATTAATGGTACGGAAACCAAGTTCAGCCATGATCTCGCGAAGTTCTTCGGCCATAAAGCGGAATAGGTTAACCACATGCTCCGGCTTGCCGCTGAACAGTTTCCTCAATTCAGGATCCTGAGTAGCAACGCCTACAGGGCAGGTATTTAAATGACACTTACGCATCATAATACAACCGCCTGCAACAAGCGCAGCAGTAGCAACTCCCCACTCCTCGGCGCCCATTAAACAGGCTATAGCCAAATCGCGACCAGTTTTTAGCTGACCATCTGTTTGCAATACCACACGGCTGCGTAGTTTGTTACGAACTAATGTTTGGTGAGCCTCGGTTAAACCAAGCTCCCATGGTAAACCGGCGTGTTTTACAGAGCTTATTGGCGATGCGCCTGTACCACCATCGTACCCTGCAATCAGGATCACATCGGCATGTGCTTTGGCAACACCAGCTGCTATAGTACCAACACCCGCTTTAGATACCAATTTCACGTTGATACGTGCAGCACGGTTGGCATTTTTAAGATCAAATATTAATTGGGCCAAATCCTCGATAGAGTAAATATCGTGGTGTGGCGGCGGCGAAATCAAACCTACGCCTGGTGTAGAGTGGCGTGTTTTTGCAATCCAGTCATCAACTTTATGACCCGGCAGCTGCCCGCCTTCACCAGGTTTTGCACCTTGTGCCATCTTAATCTGCAACTCATCGGCATTGGTAAGATAATTTGACGTTACCCCAAAACGAGCCGATGCCACTTGCTTAATAGCCGAGCGCATAGAATCGCCGCTGGCCATTTTTTCATAACGCATTTCGTCCTCACCACCTTCGCCAGTATTGCTTTTACCACCTATGCGGTTCATTGCAATGGCCATGGTGCTATGTGCCTCATGAGATATAGACCCAAATGACATGGCGCCTGTTGCAAAGCGTGTCATGATGTTTCCTGCAGATTCAACCTCATCAATGGAGATAGCCTCGCGGTGATGGGCAAAATCAAGCAAGCCACGTATAGTAAAGTGCTTTTCGGTTTGCTCGTTAATTACTTTAGCATAGTTTTTATATACGGAGTAATCATTGCTGCGGGTAGCATGTTGTAATAAATGCACCGTAGTTGGATTAAACAAGTGAGCCTCTCCCCTGCGTTTCCACTGATAAATACCACCTTCGGGCAGTAAATTATCGGCGCTTTTTGCATTAAAACCAATGCGGTGTTTACAAAGTGCTTCGCGGGCAATTTCATCCAGGCCTAAACCACCTATACGGGTAACAGCTCCGCAGAAATATTTGTCAACAACACTTTTGTTTAAACCTAATATCTCAAACACCTGTGAACCATGGTATGATTGCAGCGTGGAGATTCCCATTTTAGAGAAAATCTTTAGCAAACCATCATTTACTGATTTCACATAATTAGTATGTAGTTTTTTAATATCGTAGTTGGTTTCTAAACTACCGTTATTTTTAACAGTTTCGATAGTAGCCAAAGCCAAATACGGGTTGATAGCAGTAGCACCAAAAGCCAGCAAACAGGCAAAATGGTGAACTTCCCATGCATCGCCGGTTTCAACAACTAAACCTACAGCGCCACGACGTCCTTTTTTAATCAAATGGTGATGCACAGCCGAAACAGCAAGCAAAGTTGGGATTGGCGCGTGTTCTGAATCTACCGCACGATCCGAAAGGATCAATACCTCAAAACCATCATCAACAGCATCTTCTGCATAGCGGCAAAGTCTTGCAATACCTTTTTCTAATGAACCGGGCATGCCATCGGCTACAAAATAAGTTTGCAGTGTTTTAGCATGGAAAAGGCCGGTATCAATACTTCTCAGTTTCTCTAACTGGTGATTTTTTAATATCGGGTGCTTTAAAACCACGCAATGGCAATGCATTTTATCCTCATCAAGCAGGTTGCCATTGTTACCTATAAAGGTAGCTAAGCTCATTACCAAACGCTCACGAATAGGATCGATAGGCGGATTGGTAACCTGTGCAAAAAACTGTTTAAAATAGCTTGATAAATGTTGTGGTTTATCAGATAAGATAGCCAAAGGCACATCTGTACCCATAGAGCCGATGGGCTCTTTACCATCAACAGCCATAGGCTTAATAATGGTATCTATATCCTCGCGACTGTAACCAAATACCTGTTGGTAACGGAACACAGATGCTTCTGAAAGGCTGGCAAATGCCAAACGCGGTTCAGTAAGTTCGCTCAGGTTAATTTTATAATTCTCTAACCAACGGCCATAAGGCTGTTGTGAAGTAATTTGCTTTTTAATCTCATCATCAGTAATGATGCGGCCTTTTTCGGTATCGATCAACAACATTTTACCAGGTTGCAAACGTCCCTTACGTAAAACGGTGCTCTCGTCAATATTTAAAGTACCAGCCTCAGATGCTGCTATAACACGGCCATCATTGGTGATCACATAACGCAACGGGCGAAGACCATTTCTATCAAGCAAAGCTCCTACCAGTTTACCATCGGTAAAGGTAATTGCAGCCGGGCCATCCCAGGGTTCCATTAACGTTGCATGATACTCATAAAATGCTTTTTTAACCGGGTCCATGTGTACGTTGCCATCCCATGCTTCAGGAATCAGCATCATCATTACGTGAGGTAATGAGCGACCAGAATGCAGTAATATTTCGATGATATTATCCAGGCAGGCAGAATCCGACTGGTTATTATCAATCACCGGTAACAGCATGTCCATTTCTTCGGCCGTGAAATACGACGAAGCATATGATTTTAAACCGGCATAAAACCAGTTTAAGTTACCTGTAAGGGTGTTAATCTCACCATTATGGGCTATCAGGCGAAAAGGCTGAGCCAGTTTCCATGATGGAAATGTATTTGTTGAGAAACGCGAGTGGATCATGGCAAAACCAGATGCAATACGAGGATCTGTAAGATCGGCATAATATTTACGCAGCTGGTAAGTAGTTACCTGTCCTTTGTAAACAATGGTTTTGCAGGATAACGAGGTAAAATAAAAATGTTCTGCCGCACCAGCTATGGTTTCGGTGATGGTTTTATTAATATACCTTCTTAAAATGAATAGCTTACGTTCAAAATCTTCTGCGTTGGTAATATGATGCGGGCGGGCAATAAATATCTGCTCAACATCAGGTTCGGCCTGGCGGGCGGTTTCACCAACTGCCATTGAATCAACGGTTAATTTGCGGTAACCTAATTTTACAAGGCCTAACTTTTCAATAGCATTGGTAATAACTATACGACAAGCTTTCTTTTGTGCCGAATCTTTAGGAAAAAATATCATCCCGACACCATACTCACCCGGTTCGGGCAGGCTGATCTCCAGGTTTGAGCATTCTTCCATCAGAAACTCATGTGGCAATTGTATCAAAATACCAGCACCATCGCCGGTTTCTGGGTCGCATCCGCAAGCGCCACGGTGTTCCATGTTCTCCAGCATGGTAAGCGCATCATCAATAATCTGGTTACTTTTATGACCGTTAATATTGGTTGTAAATCCAGTCCCGCAGGAGTCGTGTTCAAATTCTGGCCTGTAAAGGCCCTGGTTGCTCTCAGTTTGATTCATCGTAAATTAAACCGTTTTATAAAATGGTGTAACTACGAAGTTACTGATATATAAATAAATTATAAAATTTATCAGAATTTTTAAAGATTTCTAAAAAATCAATTATTTAAATCATGTTTATTTAACAATTCATCAACACAAACAGGCAATTATTATGATTTACTAAATGAAATAAGATGTTTTATTGTTTAGAATCAATATAAAGTTGCACCAACTTAACCGTAATCATTTATACAAGCGGTATATTTATTTATAACAGAATAAAATTTTGTTTGGTAAATCTATATATGCGGTCGTCTTTTTTTAATTTATTAATTGAGAAGAAACAATGCACTTCCTGCAACTGATATTGACTAAAATCCTGGTTCCATTACATATCACCCATGAACTTTTAAAAATTGCTAACTTCGCAAAAAATTAATAACAAATGTCTGCAAAAATTAAAGCTGTATTTTTAGATCGTGATGGAGTACTAAACCAGGAAATGGGCGATTACGTTCGTCGTTTTGAAGATTTTCATGTACTCGATAATTTCGAAGCGCTTAAAACTTTGCAAAACAGGGGATATATGCTGTTGGTGGCTACCAACCAGGGAGGCCTGGCTAAAGGCTGGTATACAGAGGATGAACTTGCAAAAATGCATAATCATCTAAAACAAGTATATGAAGAGCACGGTGTAGAAATAACTGACTTTTTTTACTGCCCGCACCATCCAAATTTCACCGGCGATTGCGATTGCCGCAAACCAAAACCCGGCTTGTTGTTACAAGGCATCGAAAAATACAACATTGACCCTGCCCTATCCTATTTTATAGGCGATCGCGAGCGCGACGTAGAAGCAGGAACTTCTGCAGGCGTTAAAGGCATATTGATAGATAGCGATCAGCCGATAAGTACCATATTGGATTTGATAGCTTAGCCCCACCCAAACCCTCCCCGAAAAGGAGGGATTTAAAAATATTATTCAAAAGTCTTCCCTACCGGGGGAGAT
The DNA here is from genome assembly GCF_056405015.1 of Mucilaginibacter sp. P2_A4. Classification (NCBI taxonomy): domain Bacteria; kingdom Pseudomonadati; phylum Bacteroidota; class Sphingobacteriia; order Sphingobacteriales; family Sphingobacteriaceae; genus Mucilaginibacter; species Mucilaginibacter sp. P2_A4. Next base: position 164,564 of record NZ_JBFUCX010000013.1, on the reverse strand, counting down.
TTAGAGGGGGCTTTTTAACTATTTTTAAAACATTTTACCCCGCTACAACTTTTACCACTATTACAAAGCAAAGAAACCTTTATGCAGATTAGCCGCTATTTAAAAAACTACGACACATTCATCGCCGCAGTAATTGGCTTTTTTGCTATCCAGCTATTTTGCAAATACAGTGGCATTGGCATCTCTCCGGATTCCATCATGTATACCAGTGCAGCGCGCAGCTTAAATACCAACGGCACGCTTCAAACATTCAACCATATCCCCATCGTTGATTTCCCGGTATTTTACCCAGTATTTTTGGGGAGCATTATGTTTATTACCCGCATCGATCCGGTTATATTTGGCGCGGTATTAAACGGATTAATGTTTGCAACGCTAATATATACCAGTGGCTGGATCATGCACCGTTTTGTACCAACATCCCGCGTTTATAAATGGTTGATGCTGGTGGCTATTATATTGAGTCCGGCGCTTTTACAGGTATACTCCTATTTATGGTCAGAGACACTGTTTATAGTAGAAACCCTGTTTTTCCTGGTAGCCTTTAGGGAATATCTTTTAAAGCATACCATTAAAACATTGGTTATAGCGGCACTTATAGCTGCCATAAGCTGTATAACCCGGTATGCCGCCGTTACCATTGTGGGTACAGGGGGATTACTTTTATTGCTCGACAGGGTTTTACCGCTAAAAAAGAAGATTTTTCACATTATTATATATGGCTTTGTTTGCATATCACTATTGGTAAGCAACCTGGTATTTAACGCGTTCATGTCTGGCACTACTACAGGCCCGCGGGAACCATCTATAACTTCGTTCGGTAAAAACCTCTATTATTTTGGCAATGTGGTTTGTGATTGGATGGGGCTTACCCCAAATCAATATTGGCTATCTATACCGTTGGCTACCATTATATTGCTCGGCTTTATAGCGGCATTGGCATATAATTATTATCGACGCCATTTAGATAGCTTCGAGAACCTGGCTATTACTTTCGCTTTGGTTTATGGTTTGTTTATCGTGATATCATCAACTTTTTCACGGTACGAGCGCATTAACCACCGGTTGCTCGCGCCTATGTATATAACCGCGCTTTGGGGTTATACCAGCTGGGGCTTGCTGCTGCTTAAAAAAATAGTAAATACCAACACACGCAAAGTAGTGGCCGGCATAATGATAGTGCTGATGCTGGGCTTTGTTACCAAAGAGTTTTTCATAGATAAAGCCCGTTATGTTGACCAAATAGCCGGAGAATACGGCAACCCTGGTTATACAGATGAAAGCTGGATCGATTCGGACTTTGCTGCTTATTTAAAAACGATAGATAAAAGCCAGTTCGACCCAAAAGTTACTATTTATACAGATGCACATGAGGCTGTTTACTTCTTCTCGGGCATGTCATCATACCTTGTCCCTCACCGTTTTTTCAAAAAGGATGTGGCCAAATTTTACAAGATCAAACGTTTTTACCTCATCTGGTTTAATGTGCTCGAAAATCCGGAGCTTATTAATATAAAGGACATTCAAAAAGTAAAACATCTGAGGTTAATTAAAGATTTTGGGGCAGAAGGCGGTATTTATGAGTATGATGAAAATAATCTGAATCAGAATTTACAGAATTAAACAATGAACAGAATTTAAAAATTCGAATATTTCCATCAATTCGGCTCAGGCAAAATTTTGCAAATCCTTAAATTCTGTAAATTCTGATTCAGACAAATTCATATTAAATTTTGATTTAAAAAACATCTGTCTATATTTGCGCAGACTTACCCGTAGTATACTATAAAAAATGAACGGTATCGCTTTACATCATCTTCACCTGCATCACCACCATGTGGTGATCAGCTAAATGTATGTTTCTACGCGAAATAACAACCTCCGTTTATACTCTTTTTTATTATAGTTCCTTAAATTCATTTTGTGAAAACACTTAAAATTGCGATCCAGAAATCTGGTCGTCTCAACGAAAAATCAGTCGAATTACTAAAAAATTGCGGCTTAAACTTCGAAAATTACAAAAGTTCGCTTATCTCCCCAGTATCAAACTTCCCTTTAGAGATCCTTTTTCTTCGTGATGACGATATTCCAGAATACGTTCAGGACGGCATTGCCGACCTGGGTATCGTGGGCGAAAATGTGATACAGGAAACCGAAGTTGAAGTAAATTACCTGCAACGTTTAGGCTTTGGCAAATGCTCCTTAAAAATAGCAGTACCAAACAATAATGATATTCAGTCGCTTGCCGATTTAAATGGAAAAGCCATTGCAACTACCTATCCGGTTATATTACGGAAATTTTTGCAAGAGCAAGGTATCCAGTCAGACATCCGCACCATATCCGGTTCTGTAGAAATTTCTCCGGGCCTCGGCTTAAGTGATGCCATTTGCGATCTTGTTTCTACCGGTGGCACGCTGAAAAGCAACGGTTTAAAACCATTTGCTGATGTAATGTCGTCAGAAGCGGTGTTAATTGGCAGCAAAGGCACTGATGGCAACCACCTGGTACAAGAACTGATACAACGTATACAATCTGTTTTGCGCGCAAAGGAGACTAAGTACGTGGTACTTAACGTTCGTAAAGATAACCTTGATGCGGTAATTGCTTTATTACCGGGCGTTAAAAGCCCATCGGTAGTACCATTGGCCGAGGCTGACTGGGTTGCTGTACACACCGTAATCCCCGAGCGTGATTTCTGGGATAGAATAAGCCAGCTGAAACAAGCAGGCGCACAAGGCATTGTAGTAATGCCGATTGAAAAGATAATTTTATAGCTGGCAGTTTACTTTAGCGGTTTGCATTAAAATTCAGACTGCTAAAGTAAACCGCCCACTGCAAACTGATAACTGCAATGAAGACATACAATTATTCAGATTTAAGTACTGGCGATATCCAGCAACTGGTTCAGCGTAATGTTGATCCGGCCAATGAGATCCGCGCTGTTGTTGAGGAGGTAATAGCTAACGTTCAGCAACATGGCGATAGGGCTTTAATTGATTACGCCCACAAATTTGATAAGGTTGAATTAAGTAAACTTTACCTGGATAAAGCCGAACTGGAAGAACTGGCACAAGCTATAAGCCCTCAACAAAAGGCTGCTCTCGAAACTGCTTATAGCAACATCTATAAATTTCATCAAACACAGCTAAAAACCGAGGACAAGGTAGAAACTATGCCCGGTGTAACCTGCTGGCGCGAGTTAAGGCCAATTGAGAAAGTGGGCCTCTATATCCCCGGTGGTTCAGCTGTTTTGCCAAGTACATTTTTAATGTTGGGCATCCCGGCTCGTATAGCAGGCTGTCATGAAATTGTGGTGTGTTCTCCCCCGCAAAAAAGCGGCAAGGTAAACGCATTTATTGCTTATGTAGCATTGCTGTTGGGTATTGACAAGATCTATCTTGCCGGTGGTTCGCAGGCAATTGCGGCAATGGCATATGGTACCGAAACTATAACTAAAGTTGATAAGATCTTCGGTCCGGGCAACCAGTTTGTAACCAAGGCCAAAACCATTATTCAATCAACTACCACAACCGCTATTGATATGCCAGCGGGTCCGTCTGAGGTTTTAGTAATTGCTGATAGTACTGCAATCCCGGCTTATATAGCAGCCGATTTGCTGGCACAGGCAGAACATGGCATTGATAGTCAATCGGTTCTGGTTTGCACATCGGCAGCAATTGCAGATGCAGCATTGGCAGAAATAGAGAAACAATTACCGGTTTTACCACGTGCCGAAATTGCAGGGTTAGCTTTAGATAATTCATACATTGTAGTGACATCCAGCCTTGCAGAAGCCATGAACTTCAGTAACCAATATGCACCCGAACATTTAATTTTGGCAACCCATAGCTGGGAGCAGATCACCGGCAGCATCATCAACGCAGGTTCGGTTTTCCTGGGCAATTTAACCCCGGAGAGTGCCGGCGATTATGCATCAGGAACTAACCATACATTACCAACCAGCAGCTATGCCAGGGCTTATTCCGGTGTATCGGTTGATTCGTTTGTGAAAAAGATCACGTTTCAGCATATCACGCGTGAAGGCATCCAGAATATCGGTCATACTGTTGAGGTTTTGGCAGAGATGGAAGGATTGCATGCGCATAGGAATGCGGTATCTATCAGAAGCAATAATTAACATGAAAAAGCGTCATTGCGAGTATATAAAACTCAAGTACGCTGAAGGAGAAATGACATTTTAAAAGGTTTGTCATCCTGAGGAACGGAGGATCTATTCGCAGACTGTACAGGGCGAAAAAGCATGATGGAGAATAGATCCTTCGTTCCTCAGGATCACAAAAAGATAGTTTTCAAACATGTCATGGTCATCGGTAAGCACGAAGCAATGACGGGCGAAAAAAAGATTAAAAGAATAATGTACAATATCAATAATATACTTAGAGAAAACATCAAACGGTTAGTACCCTACTCATCCGCTCGCGATGAGTACCAGGGTGAAGCAAGTGTTTTTTTGGATGCTAATGAAAATGCTTACGGTTCGCCATTGGCACAACAGTTTAACCGGTACCCCGATCCTATGCAGTATGCGGTAAAAATGCGGCTGAGCGAAATTAAAGGCGTACCAGCCCGCAATATATTTATAGGCAATGGCAGCGATGAGGCTATAGATATCCTGTTCCGCAGTTTTTGTAACCCCGGCATAGATAACGTGATCCTGGTACCGCCTACCTACGGCATGTACGAGGTATCGGCCAACATCAACGATGTGGAGGCTCGTAAAGTAACCCTTACACCAGAATACCAACTTAATTTAGAAGGTATTGCTGAGGCTATTGACGAGCATACCAAACTGATATTTATTTGTTCGCCAAATAACCCAACGGGCAACTCCATTAACCGGGAAGATGTAGAAACTCTGCTCGCTAATTTTAATGGAATTGTTGTGGTTGATGAGGCTTATATCAATTTCAGTCGCCAAAAGACATTTATACAGGAATTAACCGAATATGCCAACCTGGTAGTCATGCAAACCCTCTCCAAAGCGTGGGGACTTGCTGGTTTACGTGTTGGAATGGCTTTTGCCGCCGAAGAGATCATCGAGGTAATGAATAAAGTTAAGCCTCCTTATAACGTTAACGAGTCGTCGCAACAACTGGCTTTAGAGGCCCTGGCTAACGTTGCACAAGTAAATGAATGGATAAAGGAAACACTTATCCAACGCGACAGGTTGGTACTTGCTTTAAAAGAGTTTGATTTTGTGTTAGATATTTATCCGTCTGATGCGAATTTCATTTTGGTTAAAACCTCGGATGCAAACGGCATCTATAATTTCCTGGTAGGTAAAGGCATCATTGTACGCAATCGTTCAAAAATTGAACTATGCGAGGGCAGCCTGCGTATTACAGTAGGTACGCCAGATGAAAACACCATATTACTTAACACCTTACAGAACTTTTAAATGAGCAAGCTGCAGAAAATATTATTTGTAGATCGTGATGGCACGATGATTAACGAAACGCCGGATGAGCAGATCGATTCGTTTGAGAAACTTACCTTTTATCCCGGCGCTTTAACCTATCTACCTAAAATAGCCAAAGAACTTGATTTTGAGCTGGTAATGGTGACCAACCAGGATGGTTTAGGCACCGCCGTGTATCCCGAAAATACCTTTTGGCCGGTACATAACCTTATCCTTAAAACATTTGAAAGCGAGGGTGTAAAGTTTTCAAACATTTGTATCGATCGTACATTCCCTGCTGATAACGCTCCTACCCGTAAGCCAAAAACCGGCTTGCTTACACAATACCTTGATGCTGAAAAGTATGATCTGAAAGGATCATTTACCATTGGCGACAGGAAAAACGATGTATTGCTGGCCAAAAACCTGGGTGCAAAAGCCATCTGGCTAAATAATCATTCAGGCTTAGGTGGCGGTGAGTTTACCGAAGCCGATCATATCCAGGATACCATAGCTTTAGAAACTACTGACTGGAAAAAGATCTATGAATTTTTAAAACTGGGCGAGCGGGTAATAGAGCACCGCCGCAGTACCAAAGAAACAGACATCTACATAAAAATAAACCTGGATGGTACTGGTGAAGCCAAAGTTTCTACCGGCTTGCATTTCTTTGATCATATGTTGGATCAGATTGCCCGCCACGGAAGTATCGATCTTGAAATTATCGCCAATGGCGACCTCCATATAGACGAACACCACACCATTGAAGATACCGGAATTGCTTTAGGCGAGATTTTCGCTACAGCTTTGGGCAACAAAATGGGCATTGAACGCTACGGCTTTTGCCTGCCGATGGATGACTGTCTGGCACAGGCAGCTATTGATTTTGGCGGCCGAAACTGGATAGTTTGGGATGCCGAGTTTAAAAGAGAAAAGATAGGCGAAATGCCAACAGAAATGTTTTATCATTTCTTCAAATCGTTTAGTGATGCGGCAAAATGTAATTTAAATATTAAAGCCGAAGGACAAAACGAACATCACAAAATTGAAGCTATATTTAAAGCTTTTGCAAAGGCAATAAAAATGGCTATAAAACGTGATGTAGATAAGATGGTTTTACCAAGCACTAAGGGACTTTTATAAAAGAGTCAAGAGTTTAGAGTCAAGAATCAAGACATTACTGGTTCTTTCTTGACTCTAAACTCTTGACTCCTGATTCTAACTAAAAGAATGATAGGTATAATAAGATACGGAGCCGGAAATATTTTTTCACTGACAGCAGCACTTGATCGGTTGGGCATACCTTATGGCATGATCAATAGCGAGGAGGATTTTGCTCAATATGATCGTTATATCATTCCGGGTGTTGGGCATGCCGGTGCGGCAATGAAGAAACTGGAATCAACAGGTTTGGTTCCAACTATTAAGGCGTTAAAAAAGCCAACGCTTGGAATTTGTGTGGGCATGCAGTTGCTCACTTCCCATTCCGAGGAAGGGGATTCCAACCTTTTAGATATCTTTCCAATTAAAACTTTAAGGTTTAAGGATAGTAATTTATACAAAGTTCCGCACACCGGCTGGAACCAGGTATTTCCCGAAAAAGAAAACCCACTATTTAAAAATATACCGTCAGGTTCACATTTTTACTTTGTACATTCATACTTTATTGAGTATGATAAAGCTTATACTTTATTATCGGCTAACTATAATAATGAATTTTCGGCATCAATTTGGCGGGATAATTTTTATGGCGTACAATTTCACCCCGAAAAATCGGGAGTGTATGGTGAAACACTATTAACAAACTTTTCAAAAATATAAAAGACATGTACATAATCCCGGCTATCGATATTCTGAATAAAAAAGTAGTGCGACTACGTGAGGGTGATTACCAACAGGTAACAGAATATGATGTAACGCTTGAAGAAATGATTGAGCGTTACCAAAGCAACGGCACCAACTTTATCCATATCATTGATTTGAATGGCGCCAAAAACGATTTCAGCAACCAGCAATACCTGTTTGATGTGATCCGTAAAACCGAAATGAAAGTGCAATATGGCGGAGGTATCCGCAGTATTGATAAGGTAAAAGAGTTAATAGATGCCGGCGTTCATCGTGTTATAGTAGGCACACAGGCCCTTACTAATCCCGAGTTTTTACCAGAATTGGGTAAATCAATCTGCGGCAGAGACAAATGTTCTGACCAGGTAGTTATCGCTATCGACGTATTGGATGAGGTAATTAAATACTCCGGCTGGATGGAAAGCTCACCAATTAAGCTGATGGATTACGTTGATAAATGCCTTGCCCTGGGCTTTTTCCGTTTTTTATGTACCGATATTAATAAAGATGGCAAGTTGGGTGGCGCAGGTATTGAACTGTACGAAAAACTACTTGATCATTCTCCGTTCATCAAACTAATCGCCTCTGGCGGCGTAAGCTCTATGAATGATATCGAAAAACTTAGTCGCTTAAAAGTAGAATCAGTTGTAGTAGGCAAAGCCATTTATGAAGGGCATATCAGCATCGAAGATATAAAGAACTGGAATCTGGAATCGCTGATTTCTATATAAGTTGATTTCTATATAATATAATAAAAACGTCATTGCGAGGTACGAAGCAATCTCTATGCTATACAGAGCCTCTCTGTAAATTGGAGATTCCTTCGTTCCTCGCAATGACGGTCTTATAAAACCCCATGTTAAGTAAACGAATTATTCCCTGCCTTGATGTTAAAGACGGACGTACGGTAAAAGGTGTTAACTTTGTTGACCTGCGCGATGCAGGCGACCCGGTTGAGCTGGCCTGGAACTATTCGCGCCAGGGCGCCGATGAACTGGTTTTCCTGGATATTACAGCTACTGTTGAACGCCGTAAAACGATGGTTGAACTGGTAAAAGCCGTAGCCAGGCAGATCAATATACCATTTACAATAGGTGGTGGCATCAATGAAATTGCCGACGCCGACGCATTGTTAAACGCCGGCGCCGATAAGATATCCATCAATTCGGCTGCGGTGCGTAACCCTGCCCTCATTGATGAACTGGCCAAAGCATTTGGTGTACAGTTTGTGGTTATCGCGGTGGATACACGCAGTATTGGTAATAAAAACATCGTCCATTTGAATGGCGGCCGTTTACCAACTGAGCGCGAAACACTGGAGTGGATATTGGAGGCAGAAAGCCGGGGCGCAGGCGAGATACTGCTTACCTCAATGGATCATGACGGCACTAAAGCGGGCTTTGACAATGGCCTGCTCAAAATAGTAAATGATGCGGTGCACATACCGGTAATAGCCTCTGGCGGCGCTGGATCTGTACAGCACTTTGTTGATGTATTTGAAAAAACAAATATTGATGCCGCTTTAGCAGCTTCGGTATTCCACTACGGTGAGATATTGATACCTGATTTGAAAGCGATATTGAAAAGTAATAATATTGAGGTGAGGATATAATTGGTGCGCAAAGAAGAAGTTTTTATGAATTATATAGTCAGTTGTAAAAATGGCTATAGAGACGGCATAGAACCATTTGGTAATCATATTCGCACGAATGAGTTGTATGAAACACTTTGTTTTTTAGCGGATCAACTAAGCCTGAATGAGTTTACAGGTTATTTGATGGAAGGACAATACTTTATTAATTTGTGGGCTGCAATCATTATTGTAGATAGGTTTAGGCCTAAGACATCAGAAAAGTTAATTGGATTAAATGATGACAAATCTACAGTAGAAGACTGCCTTGAAACGGTTGAACGATATTCCGTCAACTTTAAGCAAGATGGTCAGTTTGACAATTATCAAAAATGGATTTCAGAAATAAAATTAAGTTACAGTCAAAATAATTAAAGCTCACATTTGCCATCACCTAAATTTAGTTATGGCGATTCTTAACCGTTGTCTGTGTCCTCACAGACAACTTGCTACGGATAGCTGTTTGTGAGGACACAGGCAGTGGAGAAAAACTAATAACACACGAACCTGGCAACCCGCAACAGGAACCAGAACAACAGATATGAATATAGATTTTAGCAAAACAGACGGATTAGTGCCGGTTATTATCCAGGATGAGCAAACGTTAGAGGTGCTAATGCTGGGTTATATGAACCAGGAAGCTTATGATAAAACAGTTGCAGAAAATGTAGTTACCTTCTTTTCCCGCTCAAAAAACCGTTTGTGGACCAAGGGCGAAACCAGCAGCAATTTTTTGCATGTGAAAAACATCAGCATTGACTGTGACAACGACACCCTGCTGATAAAAGTTAAAGCTGACGGCCCAACCTGCCATACCGGTTCACGCAGTTGTTTCCAAACCGAATACAACCAGAATTTTATATTAGAACTGGAAAATATTATTGCCGATAGATATGAAAACCCGGTCGAAGGATCGTATGTTAATAAACTCCGCAATAAAGGACTCAACAAAATAGCGCAAAAGGTTGGCGAAGAGGGTGTTGAAACCGTGATAGCTGCACTTGCCGAAACTGAAACAGACCTGATCAATGAATCATCAGATCTTGTTTTTCACCTGTTGGTATTGCTTCGCGAAAAAGGTTTAACACTGGAAACAATTGCTAAAAATCTGGAAAACAGGCATAAATAGTTCTCTGTTTGCAGTAAGTAGTTTGTAGTTGATATTCACTATAAATCCGCTTTGCAACCCGTAAACCGATAAAGCAAACTGACAAATGACCGCGGAAAAAATAGCTGAACTAACCGGACACGGCAACCCAATTTTTACACTGGAACTATCGCAAAAACCTGGTATATTATTTACCGGCGGTAACGATAAAGGACTGGTAGAATGGAGCCTAAAGGACAATTCCTTTATTAAAGTAATGTTCCCGGTTCAGGCTTCTGTTTATGCTATTCATTGCCCTGCGGGCTATCCTTTACTGTTTACAGGTTTACGCAGTGGGGAAGTTTTGGTGTTCGATTTTATTGAACAGAAGGTCATTAAATCGCTCAGGCACCACGTTAAACCAATTTTTGATATCAGGTCCGTTAATCATAAAAAAGAACTGCTAATAGCCTCTGAAGATGGCACAGTGTCCGTTTGGAACCTGGATACATTAGAGATAGTACACAGCTTCACTGTATCTGCCGATACGGTACGCTGCATAGCCATTTCGCCCGATGAAAAACGGGTAGCCTTTGGTTGTCGGGATAACCAGGTAAAGATTTACGACCTGGATGATTATACCCTGGTAAAAACGTTGCATGGGCATACCATGTCAGTCTTTTCATTAACTTACAGTATTGATGGAATGCACCTTATTTCGGGAGGGCGTGACGCACAGGTGAAGATCTGGGATACTGCAACCTATCAGCTTATAAAAAACATTCCCGCGCACTTATTTGCAGTAAATCACATTCTCTTCCACCCTACGCAACCCTATTTTGCCACTGCCAGTATGGACAAAAGCATTAAAATATGGGGATCTGATGATTTTAAGCTTTACAAAATCATCAGCCGGGAAAAAGGATATGCAAGCCATCCCCTCTCGGTAAATAAACTGGCCTGGAACGGAGATCACCTTATATCAGTAAGCGATGATAAAAGCATTATGGTATGGAATATAACCATATAGCGATACCACGTTTGCTTAAAAAAATCTTTTAATGCTGTGTAACTTATGGGTGTGTCTTTTTAACCCAACCGAATAAATTCCATCATCATCAATCAAATCTATTTTAACCTTTCCTGATGCATGAATAATGTGCTCGCCATTAAGCAATATTCCAACATGGGTAATTCTTCCTTCGGCGTTATTGAAAAATGCCAGATCGCCCAGGCGTGCGTCTTTTAAGCTGTTAACTTTAACCCCCTCTTCTGCCTGCTGACTGGCGTCACGCTTTATTTTTATTTTATTTAGCTTAAATACCACCTGTGTAAAGCCAGAGCAATCAATTCCGAAATGGGTTCGACCACCCCATAAATAAGGGGCATTTAAAAAAGACTTTGCCGTAGTTGCAATGTTTTCATTCTCTCCAATTTCTCCAATGATCTCAAATCTATCACCTCCTATTTTACAGGTTGTACCCTCCAAAAAAGCAAGCGAACTACCCGCCGGCAAATAGATAACAGAATTATCAGCAATTTTCCAGGCTTGTGTTACAGCCCTGTAAGTTAAAGGTGGTTGATGGCTTTTTAAATTTTTATGAGCAATATGGCCTAACGGGGCAAACTGTAGCCTACTTATCCAGCCAACATAGTTATCAATATCAGTAATGATCTTAACCCAATATTCAGCCCACTCTGTAATCTCAAATGCCTCACCAAACAAAACCTGCGATACCTGCTCACTCCTTTCATTAGGTTCTGCGCGAAGCGGAATAACCGCAAGGTTACAAATGCCATATTCCATAGCTTAGTTAGATAGAAATAAAATTAGCAATACATTATAACCGCTAAAGTAGTTACAATATTATAATTGGTATATTTTAGCCAAAGGGGTGCGGCTAAAATGATTAAGCTAATATATTAAAATATTAAATTAGCACAAAAAAAGGGACCAGCAAGCTGTTCCCTCTAATGATTTAATATCAATATCTTATTCGTTCATGTGCAGCCAATCTTTCTTGGCTAACAATTCTTCTTTGCTTTCGCGGATATCCTCATCATCAACACAACAATCAACCGGGCATACAGCAGCACACTGCGGCTCATCATGAAAACCTACACATTCGGTACATTTATCCGGAACTATATAATATATTTCATCGGATAAAGCAGCCTGGGTTTCTTCGGCATTTAAAGTATTGCCATCTCCAAAATCAATAACCCCTTTAAGACCGGTACCGTCGCTAAAGCGCCACGCTGCACCTGCATCATAAATAGCATTATTGGGGCACTCCGGTTCGCAAGCTCCGCAGTTTATGCATTCATCGGTGATTTTAATCGCCATATTTCTAAATATATAATAATCTCAATTAACTTTGCCCGTAATTTACAAGCGCACAAATATAACAAAAAAGGCTTTAAGGGCTTAAAGCCTTACCATAAATATGTCAAAATTTAACATAAAAAATTCAATAAATTCATTTTCAAGCTTAGGAAAGCAGTTAATTGCCTCCGATGCACAACTAATGGCTACTATTGAAGATGAGCGTTATCACAACGCCTGGTTCACCCCCCAAAGTGTTTTACAGGCGGTAACAGCCATCGGCAAAATGCTGAATGAAGCCGATCTGGAAAACTGGTTATCTAAATACAACCTAGATAAGGAAGCTGCCAACAAAAAGGTAGGGCTTATTTTGGCCGGCAATATCCCTCTTGTGGGTTTTCATGATGTACTTTGCGTGCTGGCATCTGGCAATCACGCGCTTATTAAAGCATCATCACAGGATGCCCGCCTGATTAAGGTAATTTTGCAAAAATTAGTTGATATCGATCCGGGCTTTGCCGAACAATTTAGCTTTGTGGAAAGATTGGCAGATTTTGATGCCATTATTGCCACAGGCAGCAACAACAGCTCGCGATACTTTGATTATTACTTTGGCAAAGTGCCCAACATCATTCGCAAAAACAGGAACAGCATCGCATTAATTACCGGTGAAGAAACCGCAGAGCAATTATTTAACCTTGGTCATGATATTTTTGATTACTATGGTTTAGGCTGCCGCAATGTAAGTAAGCTATTAGTGCCAAAGGATTATAATTTCAATTTCTTTTTTGAATCGATTGAGGATCATAAGGCTATCATCCATCATCATAAATACAACAATAATTACGATTACAACAAATCTATTTACCTGGTAAACAGCAATAAACACCTTGATAATGGCTTTCTGATGCTTAAGGAAGATGAAAGAATAGCTTCGCCCCTGGCCGTGTTGTATTTTGGTTATTATGATAATTTGGCATCAGCACAACAAACATTGGAGCAACAAGCCGAAAATATACAATGTATTGTTACCACAGCCCCAATAAGTGTAAACAACCAGGTGGTTGCGTTTGGCCAAAGTCAGCAACCCGCATTATGGGATTATGCTGATGGTATTGATACAATGGAATTTTTGTCAAATCTTTAAAATTACAATACCTTTGAAAATGCTGAAAGCCGAAGGCTTAAAGCTAAAAGCTATCTTTGAGATAAAAAATGCTTTAAGCTTTTTGCTTTAAGCCTTAAGCTAAAAAAATGTATATTATAAAAGTTAAAGGCGTTGCCAAAATACCCGATTATGTACAGTTGAGGGATGATAAGTTTACGCTGCTGGCATATTTCCGGGTAGATAGGCCCGAAAAATCACTGGATAAGGTTGGGTTAACTGATAAGGCCGACTATATTATGAATATTATTAAAGATTTGCCTTTTGGGCAGATTTTAAAATTGGAGCTATAAAAAGATGATTGGGAACTCTATTATTAAGCTAAATAATGTTGATATTTTTCAGCAGGCGCACCTGGTATTATCAAATGTAAACCTGCATGTTGATAAAGGAGATTTTGTATGGCTCATAGGCTCAACAGGCTCAGGAAAAAGCAGCCTGCTTAAGGTTATTTATGGCGACCTGGCCATTAAAAGCGGCACAGGAACTGCCTGCGGGTATGAACTAAGCAAATTGCCAAGCCGGGATGTACCTTACCTGCGCCGTAAGCTGGGTATTGTTTTCCAGGATTTTCAATTACTTACAGATCGTTCCATTGAGCAAAACCTGCTTTTTGTGATGCGTGCAACAGGCTGGAAAGATAAAAAACTAATAGCAGAACGTACTCTTGATGTATTGGAAAAGGTTGGTTTGCGCTCCAAACTAAAAAAGATGCCTCACGAGCTTTCTGGCGGGGAGCAGCAACGCGTTGTAATTGCCCGTGCCTTACTTAACGACCCGGAAATTATCCTTGCCGATGAACCAACGGGTAACCTTGACCCCGAAACATCAGAAGAAATTGTGCTGCTGCTAAAGCAGATAAGCCAAATGGGTACTGCCGTACTTATTGCTACGCATGATTATCATATCATCCGCACTTTCCCATCACGTATAATCAAATGCGAGAATGGTAAAGTTTTGGAGGATGCTGAAATATAGTTTCTGAACCGGAATTAAACGAATTTATTGAATTAATAGAATTTCAAAATTCTGGTCGTTCTTTAATTCGATGAATTCCGGTTCAGACAATCCCCGTCCAAAAAAAATAATCAGACAAATAATCCTGTCACCCTTGCGCATATTGCGCCACTCCTGCCTATAATAAAACACACCACTGACAGCTTGTCGGCTTTAATGCAATGGCAGGATACTTGATTGGCACTATCAGCTATGAAATTTAACGACATGTTGAAGAAAAAGAAGAAAGAAAATATGGATACTCCTGAAAATATTAATGAGCCTACCCAGGAAAATTTAGCAGAGGAAGAACAGCTAAAAGCCCAACAAACAGAAACCGTTGAAGCTGTTGAAGCGGACGAAGTAGCAAGTCCATCTGCCGAAGATAAATTAAAAGACGAACTGGCACAGGCCAATGATAAATATTTACGCCTGTATGCCGAATTTGACAACTTCCGCAGACGTACGCAGAAAGAACGTGCCGAAGCCCGCGAAACTGAAGGAAAGGATTTAATTATTGCATTACTTCCGGTTTTGGATGATTTTGAACGTGCACAACGCGCCATGGAAAAAGCGACTGAAGTAGCCCCCGTTAAAGAAGGTGTTACCTTAATTCAAAATAAATTAAAAAATATACTTACACAAAAAGGCTTAACAGAAATGGTATCAATAGGAACCCCTTTTGATGCCGATTTGCAGGAAGCTATTACAAATATACCTGCCCCTACCGATGACCTTAAAGGCAAGGTAATTGATGAAATGGAAAAAGGCTATTACCTGAAAGACAGGGTAATTCGTTTTGCCAAAGTAATTGTAGGAGCGTAATTCAATTATTGAGGGACTGAATTAGTGAATTATTGATTTGAGCCATATGTTCAATTCATTGATGCACTAATTTTTACATTTCAAAAACACCTCACTAATTCACTAAATCAATAATTCAATAATTAAATACATGGCTAAAAGAGATTATTACGATATTCTTGGTGTTGCAAAGGGAGCTAATGCTGATGATGTAAAAAAGGCATATCGTAAAATGGCTATTAAATATCACCCTGATAAAAACCAGGGCGATAAAGAGGCGGAAGAAAAATTCAAGGAAGCAGCAGAAGCTTATGAAGTTTTAAGCAGTCCTGAAAAACGCCAGCGTTATGATCAGTTTGGTCATGCGGCTAATGCTTCATCACCAAATGGCGGTGGTTATGGCGGCGGCGGTATGGATATGAACGACATATTTAGCCAGTTTGGTGACATTTTTGGTGGTGGCAGTCCGTTCGAAGGTTTCTTTGGCGGTGGCGGTCGCCAGGGTGGTGGTGCTGGTGGCAGGCGTGTAGCCCGTGGCAGCAACCTGCGTATTAAAGTACGGTTAACACTTGAAGAAATTGCCAATGGCGCCGAAAAGAAAATAAAAGTAAACAAACAGATCATCTGCAAAACCTGCGATGGCTCTGGAGCTAAAGATAAAGCCTCTTTCCAAACCTGTAAAACTTGTGGTGGCTCGGGTGCGGTGCGCAGGGTAACCAATACCATTTTGGGCCAGATGCAAACTACCAGCACCTGCCCTACCTGTAATGGCGAAGGATCAACCATACTATCAAAATGTAATGTTTGCCATGGTGATGGTGTTGTGCGCGGCGAAGAGCTGATCACTATAAATGTACCTGCTGGTGTAAGCGAAGGCATGCAACTGAGTATGAGCGGTAAAGGTAATGCTGCCCCACGTGGTGGCGTACCGGGCGATCTGATCATACTGATAGAAGAGATTCCGCATGAAACCTTAAAACGCGATGGTAACAACGTAATTTATGACCTGCATGTAAACTTTGTTGATGCAGCCATAGGTACCACAGTAGAAGTACCAACCATTGACGGCAAGGCCAAAATAAAGATTGAACCAGGCACACAAAGCGGTAAAATATTACGCCTTAAAGGCAAAGGAACGCCTGAGGTAAACTCCTACCACCGTGGCGATCAGCTGGTGCACATCAACATATGGACACCAAAGGCCCTAAGTCGCGAAGAACGCGAGATACTGGAAAAACTACAATCATCCCCTAACTTTAAACCAAATCCGGGCAAAAACGAGAAAAGCTTCTTTGAACGGATGAAGGAATATTTTGAATAAAGCGGAAAGCCGAAGGCGGAAAGCTTAAAGCATTTTGAAAAGCCCGGAGTTTTATGACTTCGGGCTTTTTGTGTTTTTATATCTTATCCTGAAAATAGTTTCGCCTAAATCAATTGAACCCTTGCCTTATTTTATTGCTACCGTAAAATTCGCTTAAAGCCGACAACCCCACTTAGCAAAAAGCTAATAATCTTTATAATTTCAAGCCTTTTTGTTTTTGGGGATTGGGTATATTGCAATCTGTATTATTTTAAGATGGATTTATATAAAAAATTATTACTGCTTACAGGCTGTTTGTTTATACTTTTCAGCCAATCAAATGCCCAGTCCCCAGCTATCAGCAATAATTACCAAACGGAAGCGGGCATCCCACATTTAAGCATTGAGCGGTCGATGATCTACTCGCCGGAAAAAGAATGGCTGTACAATCACCACCCTTCCATCATCCATTTTAAAGATCAGTTCATAGCGATATGGAGCAACGGTTTGATAGATGAAGATTCACCGGGCCAGCGGGTAATTTATGCCACTTCTAAAGATTTTGTACACTGGTCGGTACCGGCAGTGCTTGCTTCACCGGGCAAGGTTAATGATACATTAACAGTACTAACAGCAGCGGGTTTATATCAATATAAAGGCACATTGGTTGCCTATTACGGCGAATACACTAAACACCGTCAAAACACGCATTTGTGGGCCAAAACCAGTACCGACGGTATACATTGGAGCGCTCCTGGTGATATGCACGTACCTTTAATCCCTAACCATGGACCAGAGGCTACCAAAAGCGGCAGACTTATCATCAGCGGTAACTTTCTGTTCCCATACACCGATGACCCGCATGGTATTTCAGGATGGAAGTTAAGCAGCTTTTACCCTGATTCGCTTTATAAACAGGATAATTCGGCAGCCTTTTATGCCCCAGCTGCCAAATTAGGTTTACCTCCTTTATGCGAGGGCTCATTTTTCCAGACTGATGATAACATCCTGCACATGCTTTTACGCGTTACCGGCAAAGGATGGAAAGGCCGACTATGGCTTACCGAAAGCAAGAATAATGGTACAAGCTGGTCGCGCCCTGTTGAGGCTCCTTTTTCTGATAACGACAGCAAATTTCATTTTGGCCGGTTACCGGACAAACGCTTTTATTATGTGGGTATCCCCGATACGCTACATCATTACGACCGGAATCCCCTGGTGATCTCCCTATCAACAAATGGCAAAGCTTTCAATAAAAACTATATCATCGCCAATGAACTTTATCACCTTAAAAAAGAGGGCCTGTGGAAAGGCGGTCAATATGGTTATCCGCACACCATGATTTACAATGGCTACTTATATGTGATAGTTTCCAGGCAGAAGGAAGCTATTGAAACGATAAGGTTCAAGATCAATCAACTAAAATAAATAAACACGAATTTCACGAAATGGGCGAATTACGCGAATTGATTCGTACAATGAGTGTCCCAATGCACAATTCGTGTAATTCGAATAAATTTGTGCAATTAGTGTTAAATAATTCAATTCGTGTAATTCGAATAAATTCGTGCAATTAGTGTAATTTGATTCGTGCAATTAGTGCCTGTAACATTTTAAAACTGCCCGTATCTAAACCCTAAATTTATCATCATAAACCTAACTCAAAAATGTTAAGCATCCGCAATATTGTAAAACAATACGCCGGTCACAGGGCTTTAGACGATGTGAGCCTGGAGGTTGCAAGTGGCCAGGTGTTTGGCCTGCTTGGCCCAAATGGTGCCGGTAAAACCTCCCTCATCCGTATCATTAACCAGATTACCGCGCCAGACTCGGGCGAAGTTTTCTTTAATGGGGAAAAACTCAATCAATCGCATATCGAACGGATTGGTTACCTGCCGGAAGAACGTGGTCTTTATAAAAAAATGGAGATCGGCGAACAAATGATCTACCTGGCTCGCCTCAAGGGCTTAAGCAGAGATGAAGCTACTAAACGCTTAAAATTCTGGTTTGATAAGCTGGGAATGGAAACCTGGTGGAAGAAAAAAATTGAGGAACTATCCAAAGGGATGCAGCAAAAAGCCCAGTTTGTGGCTACCGTACTGCATGAGCCCGACCTGATCATATTGGATGAACCTTTTAGTGGTTTCGACCCGGTGAATGCCGAAGTGATAAAAGACGAGATCCTGGAACTTAACCGCAAGGGTGCTACTATTCTTTTCTCGACCCATCGTATGGAATCTGTGGAGGAACTTTGTGATGCTATTGCCCTAATTCATCAATCGCATAAAATACTGGATGGCAAGGTTAAAAGTATCCGCAACTCCTATCGTAACGATACATACCTTGTTGAATATGCCGGCAATCCCTTAAACTTTAACGGCGCACAGCCTTTTGCGCAAATTGGTGAAACTATTACCGATGATGATAACCATACCATTCGCATAAAGCTGAAAGAAGGCAAAACATCCAACGATGTACTGCAATATCTTATCCCGCAAACCCGCATCAATATGCTCCAGGAGGTAATACCAAGCATGAACGAAATATTTATTGAAAAAGTAAACGCTAAATCTTTAAGCCATGAATAAAGTATTACTCATTATACAGCGCGAATACCTTACCAGGGTAAGAAAAAAGTCGTTCATCGTGATGACGCTACTTGTTCCGGCTTTGTTTGCTTTAATGTATAAAGTTATTGCCTACGTCGCTGATGATAAGAACGAGGTAAAAGCTATGCATATTGTACATGTAGTTGATAGTGCTGAGATATACAAAGGCAAGTTTCAAGATAGACAATATATCAAATTTGACAATTCTTCAAAAACACTAAAGGCACTAAAAGCCGAAGTAAAGGAACAGGAAAACGACCTTGTATTGTACATCCCCACACATAAACCAGAAACGGCCGAAGTTTTTGCAAAAAAGAAATCAACCTTATCGTTAAGCGATGATATGCAACGTCAGCTAAACGACATTGCCTCTGGTTCTGCATTGGTAAAAGCCGGCATTGATACGGCTCGTTTACATAAGATAAAAAGCAACATCACTGTCAATGCTAACGAAATAACCGAAACAGGTGATCAAAGCACCAGTATGGGCGCCACATATGCCTTGAGTTTTGCGGGAGCAATATTAATTTATATGTCACTGTTTATTTACGGGGCGCAGGTAATGCGGGGAGTAATTGAAGAAAAAACCAGCCGTATAATTGAAGTAATTGTATCATCGGTAAAACCCTTTCAATTGATGATGGGTAAGATCATCGGCGTGGGACTTGTAGGGTTAACGCAATTTGCATTATGGATAAGCCTATCAGCTCTGGTGAGTTACCTGGCCGGGCAAAATGCCACTCAGGCAAGCCCCGTTTACACTTTTATTCACAATTTGGGAGCTAACGCAGGTTATGAACTCGCCTGCTTCCTGTTTTTCTGGATAAGCGGATTTTTACTTTATAGTGCATTGTTTGCCGCCGTAGGTTCGGCCGTTGATAGTGAAACCGAAACGCAGCAATTCATGTTCCCTATTACGTTGCCATTGTTATTTACTTACATACTATCTGTATCATACTTGTTTCAAAAGCCCGATAGTACACTGGCCTTCTGGCTTTCCATAATACCTTTAACCGCACCCGTGGCAATGATGGTTCGTGTACCTTTTGGGGTGCCCGGTTGGGAATTGGGTTTATCAATGACCTTAATGGTAATTGGCTTCATATTTTCTACCTGGGTAGCTTCAAGAATATACCGGGTGGGTATTCTGATGTATGGTAAAAAAGTGAACTTTAAGGAATTAGCTAAATGGTTCTTTTATAAAGAATAAACCCAGCACAATTGTTAAAAATTATAAATCCCCGAAAATGGCTAAACAATTTCGGGGATTATTTATTTTAGCTACATGAGTAAACGCGTTGCCGTAATGGACCTTGGTACCAATACCTTTCATTTATTAATTGCCGATGGCGATTTGCATAGTTACCAGGAAATAGTTCATGAGCACAAGGCGGTAAAGCTTGGCGAAGGCGGCATTAATAAAGGCTATATTTTACCTGAAGCCTATCAGCGGGGCATTAGTACCATGCAGCAATTTCACGAGGCAATAAAGGCGGGCAATGTTACCGCAACAAGGGCTATAGCAACATCGGCCTTGCGTAGTGCATCAAACGGAACAGATTTCATTAAAGAAGTTGAGGATAAAACCGGCATCAGGATAGAAATTATTGATGGCGAACAGGAAGCCGTATTCATTTATCAGGGCGTAAAAATCAGCGGATGCTTATCGGCACAAAACGCCCTCATTATGGATATCGGCGGCGGCAGTGTGGAGTTTATATTAGGCAATGCAGATGGCATTACCTGGAAACAAAGCTTTGAAATTGGCGCTGCCCGCTTAATGGACCTTTTCCACCGCACTGATCCCATCCCGCCTTCCTCTATCGAAGCTTTAAACCTCTACCTTGAAGATCATTTAACAGAGTTGTTTACGGCATTAGAAAACCATGAAATTGACACGCTAATCGGTTCATCCGGCGCGTTTGAAACTTTTGCCGAAGTGATTGAAACCGAAAAAGGTAATTCCTTCGATTTAAAGACAACCAAAAACTACAGTTTTGATGAGGATGAACTTTTAACGCTCACCAACAAATTTGTACTATCCACCCATCAAGAGCGTGCAGCCAATAAAGGAATTATCCCTGTAAGGATTGATATGATTGTGACGGCCTCACTTATCACACGCTTTATCATGCACAAGCTGGCTATTCATAAGGTGAGTATGTGCAGTAATTCGTTAAAGGAAGGGGTTTTGGCGGGGATGCTTAGTTAATTCAAAAAAGCCGCCCAACAGGTTGAAATGCCAATGGGCAAAACAATAAATGCTCTTAATATTTAAGAGTTATATGATCTGGCATTAAATTTTCATATTTCCAAAAGATATACAGGTAGAAAATCCTACAATTAAAATAACTAAGGCACTGAGTAACCATATCCAACTTTGGCGTGCAATAGCTGTTATTATACAAACAATAACATGAATTCCTATTATAAAAGCATCAATGATAATCCCGCCTACATCATTACTAAGTTTACACGCAACTGTATAAAATGCAAGTACCAATAAATTGAAACCTACAATTTTCATACTTTCAGGAACTTTACTTTTCTTAATATCAGAATGAATATTTTTTTCTGCGGATGAATTGTCCTCTAAGTTTTCTTCTGTCATATCACTATTTCATTTCGTAATTGTTCCAAATATTCACGCTTATCATCACGGTAAAATATATTCATGGTTTCAAAGGGGATGATCTGCATATCCTTATTAACAATATGCACGCATGACTTTTTTATAGCGCGCACATCAAAGTTTTGCGCATCAACAAACTGCATAATGATCACCCTGAAAAGATTATCATAACTTAAATTTGGCGCATCAATTTCGGGCAGGCAGCACAAAATAGAATGCAAATGTTCTTTAGCCTTATCAACCGAATTACCGGTGCTGAACATATTGAGCAAATGCCCTTTCAATTGTTCATCCTGCTCATAAACGATCGTATTTTTAGAGTTATCCAGCAAATCGTCGGGGTTTATCATTCGCGTAAGCGGAAAAACCTGGTCGCCCAATTTTAGTACGTAGGCCATTACCAATGCATCGGGGTTACAGGGTACCGGGATCAGGTCGTTTTTGTTGAATATGTTAGTTTGCTCCAATATTGCAGTACGCACTTCGGTAAGTGTATAACGGTCGGTATGTTCATTAAAGTTCTCCAACCGGCCGGCCTGTTGTGTCGGTTGGAAGGTTACCCCCCTGATGCAGGGCTGTTTAAGAGCATATTCGATGATCTCACCTATCTCATCCGTATTTAATCCTTTTTGTAAGGTGACCACCAATGTGGTAGATAAATTATATTTATTTAAATGTTCTATCGCTTTTAATCTAACCTCCCGCAAATCTTCGCCTCTTAACTGCTCCAACGCCTCCTTTTTAAACGAATCAAATTGCAGGTAAACCTCAAAATCGGGCATATAGGTTGCCAGTCGTTTTACAAAATTTTCATCCTTAGCAATCCTGATACCATTGGTATTCAGCATCAGGTGCTTAATAGGCTTTGTTTTGGCGATGTCGAGGATCTCAAAAAACTGTGGGTGCACGGTAGGCTCTCCACCGCTTATCTGTACAACATCCGGGCTACCTTCGTTCTCCACAACAACATCCAGCATTTGCTCAATCTCCTGCAAAGTACGATGCCTGCCATAAGTTGGCGATGACATAGCATAGCAAGTTGGGCAACTTAAATTGCACCTATCGGTAACTTCAACAACGGTAAGGCAGGAATGCTGCTCATGATCCTGGCACAAGCCGCAATCATAAGGGCAGCCATAATGAGTTTTGGTATTGAATTTAAGGGGCATTTCACTGCGCTTGGCATAGTTGCGGCAGTTTTTGTAATACTCAATATCGGTTGCTATAAGTACCTTCTCGAAACCATGCTGACGACAGTTTTTTAACATGATCACCTTATCGTCCTCAAAAACTATTTTGGCATCAACCCTGCGCAAACAGGTGGAGCAAATGCTTAGGGTAAAGTCATAGTAAATATACGGGCGCTCAGGCATAGGCTTTTATCAGTTTTGACGGGGATAGAAATACTTTATAATAATACAAAATACCAGCGAAACAAACTAACTGTATTACCGAAAGTCCAAAACTAAAAAAGTAATCAGGTTTAATAAATTCATCCAAAAACCTGAACAGCAGGTAGCTCACCATAAACAACTTAAACTTTGAGCCATCGGTAAAGTGATGGCGCTTTTCAATTGTTTTCAATCCAATCCAAAGCATTATCCAAAATAAAATCTCGTACAAATTAGTGGGATGCCTGCAGATGCCATCGCCAAAGTCAATGGCCCATGGAAGTTTGGAAGCAATGCCATAAGTACCATCTTCTAATCCGGCCAAAAAGCAACCTATACGGCCAATTACCATGGCCAATATTAAAGGATAAACCATCAGATCGCCGGATGAAACGGTTACACCAATTTTCTTTTTGGTGAGCTCTACCCCTATTAAACCGCCCAGCATGCCACCAACTATGGTTTTATTGCCCATAAAATAAATGATATTGAAACGTGCCAACAAAGTTGGATTTTCTAAAACCCCTACCACATGCGATCCTATAAATGCCCCGAAAGCGGCGCCTATAAAGATAATGAGACGGTTATCTGCACTTATTGTATCGTTGGTATGCCTGCGTAAATAAGCATAATAGCGGTAGCCTAAAAAGTACGCCAGTGTTTCGCACACAAAATGTACCGGGATGGATGATTTGCCAATGGGGATGTTTACAGGGAAGTGCATTGGAGGCAATGTAACAATCTCCGCAATGATTTTTCAATAAAAGCAATAATAACAAAACTGAATTGTTTAAAATAAAATTTACAGCCATCCTTTGTATATTGCTGCCTTTAAAACACCCTCATGAAAATAAACTTTATAGGCTTAGGCTTATTCGCTCTTTTGGCTGTTAATGTGCAAGCGCAAAAAAGAAAGATCAACCCCAACGATACCACATCAAACTACAACCCCGCTGCAGCATTTTCGCTACAGTTTTATAGCGAAAAAGGTAATGAGTTTCATTCCCCTAATGGCGATCCTGGACCAAAGTACTGGCAAAACCGCGCAAACTATAATATTAAAGTAACCCTTGATACTGCAAGCAAAACTATTGATGGTACTGTATCTATCGATTATATTAATAATAGCCCCGATGCTTTGCAATACCTGTGGTTACAGCTGGACCAAAACACCTACAAAAAGGAAGCCCGCTCAAACTTTTTTACCAACAGAGCACCCGGACCAAATCAGCATACAAACGGATACACCATTGAATCCGTAGCGTTAGACCAGGGCGATGTAGTTAAACAAGTTCCATTTGTTATCACCGATACCCGGATGCAGGTACGCCTGCCCCACGCATTGGGCAAGGGATCTTTGCGTTTAAGGATCAAATATCACTACACCATCCCGGGTGATTTTGGTAACCGCACAGATTATGTAGATACCAAAAACGGCAAAATATATGAAATAGCCCAATGGTTTCCGCGCATGTGTGTGTATGATGATACCCGCGGCTGGGATACCCTACCGTTTTTAGGTGCCGGTGAGTTTTACCTCGACTATGGCGATTTTGATTACCAGGTTACTGTTCCATGGGATATGATTGTGGCTGGCTCGGGAGAATTGATAAATCCTAAGGAAGTTCTAACAGCTAAACAAATTACCCGCCTGGATGCTGCCCGCAACAGCGATAAAACGGTAATGATCCGCAGCCTTGCCGAAGTGACTGATCCATCAAGTCGCCCGGTAAATAAAGGCACACTTACCTGGCATTATAAAATGTTCAACACGCGCGATGTTGCCTTTGGCGCATCAAAAGCCTATGTATGGGATGCCGCGAGGGTTAATTTACCAGGGGGTAAAAAATCATTGGCTATGTCTGTTTACCCGGCCGAAAGTGTTGGTGCCAATGCATGGAACCGCGCTACAGAATATTTAAAAAAATCGATTGAATATTTTTCAGAAAAATGGTTTATATACCCCTATCCGGTTGCCATTAACGAAGCTGGTATAGCAGGAGGTATGGAGTATCCCGGTATTGTGTTTGATGGCATTACCGATAAAGGAAGCGAGCTTTATTGGGTTACAGCGCACGAGATTGGGCATAACTGGTTCCCGATGATTGTTGGCTCTGATGAGCGTCGCTTTGGCTGGATGGACGAAGGATTTAACACCTTCATCGATATTTACGCATCCGATGAGTTTAACAAAGGTGAATACGCACCCAAACGCGATGGTGAATATGCACCGGGAGGTGGCAACCCTGCCGATGAGATTATCCCAATCATCACCGACCCGGAATCGCCGGCCATTATGACGGCTGCCGACGCGGTTCCTGAAAAATACCGCCATCCGTTGGTTTACTTTAAACCTGCATTTGGATTGGTTTTACTTCGGGAACAGATATTGGGTAAAGATAGGTTTGACTATGCTTTCAAAAACTATATCAGCAAATGGGCATTTAAACATCCACAGCCCGATGACTTTTTCAGATCGATGGAAAGCGGAGCAGGCGAAGACCTTTCCTGGTTTTGGAAAGGCTGGTTTTATAACAACTGGACAACTGATATAGCTCTTATAGATGCCAAAAATATAACTACTGATGGTGTTAAAGGCTTAAATATAACAGTGGTGAATAAGGAACAACTGCCAATGCCATTTACTATTGAAGTAAAATTTAAGGATGGCAGCAAAACACGCAGCTACATGCCGGTTGAAACATGGCTATCCCGCGCGCAGGCCACCTTTACATTGCCAACTACAGGGGAAGCAGAAACTGTGACTATAGATCCTGATAACGCTTTGCCTGATTTGAACAGGGGGAACAATGTTTTAAAGGTAAAATAAAAGCCATAAAATACACGCCATTGCTTTGTGTCACACACAATGGCGTGTATTTGGGTTCTCATTAATTTGTCAATCTTAACCCAACGTTAAACTATTAATAAGCTAAAGCTTATCTTTGTTTTATGAACACAGCCGATCTGTTGCAACGCGCTTTGCGGTTTGATTTTTTAACCCAGGATGAAGGGGTTTACCTATATAACAACGCATCTACTGCCGATCTCATGTATACCGCCAACGAACTGCGCAAAAAGCAGGTTCCGCATGGTAAGGTTACCTGGCAGATAGATCGTAACGTAAACACAACCAATGTATGTATAGCCAATTGCAAGTTCTGCAACTTTTTCCGCAGGCCCGGCCATGAGGATAGTTACATTACTGATATTGAAACCTATAAAAAAAAGATAGAGGAAACTTTCCGTTACGGCGGCGATCAGTTACTGCTGCAGGGCGGTCACCATCCCGATCTTGGTCTTAAGTTTTATACCGATCTTTTCAGAGAACTGAAACAGCTCTATCCTAAATTAAAGCTGCACTCCTTAGGCCCGCCAGAAATTGCGCACGTGGCCAAACTGGAAGGCATGAGCCATATTGATGTGCTTAGAGCCATGCAAGAGTCGGGCTTAGATTCACTGCCCGGCGCAGGTGCCGAGATATTGAACGATCGTGTACGCCGGCTGATATCAAAAGGAAAATGCGGTGGTAAGGAATGGCTGGATGTTATGCGTGCTGCTCATCAGCTTAATTTACCTTCGTCGGCTACTATGATGTTTGGCCATATTGAAACCATCGAAGAGCGCTTTGAACACCTGGTTTGGATCCGCGAAGTACAGGCCGAAAAGCCCGAGGGACATTATGGTTTTGTTGCCTTTATTCCGTGGCCTTTCCAGGATGATGGCACACTTTTACGTAAAGTACGGGGCATTACCAATAATGTAACCGGCGATGAATATATCCGCATGATAGCTTTGAGCCGCATTATGCTGCCCAATATCAAAAACATACAAGCTTCATGGCTCACCGTAGGTAAACAGGTAGCACAATTGTGCTTACACGGCGGCGCAAATGATTTTGGATCAATCATGATCGAAGAGAATGTAGTTTCGGCTGCCGGCGCACCACACAGGTTTACGGCCAAAGGCATCCAGGAATCAATCATTGAAGCAGGTTTTGAACCACAACTGCGTACCCAAAAATACGATTGGCGTGATGTGCCGGTTGAAATTGAGGAACAGGTTATCAATTATTAAAGTGAATGGTGAATAGAGAGTAGTGAATAGTTGGTTAAGTTAAAAAACTATTCACTACTCTCCATTCACAACTCACCACTCACAAAAATGGAACATTACATAGAAGCATTAATTTTCGCATCAGAACAAGGTATTCGCATGGAGGAAATCATGTATTGCCTGCAGGCGGCTTTTGAGCGGGATTTTAATGCCACCGAAGTAAATGAAAGCCTCAAAGCTATAGAGTTAAAATATAGTGATGATAATTTGGCCATTGAACTGGTGAAAATAGGTAACGGATACCAGTTTTTTACCAAAAAGCAATACCACCCGGTTATAAATCTTTTGCAACTACAGCGATCTAAAAAAAGATTAAGTCAGGCCGCACTGGAAACCCTGGCCATTATAGCCTACAAACAACCGGTTACCAAAACCGATGTGGAGCAGATCCGTGGGGTAAACTGCGATTATTCCATACAAAAACTACTGGAAAAAGAGCTAATAGCTATAATTGGGAAGTCTGAAGCCTTAGGAAAACCTATTCTTTACGGTACCAGTGGCTTATTTATGGATTACTTTGGGATCAATAATATACAGGAATTGCCTCAGATTAAGGATTTTACAAACAATTCAGTTGCAATTGGCGAACAAACAGAATAATTTTAATTTCATCTTTTTAATAAAAATGATTTTGATTATTTTTACTATTGAATAAGGAAATAAAAGCATAAAAAAATTCTTGCTTTTTATCCGATTTAAAGTATTATTGACAAAGTTTTACAAATAAAATCCGTTACAATGGGAGCGCCAAAAAAACCGATTACCAAGAAGATCGACAATTCCGAAGATGACAATGAAGACGACGATGATCTAATTCTCGACCCTAAATCGAAGAAAAAGGTTGATGACGACGATGATGATTTTGATGGCCCATTAGATGATGATCTGGGCAGGGGATTCGAATCTTTCGACGAAGAAGACGATGAAGATTATTAGTCTTTAAGGAAACATATTCTATTTGTAAAGCATTCAGCGCATGCCCTGAATGCTTTTTTTTATATTTAGCCCTCCTATGATCATAACAGAAGTAAAAGATAAGGCGACAAAAAAAGCTTTTTTAGATGTGGCGCGTACCCTTTACAGGGATGACAAAAACTGGGTTTGCCCGCTTGATAATGATATAGAAGCGGTATTTGACCCAGCCAAAAACAATTTTCACCAGGATGGCAAATGCATCAGGTGGATACTTACCGATGATAACAACCAAGCTATTGGCAGGGTAGCGGCCTTTATAAATAATAAAAAGGCATACCATTATGATCAGCCAACGGGAGGTATGGGCTTTTTTGAATGTATTGATAATAAAAAAGCCGCCTTCCTGTTGTTTGATACCGCCCAAAAATGGCTGAAGGATAATGGGATGCAAGCTATGGATGGCCCCATAAACTTTGGCGAGAATGATAATTTTTGGGGTTTACTGGTGGAGGGTTTTACCCCACCATCCTATGGGATGAATTATAACTTCCCGTATTACAAAGCCTTTTTTGAAGATTATGGGTTTAAAACCCAGTATGAGCAGATCACCAATCATCTCGATGTGAATAAGCCGTTTTCGGAACGGTTTACAAAAATTGCTAATTGGGTGATCAAGAAACCCGGGTATGATTTCAGGCATTTTGAGGTTAGCAAAATGGAGAAATTCACAGCAGACTTTATGGAGATCTATAACGATGCCTGGAAAGATTTTGAAAATTTTGTGCCCATTACCCATGCCACCATTGCCGAAAGCTTTAAGAAAATGAAACCTTTGATGGACGAAAAGCTAATCTGGTTTGCCTACATCGATGACGAACCCGCGGCATTTGTTATCATTTTGCCCGATGCCAACCAGATGCTTAAACCATTAAATGGCAAACTTAACCTGATAGGTAAGCTTCAATTTTTATATTACCGATGGAAAGGCGTATCCCGCATGCGGGCAATAGTAATGGGAACCAAACAAAAATATCAGAAACACGGACTGGAATCCGCCATATTCATTAAACTCAAAGAATACGTTTTGCCTTTAAAGCAATATGATGAACTTGAATTATCGTGGGTTGGAGATTTTAACGAGAAAATGATTGCCATTCATGCTGCGGTTGGGGCTACCTTTGGCAAAAAGCATTTAACAATGCGCTATATTTTTTAAAGTATGCCCGGCTATTAACCGGGCATAAATTTATGCAGTAGCTTTTGAGTGCCTTAGCTCTTCAAATAGCTCTATCACCTTCTTTTGCAGATCGATAACTTCAGTTTCGCGATCCATTAAGCGTTTGTTGACAGATTCCAGTTCGTTTACAAATTTCTGATCCTGTTCGGCATCATTAAATGTAAGTAACTGAACTACTGTCATTTCAAATAAAGTGGCAATTTGCTCAAGCCTTGATAAGTTAATATCGGTAATTCCCGTCTCAATTTTTGAGAATGCAGGAATGGAAATATCTAACCGCTTTGCAACATCTTCCTGGCTCCACCCTTTTTGATGACGTAGCAGTCTGATTTTTTTTCCAAGTGTTTTCATGTGATCTGTATAATAGTAAAGGTTTCGCAAAAGTTAATTACTTTGCAATAATATTTATTATCACGCTAATTATCAACTAATTTGCATAATATTTTATTAAAACGGTCAGGCAAACAAAACAATTGGTAATTAGCTGTATTAAAGCGAGGTAAATAAATGGCAGTGCGACCTCTCATGCCCATTATCTCCATAATCAGGGGCATATCACAAAACTGTAATAATTAAAATAACAGTTAAAAATGTTTGGATTTAATTTTACCATGCGTATCTTTGTACTGTAATAATTAAAATTACAGATGAACGGACAATTTCAGATAGCGGTGCATATACTTACCCTGCTCAGCAAGCAGCCGGATGAGCTATTATCATCCGATTATATTGCCGGCAGCATCAACATAAACCCGGTACTTGTACGTAAAGAGATCAGCAACCTGCGGAAATATGGCCTCATTGATAGTAAAGAAGGCAAAGCCGGCGGCTATACCCTGGGCTTACCAGCTCAAAAAATATTGCTGAGCGATGTTTACAGAGCAGTAAAAGTGCAACCTGCTTTAGGGCAGGCAAAAAACAAGCCTAATCCCAATTGCCCGGTAGGTAAGCAAATTAGCCAACATTTGGATGCCTTGGCCGATGAGGTTGACGTTACCATCTTTAATAAATTAAATACAATTACCCTGGCCGACTTTAGCGGCAAATTCAATTAAAAAAATTTAAACAAAACTGTAATAAATTTAATTACAATATAAAAACAAACAATTATGAAATTAGCATTAATAGGTGCCACAGGCTTTGTAGGCAAAGCTGTATTAAACGAAGCATTACAACGCGGTTATGATGTAACAGCTATAGCACGCGACCCGAAAAAGGTAGAAACAGCAAGTGATAAATTAACACTTAAAGCTGCCGACGTATTGGATACAGAGTCCCTTGCTGTCGAGCTTAGAGGCCATGACGCTGTAGTAAGCGCGTACAATGCCGGCTGGACCAACCCCAACCTTTACGATGATTTTGTAAAAGGCTCAGAGGCCATTCAGCAGGCTGTAAAGCAAGCCGGCGTTAAACGCTTATTAGTTGTTGGCGGCGCAGGCAGTTTATATGCTGCTCCAGGATTGCAACTGGTAGATTCGCCACAATTCCCTGCCGAGTGGAAAGCCGGCGCTACAGCCGCCCGTGATTACCTTAACACCCTTAAGAAGGAAACGGAACTCGACTGGACATTTTTGAGCCCGGCTATCAACCTGCACCCAGGTGAACGCACAGGTAAATTCCGTTTAGGCACTGATGAACCAGTATTTAATGAAAAAGGTGTGCACGAAATATCTGTGGAAGACCTGGCAGTTGCCATTTTGGACGAATTGGAGAATAACCAATTTGTAAAAAGGAGATTTACGGTGGGGTATTAGGAAGAATTTTGTCTGAACCGGAATTTATCGAATTAAAGAATTTTAGAATTCCATTAATTCTGCAAATTCGACAAATTCCGGTTCAGACAACTTACTTTATAAACTTAGCCGCAACCCAATCCTTATCTTTTTTATGGATGATGTATTTTAATCCATACTTACGGGCTTCATCAGTAATGATATCCAGATCGGGAGATTCATAAAACCCGCTGAAATAGATCTCACCATCTGGTTTCAGTACCTGCGCATACCGCTCCATCTGATCCATGAGGATATTGCGGTTAATGTTGGCCAGTATAGTATCATATTGTTCATTTGGGATCACTTCTTTTGAGCCGCAAAGTGGTATAATATTGTCGATATGGTTTAAAGCGGAGTTCTCGATAGTGCTATCGTAACAAACCGGGTCGTAATCAATAGCAGTAACCCTTGAGGCACCCAGTTTAGATGCCATAATGGCCAGGATGCCTGTACCACATCCCATATCCAATACATTTTTACCCTTGTAATCATTCTCCAGCATCAATGCCAGCATCATGGATGTGGTTTGATGATGGCCGGTACCAAAAGCCATCTTAGGATCTATCACGATCTCGTATTTAATCTCTGGCCGGGCCGGATGAAAGGTGGCCCTTACATATATTTTATCGCCTATCTCTATCGGTTCAAAATTACTTTCCCATACTTCGTTCCAGTTTTTTTGAGGGATAAGCGTTACCTCATAACTAAAAGTAAACAATTCACGATACGGCAATAGCTGTTCTATCAGCTTTTCTTCATCAAAATCATCAACCGGAATATAAGCTTTAAAGCCAAAATCCAGTTCTTCAAAAGTATCAAAACCAATATCACCCAGGGTATTTATCAGCAGATCCTGCTGGTAATCTTCGGTAGTTATAGTGGTAAAAAGTAATTCGTAGTAGTTCATAATAGATAATGTTTTATAACACGTCAATTGCGGGATATGAATGATTGCGAACTCATTCCATATCGTATCCAATTGCTTCGTTCCTTGTATGACGTATTAGCAAAAAATTGTCATCCTGAACGCAGTGAAGGATCTGTTATCCGCCATACATCTTCGCCCTGTACAGTCTCCGAATAGATCCTTCACTGCGTTCAGGATGACAAATTATTCAGTGTCCCAAATTTAAAACTTGCGTTCACAAATTTTTATCTTGTTTTACTCTTCCAGCACAGCTGTCTCTTCAACATCCTTCTTTTTCAACGTAACCGTTTTACCGGTAACCAAAAACAATATAAAAAAATTAACAGCCCAATAAGCCAGCTGAATAAATAACATAATGGTAGTGAGGCCAATTAAACTATCATACCCGGATTGCTCATCCCAAATGGCATAAGCAACGCCTCCTGCTGCAAACGTACAAATAGCGGCAACCACACTAAAGGTAATCAACGCTGCAGCTGCTGAGTGTAACACAAAGGCATTCCAAACAGGAACAATAATTATCCACTGCGTTAATATGGCTACTATAAAATATAATGGCCAGCAATAATAAAAACAAGCCATAAAAGCATGAACGTTCCCCTCTCCCATATCACTTATCTGCATAGCATGGGCAAGTGCGCTAACTATTACAAAGGCAGCAAACCCAATAAAAGCAACTAATGGCGGGAGAAAAACTTTCATATTTAAAAGCTACCTAAAAACACGTCATTGCGAGGCACCTCGCAATGACGTGTTGGCTTGTGTTCGTGTGTTCATTAACACACCTGATTAACGTTCAATAATTATTTCTGTTTGAAATATTAGCAATGAAACGTAGTTTAGCTTACACCCTATCCAATTAATTATAAGCCTTGATGATATCTACAAAATCACGTGATTTTAACGATGCACCACCTATCAGGCCACCATCAATATCTGGCTGAGCAAATAGTTCGGCTGCATTTTTAGGGTTACAGCTACCTCCGTATAAAATGGTAGTGCTATCAGCAACATCCTGGCCGTATTTGGTGGCAATTTCTTTGCGGATAAATTCATGAATTTCCTGAGCCTGCGCCGATGAAGCAGTTACGCCGGTACCAATAGCCCAAACAGGCTCATAAGCCAAAACCAACTTTGAAAAATCGGCAGCCTCTAAATGGAATACACCTTCAACAAGCTGTGATTTAATCACATCAAAGTGTTGGTTAGCTTCGCGCTCCTGCAACGTTTCGCCGATACAAAAAATAGGGCGAAGATCATGCTTTAATACCGTATCGGTTTTTTTAGCCAGCAACTCATTGCTTTCGCCAAAATACTGACGACGCTCTGAGTGACCTATTATAACATAAGCAGCACCTACTGATTTGATCATTTTTGCAGAGATCTCACCGGTATACGCGCCACTCTCTGCCTGGTGAGCATTTTGTGCTCCTACAGAAACTTTATTGTAACCTTTTGCCAATTGTACCAGGCTATTGATATGAATAAAAGGGCTGCAGATAACCGCTTCCTGTGTGCCGGTCACTTCGTCTTTAACCATATTGATGATCTCGGTAAATACGCCTAATCCTTCATTATAGTCAAGATTCATTTTCCAGTTTCCGGCAACAATTTTTTTTCTCATGATTTTATTATTTTAATTGATTTAGTTTATGGGGTTTGGTGAGTGGTTGATTAAGTTGATTAGGTGAGTGGTTTTAGATCTAGGACGCCCGGCAAAACCATTCACCTAATCAACCAATAGCTGCTCACTAAAACCTTCTATATTCCTCGGTTAATTCAAATACTTTTTGCAGTATGTTCTTTTCTATGTCGTCGAACTCACGGTGATCCCGGCGTTCAAATACTTTCTCGGCAGTTTCAAACATTTTCTTGATGGAGTAAACCTCAAAACCCTGCGCTCCACCCCATGAAAAATCGGCAACAAAATTACGTGGAAAGCCGGCCCCAAAAACATTGGCGCTAACCCCCACCACGGTACCCGTATTAAACATGGTATTGATGGCGCATTTGGCGTGGTCGGCCATAATTAATCCGCAAAATTGCAGACCGGTTTTTCTAAAACGCTGCGTATCATAATCCCAAAGGCGCACCTCTGCATAATTATTTTTAAGATTCGAGTTATTGGTATCGGCACCAATGTTGCACCATTCGCCAAGCACAGCATTGCCTAAATATCCTTCATGCCCTTTTGACGAATACCCCCAGATAACGGCGTTATTCAATTCGCCACCAACACGTGAATACGGCCCTACGGTGGTAGCCCCATAGATCTTCGCCCCCATTTTTACCTGCGAATGCTGGCATAATGCAAAAGCGCCGCGAATATGGGTACCTTCCCAAACCTCGGTATTGGCTGATAAATATATTGGCCCGTTGGTAGTGTTAAATGTAGAACACTCAGCAACTGCACCTTCTTCGGCAAAAAAATCGTTACCTATAATGGTATTGGTTGAACTTATTTGGGCGCTAGTGCGGCCTTTGGTAAGAAGTTGAAAATCCTTCCTAAGCTCAATTTCATTCTTCCTGAAAATATCTTCCGGATAGCGAATAAAAACAAACGAATCTGTGTAATCAGTAACGTTGCCAAATGCTGCACCGGCATCAAAGCTTTCCGCCTCGGCCCGGTTCAGCCTCACGGCCAGCAGCTGATCGCTACATTTTAACGCTTCACCGATTTGTAGCTTGTTAATAGCATTCAACAAGTTTTCGTCGGGGCAAACCGCGCCGTTTATAAATAAATTATCAGACTCGATTTTTACAGGAAATTTGGCCTGCAAATAATCAAGCGTATAAAAAGAAGTATTAGTATTTAAATACTTAGCCCACTTTTCTGCAATGGTAAGGATACCTATGCGCATATCGGCCACGGGCCTGGTATAGGTAAGCGGTAGCAGTGTTTGGTGTGTGTTATCGTCGAAAAGGATAAGTCCCATGGCACAAAAATAAAAAAAGTCCCGGCTGCAAAGCCGAGACTTGTAAATATTTAATTAAACAAGAAATTACTTCTTGTTGTAACGTGTACGGAATTTATCGATACGACCTGCAGTATCAACCAGTTTCATTTTACCGGTATAGAAAGGGTGCGAAGTGTGCGAAATTTCTAATTTGATCAATGGATACTCGTTACCGTCTTCCCATTTAATGGATTCACGTGTATCGATGCATGATTTAGTCATGAAAGCATAGTCGTTTGACATATCTTTAAACACAACTAACCTATAGTTTGATGGATGCAGATCTTTTTTCATTATATATAAACTTATCTTTGTAGTCTTTAAAAGAGGCGCAAATGTAATATTTATTTTAGAATAAGCAAAAGAATGATTCAAATTAGTTTGCAGTATTCAGTTGGCAGTTTGCATCTTTAAAATACAGATAATAATAAGTTATCATTCGGCAATAAAAATCGACCATAAACTATTGATTTACAAATCACAATCGCCTGTTAACTGCCCACCGCAAACTGCTAACTGATCGCCTGGCACAATTCAATCAACACACCGTTCGCACTCTTAGGATGCACAAAGCAAACTAATTTATTATCAGCACCACGCTTAGGTGTATCATTCAGCAATATAAAACCTTCACTTTTCAACCGCTGCATCTCGGCAATAATATCATCTACTTCAAAAGCAATATGATGAATCCCCTCCCCTTTTTTGGAGATGAATTTAGCTATGGGGCTATCCTCATTTAAAGCCTGTAACAACTCAATTTTATTGGGGCCCGTTTGCAAAAAAGCGGTTAGTACCCCCTCCTGCTCCACGGTCTCGGTTTTATAAACAGGAGTATTTAAAAGCTTCCCGTATATATCACCAGCAACCTTAATATCGCTTACGGCAATCCCAATATGCTCCACTTTATTCATGTCCAAATATTGTAAATTAATAGTCAGGTTTGTTAATTTACCCTTTGTTTTGAATGATTTTAAATAAAAACTTGTGTATCTTTGTATTGTTAATATACTTAGCATTATGAATATCCCAATTTATTTAGATAACAATGCAACTACACCGATGGATCCACGCGTTCTGGAGGCCATGTTACCTTATTTTACAACAAAATTTGGTAATGCCGCCAGCCGTAACCATCCTTTTGGATGGGTGGCCGAAGAAGGTGTTGACTATGCACGTGAGCAGGTGGCCAAATTGATTGGCGCTAATGAGAAAGAAATAATTTTTACTTCTGGCGCTACAGAATCAGATAACCTTGCTATCAAGGGTGTATTTGAAATGTATAAGGATAAAGGCAATCACATTATAACTACCGTTACGGAGCATAAAGCTGTGCTTGATGCCTGTAAACACGTAGAAAAACTGGGTGGCAAGGTTACTTATCTTCCGGTTAAAGAAGATGGTCTTGTTGATCTTGCTGTTTTAGAGGCTGCCATGACCAGCGAAACCATTTTAGTATCGGTTATGTATGGCAACAACGAAATTGGTGTTATACAACCTATAAGAGAAATATCTGCTATCGCTCACAAATATGGCGCACTGTTTATGACAGATGCTGTACAGGCGGTTGGTAAAATACCTGTTGATGTTAATGCTGATGGCATTGACCTTTTGGCATTATCGGCACATAAAATATATGGTCCTAAAGGTGTTGGCGCATTATACGTTCGCCGTAAAGGACCAAGAGTTAAAGTTACAGCGCAAATGGATGGCGGTGGCCACGAACGCGGTATGCGTTCAGGTACCTTAAACGTACCGGGCATTGTTGGTTTAGGTAAGGCCTGCGAGCTTTGCGGTTTAGAGATGGAAAGCGAAGCAAAACGACTTTCAGTTTTACGCGATAAACTACAATCGGCATTAACTGTACTGGAAGAAAGCTATGTAAACGGAAACGTTGAGCACCGCTTGCCACATGTAGCCAATATCTCTTTCAAATATGTTGAAGGTGAAGGTTTAATGATGGCGATGAAAGACCTTGCTGTATCATCAGGCTCTGCCTGTACATCAGCTTCGCTGGAGCCTTCATACGTACTGAAAAGCTTAGGTTTATCTGACGATTTGGCACATTCATCTATCCGCTTTGGCTTAGGTCGTTTTACTACCGAAGAAGAAGTTGATTACGCTATTGAAGTAACCAAAAACTCGGTTACCCACCTGCGTGAGCTTTCTCCGCTTTGGGAGATGTTTAAAGAGGGAATTGACCTTAACTCAATTGAGTGGGCAGAACATTAATTTTTTGATGTCGGATTTCGAAATTTCAATTTCGGATTTGGCGCAAGATTTATTTTAGAATTTAGAAATTAGAGTTTAGGATTTACCTGGCTCAGAACAAATAACTACTACTTAAAAATTTTTGAAATGGCATATTCTGATAAAGTAATCGATCACTACACTAACCCCCGCAATGTGGGCACTTTGGATAAAAGTAGCCACAAAGTAGGTACTGGCTTAGTTGGTGCGCCTGAATGCGGAGACGTTATGCGTCTGCAGATTGAGGTGGATGATAACAATGTTATCACCGATGCAAAATTTAAAACTTTCGGTTGCGGTTCAGCAATCGCTTCTTCATCTTTAGCTACTGAGTGGTTAAAGGGCAAAAGCATCGATGATGCCATGAAGATTGACAATATGGATATTGTTGAAGAACTGGCTTTGCCACCTGTAAAAATCCACTGCTCTGTTTTGGCAGAGGATGCTATAAAAGCAGCTATCAATGATTTCCGCGTAAAAAACGGCTTAGAAGCATTTGTAAGCGAAAAAGCACACCATTAATAAGACGTTAGAATCAAGAGTCAAGATATAAGACTATGGTCTCTTGGTTTTAACATAGATTAATAAATATTAAGTAAGATTGAATTTCAAGATAAATTCTTGACTCTTGATTCTTACCTCTTGATTCTACTACTATGGTAACTGTAACTGATAAAGCTAAAAGTAAAATAGAACACCTGATGCAGGATTCGGGGCTTGATGCCTCTTATTTTCTGCGTGTGTCTGTTCAGGGAGGTGGCTGCTCTGGTTTATCATATAATCTTGATTTTGATAACGAAGAAAAAAAGGGCGACCAGTTTTTTGAAGATCAGGGCGTACGCATGGCCCTGGATATGAAATCATTCCTTTACCTTGCCGGTACCGAACTTGATTTCTCTGACGGTTTAAACGGAAAAGGCTTCAATTTTCACAACCCTAATGCAAGCCGTACCTGTGGCTGTGGCGAAAGTTTCTCTGTATAACCATTTACAGTAAAAAAATATATTAAAGCGGCGTCGAATTGATGCCGCTTTTGTTTTTACTAAATAAGGTCATGCTGAACTCGTTTCAGCATCCCACAGGACACGCTAACCCACATGCTGGCGACCTTGCAAGTGGGATCCCGAAATAAATTCGGGATGACCCAGACGGAATTTTAAAACATATCTTCAGCCTCAATACCTTCCGGCACAGCCTGTTCTGCGCTCCAGTGCTCTGCAATCTTATCAGTGCCAATCCTAAAAATTTCATAGCGTACAAATCCCTTCCCCCCTCTTTTAAATTGAGATTGAACTACTACAAAATCTCCTTCGGCGATAACACGGTGAATTTTAATGTTACGATCAGGATCGCCCGATAAATAATTCGCAAGGCCTTTACCGCTGTTAATTACTGATGGATCATGCTCAATGTAATCAGGCTTAATAAGCTCAATAGGTGATTGCTTATTGATGACAGACTCATAAAACCTATTTACGATCTGTTTACTATTTTCTGCTGATTTCCCTTTATCGATATCTGTGGTACCGTTGGTCGCGGTGATAGCCAGGCCTGTTTGATCGGGCATTTCCTGTATGGCATCCCAATGTTCGGCCAGCATTCCGTCCTTTAGTTTAAAAAGGTCGATAACTACCATGTGCTTACCCATAAACTGAATATCAAGATGGGTAACAACAAGATCGCCCTCCTGTATAGCGCGAATGATGGGTGATTTAGCTTCCGCAGGCGGCGGTGGCAGCGTTTTCAGGTAGTTGATCATCCCGGTGATGCCCGCTCTGCCCTGGGCAACTGTTGGGTTGTGTTGTTTATAATCCTCCAATACAAATTCGGGGATAAGTTCGGCTTTGCGCTGACCAACAATCAGCTTGTAAAACGATAGTACTTTTTGTTTATTTGATAAAGTATCCATAGGTGTATTTGCTTTGATGGCCGGGCTTGTGTACATTAATGCGCAGCAAAAACCCATTGCCAATTTATTTGTAATTTTCATTACGATTAGATTAGAATAATAGAATGATGTAAAAATTAGATTGTGCGAAACACTTGCGCTAAGCAATCAGCGTTTCAGAAACCTGGATTAACAGGCAGGATTTTTGGCAATCCTTATTTGATATGTTGTTGAAGTAATTATGGAATAAAGATAGCTTTTTAGAGCGAAGTACCCGAACAAAGAATAAAAGAATTTTTGAAGACAGAATTTGGACCGAGGTCACTTAAATTGCTGAAAATTCATATTAAAAGTATTCCGGGTGATGTTTTCACATGACAGGAACTATGCACCTGCTCATTAAAACTCCACCGGAACCTTATAAAAGCGGTTATCAAAATTTACTAAAAACAGTTCGGTAGTGGCACGGGTAACAGCGGTGTAAAACCATCGAAGAAAATCCATATTGATCATTTCGTCGGTTACATAACCCTGGTCAACAAAAACCGCATCCCACTGGCCGCCCTGGGCCTTATGACAGGTAATGGCATAGGCGAATTTGATCTGCAGGGCGTTATAATATGGATTTAGTTTTAACTCATTATGCATTGCCCTTTTATTAGTGAGGTGTGCATAATCCTTCATTACCTCCTCGTAAAATTTCTTCTGATTTTCCTGCGATAGGGCTGGCGAATCGGCATACAAGGTATCCAATAGTATTTTGCAATCCAGTACCGGGTCTTCGGCGTAATCAATAAATTCTATCTGCACGTCTGCAAAACGAAAACCATACATATCCTCAATCCTGCGTACCTTTCTTATACGGGCAATATCACCGTTGGCAATAAAATCGGTACTATTCTCATCATTATCTTTGAGCCAGAAATAGTTATTCTTAACCACCATGATCTGATCGCCACCGGTGAGTTCCTCTTCCCGGTACAGGATGCGGTTACGGATCTGGCCATTATATAAATTGGCGTTCTTGTTTGAGCGGCAAATGATAAGCGTTCTATCGTACCCGTATTTGTTATAAGCATAGTTCAACCCTTCTTCCAGCCGTTCACCAGTCATCCTAAAAACATCCTTATAGCCTTTGGTAATAATTTTAGGGGTAGTCACCTCTTTTTGTCGGATAATATCGCGGATAGCAGTAGCATTAAACAAGATACCCGAATCCTTTTGCTGGCGAAGTACATCCGTAAGCTCATATTTAAAAACGTTTACGCCAAACTTCCCCTTCATAATAGCTTCATCCAAAGCAGGGCTATTATCTGAGCCCACAGGCGGCAGCTGTGCGGTATCCCCCACCAGTACCAGTTTGCAGTTTTTATCATTGTACACGTACCTTACCAGGTCATACAACAAAGATGCCCTGCTGCCAACAGGATCATCTGATATCATAGATGCCTCATCTACAATAAACAGGGTATCGCTGGCCAGGTTATCAGCAATAGCAAAACCATCATCAAGGTTAAGGGCCGATTTTTTACGGTAAATGCGTTTATGAATAGTGAAGGCTTTTTTGCCCGAGTAATTGGTGATCACTTTGGCAGCCCGCCCGGTTGGCGCCAGTAATATCGATCTGTAATTATATTGCTTTAATGCTTTTACAAGAGCGCCCAGCACCGTGGTTTTGCCGGTACCTGCATAACCACGCAGTATAAAACATTCGTCGCCATCGCGGCTCTGCAAAAAAGCATGCAACCGATCAAACAGTTCCAGTTGCTGGCCTGTGGGAGTATGCGGGAATGCTTTACGGATATGATCAATTACAGTCACTTTGCAAAAATGCTGATAAGTAATTGAAAAACCTTTACCCTTATTAAAAAGCTAACAGGATTAGTTATAAATTTGACCATGGAATTTAATGAGGATAAAGTAGAAGAACAACCAGACGATTTTGTAGATATCTATTCAAAACGGGCAATTTTTGGTTTTTCTATTTTCAGTTTTTTATTTGCCGGGGTGTTGCTTGTTTTAAACTTATGGGCAGCCGGCTATAAAAAAGCAATAAGCCAGGTTTTACTTTTCCTGGTGCTTTTTTATTTGTTATATATTAATGTAATAAGGTATTCTGGTATTAAAATAGATACCGAATTACTTAAAAAAGCTTCGTCGGGTGCAACTTTAACATTTGGCCAGCTATTACCCATGATGGAACTCATGGGCTTAATTATAGCGCTAAACATTATAGGCGGGTTGATACTAACAAGATATTTCTTTAAAAAATACTTCCCTGATGATGACTATTACCCCAAACCTATCTGGCGGCCTCTAATTATTTATATTCTGCTATCTCTTTTTTCAAGGTTTCTTATTTAGGCATCACCCAAAAGTGAAAGCATTTTAATAGTTGCCTATATGGTATCTGCTAAAAAATATTACTTTTGTTAAACTGGCATGAGCGAACACAACTACAATTACCATGATGATAACTTTAGTCTTGATAAAGCACAGGGCTATACTTTATTAATACAAATTGATAAAACATCGTTTTCATACGCGGTAAGCGATCAAAACAAGCTTATCGCCCTGGCAGATAAACACCCGCTGGATGAATTAAGTGATCCGCAAGAGTTGCTCGATCTGTTATCTGCAAACTACAAAAAGGTAGTTATTGGTTTACCCAATACTGGTTTTACACTTTTGCCACAAAGCATTTTTAAGCAGGACCAGGTAAGCAATGTGGCTCGTTTTCTTGATGTACAGGCTAACGAAAAAGTTTTAGCCCAGCCATTGGATAATAAAAACATCATTATTTATAAAACATCAGAAGCTTTAATAAGTGCCGCTGAGGATTTTGGTTTACGCAATACTGTATTTTCATCAAAAGGCTGGCTAAACGCGATAGCTGCTAACCACCCCGGCGACCGGGACCTGTACCTGAACATCAACGAGGAAACGGTGGAGATAGCCAACTTCAACTTTAGCAAGCTTCGTTTTTACAATACCTTTGAGTTTACCGGCGAAGATGAACTGGCTTATTTTGTATCATTAGTAACCAGTGAACTTAATTTACAACCTGCCTACACTTATGTATATTTAAGTGGCGAGGTTAACACCGGCGATAAAAACATCACCCGCTTAGCCGAATTTTTCGGCAAAGTGGAAATCAACAACATAACCCCGCTTCAATTACCTTACGAAATTGAAGGTCATAAAATACTGTCACTTTCTGCTCTTTCATTATGCGCATCATCGGAGGCACTTTAAGAGGTTTAAGGCTTAACCCACCTAAAAATCTTCCGGTACGCCCTACTACCGATCTGGCGAAGGAAGCTCTTTTTAACATTCTGCTCAATCAAATTGAATTTGAGGGTATCAAGGTGCTTGACCTGTTTAGCGGTACCGGCAATATATCACTGGAATTTGCTTCAAGGGGCGCTGCTGAAGTTATTTCTGTTGACAGGAGCATACATTGTGTAAATTACCTGAAAGATACATCGCGCCAGCATAAACTAAACCAGGTAAAAGTTTACAAAGAAGATGTGTTCAAATACCTGCAGATAGAAACGGAACAATATGACCTGGTTTTTGCCGACCCACCATATGACCTGAACAGGATTCCCGACATACCAAAAATTGTTTTTGAAAGGAACATTCTTTTACCAGGCGCTCTGTTAATAGTTGAACATCAATCAATGCAAAACATTAGTCAACACCCGGCTTTTGTGGAGCAGCGAAAATATGGGCATTCGTCGTTTTCTTTTTTCAGAAACCCCACAGATCAGCCACTTTAGTTATTTCACTTTTAAAATAGTTAAAGCAGTATCTTTAAAGCAGGCCAGTTTTGCGTCATCAGCATTGGTAATAATGGCTTCTACCTGGTTAATATCAGCAAACTTTAAATAAGTTTCTTTTCCTATCTTACTGCCATCGCACAACATATAAGTGTAGGCACTTTGTAGTATATAGGCTAACGTAATATCAGCTTCCAGCTCACTATTGGCAAATAACCCGTTCTGTGATATACCATCAACACCCAAAAAGGCTTTGCCCGCATGATACCTGGCTATATGTTCATTTGCTATTTTACCATGCACCGCTTGTCGTTCGTTATTAAACTCACCTCCTACTACATTTAGTGATACCGCACAATTTTGCAATTCATAAACAACAGGTAACGAATTGGTTATCACCTTTATTTTTTTATTTTTTATAAACTGGCATAAACGAAAAACAGTACTGCCGCAATCCATAAAAATAATATCGCCATCGTTTATATGTTCGGCTGCCTCACGGCAAATATTATCTTTAACTGTTGAATTTTGAGCAGTTTTATTCAAGAAATCATGTGGTTTTGCTAATGGATCAAGCTTCATCCCCCCGCCGTGCGTGCGGTAAAGGAGCCCATCATTAGCAAGCTGATTTAAATCCCGCCGGGCGGTGATCTCTGAAATATTTAACTCAATAGCCAGATCTTTAATATCCACCTCCCCTAAGCTATTTAGTTTATCAAGAATTTTTTGTTTTCTTTTTTGAAAGTTCATTTAAATATTGTTGATTTGTTCAAAAATAATCATAATTGATCAAATTCAATCAAAAACCATGGATAAAATTAAAATATTAGAGATTGATATCCTATCAAATAATTGGTATACCCTAAATAAAG
This sequence comes from Mucilaginibacter sp. P2_A4, assembly GCF_056405015.1. Lineage (NCBI taxonomy): Bacteria > Pseudomonadati > Bacteroidota > Sphingobacteriia > Sphingobacteriales > Sphingobacteriaceae > Mucilaginibacter > Mucilaginibacter sp. P2_A4. The sequence continues at coordinate 120,639 of NZ_JBFUCX010000013.1, read as the reverse complement.
TGACTTTTGAGGCAACCAAAAAGGACGGCTCAGTATCGCAACTCAGCCGCGAAGCCTATGACAGGGGCAATGGTGCAACCATACTTTTATATAATACTGCCAATAAAACTGTAATACTTACCAGGCAATTCAGGATGCCCACTTACATCAATGGCAACGCAAGTGGGACGCTTATTGAGTGTTGTGCCGGCCTGCTTGATAAAGATAACGCCGAAGATTGTATAAGGAAAGAAACTGAGGAGGAAACAGGCTACAAGGTTGCCAATGTAAAAAAAGTATTTGAGGCCTACATGTCGCCCGGATCGGTAACTGAACTACTTTATTTTTTTATAGCCGAATATACAAAAGACATGCAAGTAAGCAATGGCGGCGGCCTTGACGAAGAGAACGAAAATATAGAAGTGCTGGAACTACCTTTCGCCGAAGTCTTACTAATGATGAACAATGGCGAAATAAGAGATGCCAAAACAATAATGTTATTGCAATATGCCCAAATAAATAATTTAATATCATGATGAATAAACCTTTAACAATTTTAATAGCCGGCCCCTACCGTTCGGGCACAAATGACAATCCTGAATTAATGGCAGAAAATTTAAAAAAAATGGAAGAGGCGGCACTCCCCATATTCAGGGCAGGGCACATCCCTGTAATTGGCGAATGGTTTGCTTTACCTCTTTTAAAACAGGCCGGCTCAAAATATCCCGGCGACGAAGCCTACGAAGAAATTTCATACCCGGTATCGCGCAGGATACTTTCAAAATGTGACGCGATATTTAGAATTTCAGGGGAATCAAAAGGAGCTGATGAAGATGTTAGAATAGCAAAAGAACAAGGCATTAAAGTTTATTACAAACTGGAAGATATAATAGCATTATAAATTCCATCTAACAGCATTAAACTTTAAAAATCATTGCTACTTTTGGCAGAAGCATTAACATTACCCTACTATGAAAATCGCTCTTTTTCCAGGCTCATTTGATCCGGTTACCAAGGCCCATGTTGATATTGTGAAACGCTCTGTTAATCTGTTTGATAAAGTTTACATCGGCATTGGGGCAAACAGCAGCAAACAAGGCTTATTGAGTATTGAAACCCGCGAACAGATGCTGAGAGCCGTTTTTAAGCACGATGACCGCATTCATATCATAGCTTACGAAGGCCTTACAGTTAACTTTTGTAAAAGCATTGGAGCCACGTACATGATCAGGGGAATTCGTACCGTATCCGATTTTGAGTACGAAAAAGCCATTGCCCAAATGAATCATGCCCTGGTACCCGATATTGAAAGTATTTTTATAGTAAGTAAGCCAGGATATTCATCCATCAGCTCAACTATAGTACGTGAAATTATGCGTCATCACGGCGATGTTGCCCAATTTATTCCTTCTGAGGCATTAGCTTATTTATAGCCAGTTTTTCTTTATGCAATACATCCAAAATAGATGGAAACGTATTGTCAATTATGGGTTCAATATGATGCTTTTCAAACCAGCGGGCATCGGTAATGCCTTCTTCTTTTTGGGGTTTTAACTTGTTCCTGTCCTTGCAATCCATGTTAAACCAGTGGGTTTTTTTGAGCACAACATCCCCCCGGTTAATATAAACATGGTAAGTTTTGCATATCTTATCTTTTAGCTTGCTTACTTTTATACCACACTCCTCCTCTACCTCGCGCACGGCGGCCTCTTTTACCTTTTCGTCTTTTTCAATTTTACCTTTTGGCAGGTCCCATTTATTATTACGATATATAAATAAATAATGCCCTGCAGTGTTCTTTACAAGTCCGCCGGCAGCTTCAATAAGTGTTATGCTTTTTTTAACTGATTTTAAAAATTCTTTGGCGTTATTGCACTTTATATAAAACAGTTTTTTGGGGTTAGCCAATATCCAGGTATAAATTATTTTAAGATCAAAAGTCTCTGCTTCAAGCTTTTCATAATCTTCAACTTTATGAGGTTCTGATTCTGTTAGCAGGATAACCTTTTCGTTAATATAAATTCTGTATTTTTGAGCCATGTTTAATAAAAATGAGATAGAACAGCAGGTTGCCGAATTCCTGTTGCAAATTAAAGCAATTAAATTACAACCTAATAATCCTTTTACATGGGCTTCGGGATGGAAATCGCCAATCTATTGTGATAACCGCGTCACGCTCTCTCATCCGTCAATCCGTACCTATATCAGGCAACAATTAACTGTTATTATTCAGGAAAAATTTGGCAGTGTTGGCTGTATAGCTGGCGTAGCAACCGCGGGCATACCACAAGGCGCTTTAGTAGCACAGGAATTGGGGCTTCCATTTATATATGTACGTGCCAAAGCAAAAGAACATGGCACAGGCAGTTTAATTGAAGGAGATATTACTACTACTACCGGTAAAAGGGTTGTTGTAATTGAAGATTTGATATCAACCGGAAAAAGCAGCTTACAGGCTGTTGACGCTTTAAAAACCGCAGGATTTGAAGTTGCCGGCCTCGCAGCCATATTCAGCTATGGTTTTGATGTGGCAACAGAAAATTTCAAGAATGCCGGTTGTCCGTTTGTTACCTTATCAAACTATAATGCCTTGATAAAATACGCCGAAGAAAACCAATTTATTGCAGAAAAGGACGTTGCCGTTTTAAAACAATGGCGTGAAGCTCCTGCTACCTGGGGACAAATTGCTTCGAGCTAAAAATTAATCCTAAATATTATAATATCGCCGGTAATGCCCTGTAATTCTTGCATAAAGCTTAATGCAGGTAATTATTGGGCTATTTGAACTTTGACCGATTTAACTTTCAGCATTTCTCAAATCTCAAAATTAATAAATGACCACATTCACCAGTTCTATCAGCATAAACAAACCCATAATTGAGGTATATAGCTACCTGGCCGACTTTAACAATCACCAGAAACTAATGCCTGATAATATACAGGAATGGGTATCTACTGCTGATGAAGCCAGTTTTAGCATACCAAATATGGCCAAACTATCACTAAAAATAGAAAGCCGCGTAGCTAATGAGGAAATTGTGATTGTTCCGGCTGCAAAGCCTCCGTTTGATCTGAAATTAAAATGGTCATTATCTTCCAATAACAACCATACCGATGTTCTTTTTACAATTAATGCAGACCTTAACATGATGTTAAAGATGCTCGCCTCGGGGCCTCTACAAAAATTGGCCGACCATGAAACACTAACCTTAAATAATATATTAATTTAAGTGCATTTGCAGGCCGTAAGGTATATATTTAATATACCTTGCGTTTTTGTATATTATTGAAAGCTATCACAATATTGATGATAACTAAGCTTACGATTAATGCTCCCATGACCCGTTGATATTTAATTTATTTATTATTGTAAGTCAAAGGTTGTTCCATTCATTTGTATTTTGTAAAATTTATCCTTACAACGTATAAAACAGGCATTTAGTCTACTCTTAGCAAATATTTTGAGCAATTGCATCCACAATTACCAAAATATTTGTGGGAAATAAATACGATATTTTTCCCCAACACCCTCAAAAACATAATATCTGCTTAGTTTACCATAAAACGAAGTATTTACCGTAATTTTGCGGCAAATTACAGGTGCAGCATGATCACGGTATCCAATCTATCTCTACGTTACGGTAAGCGTACATTATTTGAAGACGTTAATTTAAAGTTTTCGCAAGGTAACTGCTATGGCATTATAGGTGCCAACGGTGCAGGAAAATCAACATTTTTAAAAATTCTTTCGGGCGATATTGACCCAACCAGTGGTTCGGTGAGTTTTACACCCGGCGAACGTATGGCGGTGTTAAGTCAAAACCACTATGCCTTTGATGAATTTTCGGTAATAGAAACCGTGATGATGGGGCATAAGGAAATGTATGCCATCATGAAAGAAAAGGATGCCATTTACCTAAAGGAAGATTTTACGGATGCCGATGGTGAGCGTGCAGGTGAACTGGAAAATCTTTTTGCCGAAATGGATGGCTGGAATGCCGAAAGTAATGCAGCTACCCTATTGAGCAACCTGGGCATTAAAGAAGAATTTCATTACAACCTTGTAAAAGATTTGGATAATACTCAAAAAGTACGTGTGTTATTAGCACAGGCTCTTTTTGGCAAACCTGATATTTTACTGCTTGATGAGCCTACCAATGATCTGGATATCCAAACAGTAAGCTGGCTGGAAGACTTTTTAGCCTCATATGAGGCTATTGTATTAGTAGTATCGCACGATAGGCACTTTTTGGATACTGTTTGTACTCACGTTGTGGATATTGACTTTGCCAAGATGACCATCTACACCGGTAACTATACATTCTGGTACGAATCAAGCCAATTAGCCCTAAAACAAAGATCTGATCAAAATAAAAAGACAGAAGAGCGTGTTAAGGAACTACAGGAGTTCATCCGTCGGTTTAGCGCAAATGCTTCTAAATCCAAGCAGGCAACCAGCCGTAAAAAGGCCCTGGATAAGATCAATATTGACGAGATACAACCGTCGAACCGTAAATATCCAGGAATTATATTTAACAACCTTGGCCGTGAAGCAGGTGACCAAATCCTGCAGGTTGAAAATTTAAGCAAATCGCTTAATGGCGAAATTTTATTCGCCAACATCAATTTTACTGTGAACAAAGGCGATAAAATTGCCATCTTGTCGCAAAATAGTTTAGCCACAACTGCCTTATATAACATTTTAACCGGCAGAGATACCGATTACAAGGGCACCTTTAAATGGGGTGTTACCATCAACCCGGCAGATATCCCTATTGATAATGCAGAATACTTTAAAGGCAAAGATGATAACCTTATCGACTGGCTGCGTGAATACTCTCCCGGCGAAAAGGATGACCAATTTATTCGCGGATTTTTAGGCAGAATGTTATTCTCTGGCGAAGAAGTATTGAAAAAAAGCAATGTATTATCAGGAGGCGAAAAAATGCGCTGCATGTTTAGCCGTATGATGCTGCAACAAGCCAACTTGTTAATGTTCGATGAGCCTACCAACCACCTTGATCTTGAATCGATCACAGCGCTTAATAATGGCATGAAAGACTTTAGGGGGACCATTTTGTTTACCTCACGGGATCATGAACTGGTGGAAACCGTTGCTACCCGCATAGTTGAACTAACCCCTGGTGGCTATATTGATAAACTGATGACCTATGATGAATATATTAACAGCGCTGTGGTACTAAAACAGCGTGAGGATTTGTATGCAGCAGTATAAAATACTGCTGTAACAGGCTAAGGCTTAAAGACAAAGGGATTAATTCAAAAAAATCTACCTAAAATCTATAATCCCCAAACCAAAAATCAAAAATAAATCAGCATATTTGCATCCCGTCAAAAAAATGACTCGGTAGCTCAGCCGGTAGAGCAACTGACTCTTAATCAGTGGGTCGAGGGTTCGAACCCCTCCCGGGTCACAGAATTTCAAAAACCGCTTCTAATGCAATTAGAGGCGGTTTTTGTTTTTAGGCTATTTTCAGATATTGTATTTCTGCGCAATAGAGCCACTTTTTGAGTTCGAACCTCGTTGGGTTACCCCAACGAGACAAAGCTGTAATTATATACGATATCCTGAATTGGAAAGCTTATAATTAGTTTAAAATCAATGAATAATTCAACATTAATCATTCCTTGTAGTGTTCGATATCATCTTTGACATATACATCGATAGCGATCCGAGCAAGCTTGCTCATAAAGTCTAATATTTGCTCTGCCTGTTCGTGTGTTACTCTTATTTTGTGGCTTGCTAATATTTCGATTGCTTTTTCTGGGGTAACCGATTTATTTTACACATTTAATTTTATTCTTTTCTAAATGAGTAGTAAATTTACAGTAGACGAGTATATTCTATCAATTAATCTTGCAAATATTTGGCAAAAAAGCTAATCTTAAATACAAAAACCTTTAAAATACATATTATAATGATTTTTTAAGGTTCATTCTTAATGTATAGATAATGAACTTAAGTGAAATTCAACTATGATTGTTTTCATATTTAAAGAATCATTATTCTATAATTTTCAATTAACTGTTAATCAATACTATTATGTTGATAACTTTTTTTGCTACGCTTCTTTTCATATCTATATAAACGCCATATTTGTACTTAGTAATCTTTATCTTAATTTTTGATACTGACTGAATTTCAAATGTGAGTGAAACAAATATGGAAAAGTTAAAAGTTAGATTTAAACTAAACGGTTTAGAATTTGAATTGGAAGGCAATGAAGATACTGTGAAGAGCGAGTTATCTGTTTTTAAAGATTTTGTAATGAATACCCTTATAGGCAAAGTAAATCTAACAGAAATTCCAGCCTCTTCTCTTCAATCAACCGAATCACAGATTATTCAGATTACCCCGGCTAACATTCCGCTATTAAAGGAAGTTGTGATGAAGGATCTTCCTAAAACTGAAGCCGAGTGGATATTGGTATACTGTTATTATGCCTCCAAATATGGCAAAGAACCCTTTGCTGAATCAGATATAAAAAAGCTGTATGAAGATTCAAAAAGAAAGAATGAAAGTAGGATGAAAAATTTCTCTGTGAATTTTAGCAAGGTGCTTAATAATGGATTCATTCGCGTACTTAATGAAATAGAATACATTTTATTGCAAAAGGGAATCGATCAAGCTACTGGAATATTAAATGAGTCGAGTATAAATACCGAATCTGTTTCTCCTATTGAACAGGAATATAAGCAATTACAAAAGCGAGGAAAAAAAATGAAAGTAAAAAGTAATGCAAAAAATACATCTTTTAGTTTAGTAGCTTCTTTAAACTTGAATCCTCAGGCTCAAAAAAGCTTAAAGTCTTTTTTTAGCGAATTTATAGCTAAAACTTTCTTAGATAAGAATCTACTTTTTATCTATTATATGGAAAGGGTTTTAAAAATATCAGATATAGGTATTAACCACGTATATACTTGCTACAAAAATGTTGGAGAAAAAGTTCCTGGAAATTTATACCAAAGTTTGGTTGATACAAAAAATTTAAAAGGATGGATCGAATCTAAAGATATAAACAATTTAAAAATAACTGTTGCTGGAGAAAATCATGTGGAACATGACTACCCACGAGTTTAATTATTAAAGTCATGGAAACAAATCAAATTGAGGTATGCGCAAGCTGTAATAAGCCATTACCATCTGTCGGTTTTTTTTGCAGCGGTTGTTTAACGCAATTCAAATGCAAATCATGTGAAGCATTCTTGGAAAAAGATAGCATTGGTTGTATTTTTTGTGGAACCCCAAAAGATGAACAAACATCAACTAATGGTAAAAACACGCACAATACTTTTCGCTATCATGAGATTATAACAGAAACATCCACAGAAAGAACCATTGATGGGACATATAGCGATAACGTTAGCAAGGATTTTGCTAGCGTTTTAATTAATAAATTAAACGGTGCTTCAACAACGACCAGCGATTCCTTAGGCAAAATTCCAGGTAAGTCTCAAATTAAGGCAGTTAATGACGAACTGATTCAGGATGCAGAGATAATAAGGGATGAAAAAACTAAAGCAGATTCAAATATCATCCCTGTTTCATCAACTGAATATCCTACGTTGAAAGCAATTGCAATGAAAAATTTGCCAAATTCTGAAACTGAGTGGATAGTAGTTTATGCTTTCTATGCTTCAAATTACGGTGAAAAGATATTTACTCGTGAAGATTTAGTAAATCAATACATTGAGTCTAATCGATTTAACAAAGAAACTACTCGGAACGGATTATCCACCAATATAAAAAGGGCGGTAGTGCCTAGTTACATTAACCCTTTGCAAACCGGGTATTCTATGCTTGACAAAGGAATTGAAAAGGCCAAAGAAATAATTTCAAGAACAAGCGGTTCAAGTTCAAAAGTAAATAGAAAAACTACAAAACCAACAAAGAATCAAGAAGATCAAACTAACGAGGGGAAAGATAAGAAAGAAAGAAAAACTTCGTCAAAAGGTAATAAATCTATTAAACGACTTACAGATATAGATTTTCACCCTCCAGGAAAAGATAGTTTAGAAGTTTTTTACAAATCTTTTTCTGTGAAAAATGATAGCGAAAAGAATTTACTGTTTGTTTATTATTTACTGGAAATACTTAAGGTTGATAAGATATCTATTGAGCATGTTTATACTTGTTATGATGAACTGAATTTAAGAATTCCTGAAAATATGCCACAAAGTATAGCTACTACCAAAAATAGAACTGGTTGGTTAGAAACAGAAGACGCTTCAAACATTACAGTTACTGTAAAAGGAAGAAATAAAATAAAATTTTGGGATAAAAAAGATTAAGTTATGAGTTTAGAGCATTTTGCTTCACAAGTGAAAGATTTTGATAATATTTCAGCAAGCAACAAAATTGATTATTTCGTTTACTTTCACACAGTTATTAATAAGAACGAAGGCGCAAAAAGCAAAGATATTGATACTTGTTTTGATGAACTTAAAATTCCGAAGTATAGTAATATATCTCAATATCTTATAACGAATACAAAAAAAGCGAAAGGCAAATCTCCAAAATTCATTGTTCAAAAAGGCTTGTATAGTTTAGAGAGAACTAAAAAAGCAGAGATTGACACATTGATGAATGCTCCACGTATTATAAATCCGACAAACAATTATTTTCCTCTTGAAATATTTAACAATACAAGAGGATACTTAAAAACTATTGCCGATCAGGCTGCCGGATGTTATGATACCGGGCTTTATGATGCTTGTTCTGTGATGACACGAAAATTATTAGAAATATTAATTATCGAGGCTTTTGAACGATTTAAAATAGAATCGAAAATTAAAAATAGCGCTGGTAATTTCTTTTATTTGAGTGACTTGATAGATGTTTTTAAATTAGAAACCACATGGAACATTGGCAGGAACGCCAAAAATAGTATGCCCAATCTAAAGAAAATGGGTGATTTGAGTGCTCATAACAGAAGATATATAGCAAGAAAACCAGATATAGATAAACTAAAAGACGATTTGCGAATCGTGCTTGAGGAATTAATACACATTATAGATTACCCTAATTGGAAATAATCTTCATTCAGGCTTAATTTGAAATTTCAGTGCCACTATTTTCTTACAATCTTCAATAAATGAGTTCGACATACGTACCTTATCGGTCACCACACTAATCAAAAACCGCCTCTGTTATATCATAGAGGCGGTTTTTGTGTTTCAAAGAAGTGCTTTTTTTAGCCAAATACTGCCATTTTTAAAGGAATGTTTCGCGTATGTTTCGCGGTTAATTTCTATACATTATGAGTAAAAAATTCAAGCAAAGTATATCTTATAAAGTTTTTATTCACCATTAATCTAATCGGGGTGGATGGGTTACCACGCTAATCAAAAACCGCTTCTGTTATATCATAGAGGCGGTTTTTATGTTTCAAAGAAGTGCTTTTTTATCGAAATACGGCCATTTTTTAAGGATTGTTTCACATATGTTTCACAAGAAATAATAATCGCTTTTGAATAATACAGGGAACCCACTCGGAACATAATACAAGTTTGAGTGGGTTCATTTATTTGCTTGAAGATTCTGATGAACCTGAGCACCACATTCCGAATCAACCATAAAAGACTGAGCGCGAGGCGTAAAAGAAAAAATATGAGTAAACACAAGCAAGCTAATGTCTGCTATATCCACCAAACACCTTTTTTAACTTTGTTCGATCTGTTTTAAGCTATCCATTTTTTTGTAGGCCAAAAACCCTTTGATATCTTCAAAATGCTCGCGTACCCGCTTATTACCAAACTCAAATACTTTTTTTACCAACCCGTCTAAGAAATCCCGATCGTGAGATACCAGGATCAGAGTCCCGTCAAAATCTTTAAGCGCATCTTTAATAATGTCTTTGGTCTTCATGTCCAAATGGTTGGTGGGCTCATCCAGTATCAACAAATTCACGGGCTCTAACAGCAACTTGATCATGGCCAAACGGGTTTTCTCTCCTCCGGAAAGAACCTTGACTTTTTTGGTGGTGTCATCACCGCTGAACATAAACGCGCCCAACAGATCTTTGATCTTTAACGTGCTATCGCTTAACGGAATCTGGTCAATCGTTTCAAATACGGTGAAGTTCCTATCCAGTAATGCGGCCTGGTTCTGGGCAAAGTACCCGATCTTGGAATTGTGACCAACTTTTAAGCTTCCTTCAAAATCGATCTCGTTCATGATGGCTTTGATCATGGTCGATTTACCTTCACCATTTTTACCTACGAAAGCTACCTTTTCTCCCCGCTCAATTACCATCGATGCATTTTTGAATACAACGTGATCGCCGTAGGTTTTGGTCAGGTCTTCTACCATTACCGGATATTGACCGGAACGTGGTGAAGGTGGGAATTTCAATCGTAATGCCGACGTATCCACTTCATCTATCTCAATTACTTCAAGCTTTTCGAGCATTTTTACGCGCGATTGCACCTGCAGGGTTTTGGAATAGGTACCTCTAAAGCGGTCTATAAATTCCTGGTTATCTGCAATAAAACGCTGTTGCTCCTCGTAAGCTTTCAATTGATGCACACGGCGGTCGGCACGCAACTGCAAATAATGACTGTATTTAGCTTTGTAATCGTATATCCTACCCATGGTCACCTCGATGGTGCGATTGGTAATGTTATCTACAAAGGCCCGATYGTGCGAGATTACCATTACAGCCTTTGCCGAATTGATCAGGAAGTCTTCCAGCCACTGTATACTTTCGATATCCATGTGATTGGTAGGCTCATCCAATAAAATGAGATCGGGCTTTTTTAATAAAATTTTGGCCAGCTCGATACGCATGCGCCATCCGCCCGAAAACTCGGAAGTTTGCCGACCAAAGTCCTTGCGCTCAAATCCAAGGCCTTTGAGTACTTTCTCTACCTCAGCATCGTAATTGGTTCCCTCTATCGTATAAACTTTTTCGCTCAGTTCTGATACGCGCTCAATCAGCTTCATGTAGTCATCGCTTTCGTAATCAGTACGAATGTTAAGCTGCTCATTAGCCTCATCAAGCTCCTTTTGCATTTGGTTCGCCTCTTCAAATGCTTTCATGGTTTCTTCAAAAACGGTAACCTTATCCTGGGTAAGTAAATGCTGCGGCAGATAGGCTATTACTGCGTCTTTAGGACCGGTTACGCTACCCGTAGTAGGTTTGGCTACATCAGCAATGATTTTGAGGATGGTGGATTTTCCTGCACCATTTTTACCCATAAGGGCTATCTTGTCATTCTCATTTATCGGGAAGGTAACATCACTAAACAAGGTGGTTCCGCCAAATGAAACGGAAATGTTATTTACATTAATCACAGTATGGGAGTATTGAATTATATGCAAAGATAAACGAAAGGCCCATAATTTTAGTAATTGAAATAATGAGATAGAGGACCAGGCGTTTCTTTTTCAATTTTCATAACTACTGGCCATACGTTTCGTTAGCAAACAGAACCAACTGATTTTCACCACATACCTTAAACGATATATTAAACTTCCTTTTTCTTTATTAAAGTCTTCTCGGAGTATCCCACTTTTCGATACTAAAAGGATCCACTTTTAATATCTTTAATCACTCGCTCCAAACCAATACCCCTGCGGGTTTCAATGTCTTCTCTCCAATTAAAACTTTTGCAGTATCCGGCAGACTGACGGTGTAATTTTCAGATGAATAATTTAATGCCGTATAAAAGCCATCGCGCCAATAAACAAATACACCGGGAGGATATTCCTCCGTTGTAGCGCCTGCGTCTTTATAAATCTGCCTCAACAAATCCTTTTCTAATTTAGAATCATCGGTATCTACGCCAATATAGGTTACGCAGCCTTTGCCTATCCGGTGCTTTACAACAGCCGCTTTGCCTTTATAAAACTGATTATCATAAGTAGCGAGTACCTCAGTGCTTTGATCGGGTGCCAGCAAATCTGCCCAACTATGCCATGAATAATGATTCGAATTCATCAGTATATCGCCTTTCCCGTATGATGAAAGCATATCCGTCTGGCTTATATGGGAACCAATCAGGTTTGAAATTGGCACGGCGGTCTCCCCTTCCCAAAAATGCCCCCTGCGATCTTTAGTAGCGGTACGGCAGGTAATAACCAGGTTGCCTCCTTTTGCTACATAATTAGTCCATTTTTTTACCAATGCAGAATCAGCCATTTCATAGGCTGGAACTATTACTACCTTATACTTCGACAAATCTGCCGTTTCCTGAATTACATCAACAGGGGCACCCAATGCCTTTGCAGTTTTTAGAAATTTCAGGGAATAATCCCATGTATTCCATTGTCCTGTCTGTTTTTGTCTGTCAATGCTCCAGTAATTCTCCACATTCCACAGAAGCGCTGTCGACCGTGCGGCCAGCTTTGCGGGCGTCTTCATGCCTGGCTTAAATTGCCTCCGCAGATCTGTTATTTCGTTCATAAACTGCATATAGTCTTTACCGCCCTGCGAAGGTGTTACGCCATCCGTTTGTATCACCCCGGCATGGTATTGTTCTGCACCATATAAGATCTGACGAAAACGGTAGGAACAGGCGATCTTTCCTCCGGCCGCGAAACTATGGTATAGCCACAACCTAACTGTACCAGGTAAAAGCAGGGGATTGTAGCTTCCCCAATTAACGGGGCCGGGCTGAATCTCCAAGACTCCGGACACACCGCCTACGGATTTATAATATTCTGAAGCAAAAAGAACAACATCGCTGTTGCCTAAACGGAAGCCCGATTCACCAATGTTATCACTACCTCCGTTTGGATAAGCCGTGTATGCTGCAAAATCCAGTTTCCTGGTACGGTTAGGGTCTGAACCTGTACAAACGGCAGTATAGTTGGTGGTAACAAATTGCACCTTTGAAATGGAATTGCGTAAAATGCCCGCCTGAAAATCAAGGAATTCGGCCTGGGCATCTGCGGAATATCTTTTAAAATCCAGCAAGGCATGGGGATTGTTACCCCACCAGCCTACCAGGTTGGTGTTCGGTATAATCACCCGGTCAAAATTATTAAACCACTGGCTCCAGAAGGCCGCCCCCCAGGCGGTATTTAACGCGTCAATGTTTTTATATTTATTTTTCAGCCAGGTTCGGAATGCCTCCTGCGATGATGGGCTATAATCCGGAACAGCGCCCGGTTCATTATCTATTTGCCACCCCATCACATTGCTGTTCTGCCCGTATCGTTTTGCCATTTCCGTTACTATCCTTTGCACGTAGCCTCGATATTTCGAATTTACCATCGACTCTAATCCCCGTGTACCATTCTCCGCACGGATATAGTGGCCATCCATAACAAACGTTTCCGGGTAATTTAGCCGCATCCACGTTGGGGTGGTTGCGGAAGGCGTACATAGCAATACTTTAAGGTGATACTTTGAGCAAAGGCCCACCACCCTATCAAGCCAGGTAAAATCAAACCGGCCTTCCTCGGGCTCCATTTTAAACCAGGCAAATTCAGCCAGGTGAACAAACTCAAAACCCATCGCGGATATCTTTTTTATATCCCTTTCCCACTGGGTTTCGTTCCAGTGTTCTGGGTAATAATAGATCCCCGTAGTTACCAGGTCCTTTTCAGAAAAAAAACGATTGACCTCCTGCGATTTTACATTCAATACTGAAATAAGTATTGTTAATATGGTTAGTGGTATAGATTTTTTCACCTTATCAATAGTTTTTTTATTATTTCAAATTATTTTAAAAAGCACTTAAAAGTTTATAAGCACCATATAACCTAAAGTATCAATATCTAAGTGTTTTGATGTCTAAGGTTGCTTCAGGTAGGTCCGGGGAAGTAACCGTAAATTTAATATCACCTGCGCTATGAGTGCTTCTAATAACAACCATCGCCCGTCCGTGCCAGGCTTTACGTGAGTTGCCTACATATTGGTCATAGTCTTTAATATCGGCATTATCTATTCCGGCAATTATACCCGGCCCATCAATTTTAAAATGCAAGCGATTTGCCGCGTTCGGTTGAATTGTTCCGTCGTTATCCGTTATCTCAATCGTTATATATGATAAGTCCTGCCGATTGGCCAATATTTCTTTACGATCGGCAGTTAGTTTAATCTTTCATCGCACTGTTACTTAACTGAAATTTTTACTTTTTGAGTAATGCTACGGGATGAATTACCTAACCGAAGGATGTATTCACCGGCTTCTGCATTCCATGCTTTTTTTGATTCGTCATAAAATGCCAGATCGGCAACTTTCACCTTCATTTCTACCGTTTTTGTTTCGCCGGGCTTCAAAAAGATTTTATTAAACCCTTTAAGCTCTTTTTCAGGACGCAATACCGAACAAACCGGATCGCTCACATATAACTGCACAACTTCGGCTCCGTAACGGCTTCCTGTATTTCTGATAGTGAATTTTGCACGGATGGTTTCACTTTTTCCATAGCTTAATTTATCAGTCGAAAAATGGCTGATGGAAAAATCAGTATATGAAAGCCCATAACCAAAGGGAAATTGCGGTTGAATTTTCTTGGTGTCGTACCAGCGGTATCCAACCAATATGCCTTCTTTATATTCGGCCGTCTGGTCTTTACCCGGATAAGTATTTAAGTAGGCAGCGGGGGAGTCTTTTAACGACACAGGGAAAGTAAACGGCAATTTGCCCGAAGGGTTTATAACGCCTTTTAATACATCGGCAAGTGCATTACCGGCTTCTGAACCGTTAAACCACGACCAAACAACGCTGTGGTTCGATTTTTTAATTTCATTAAGATCATATGGGGCGCCGGCCATAATCACAATAATGGTATTAGGGTTAACGGCGCTAACCGCGTTAACCAATGCCTGCTCCCCAAAAGGCAGCGCCAGGTTTTTACGATCATGACCTTCACTTTCATATTCACGATTTGAACCAATACATAAAATAGCAACATCGCTGGCTTTTGCAATTGCCACCGCCTCATCAATCAGGTTTTGGTCGGGTTGATCATAGCCACGATTTTGGTCGTCAGTTTTACTTGCCAGGTAGTTCGCTCTGTATCCCTGGGCAAAATTGATACGTGCGGTTTTGCCAAACCTGGATTTTATACCATCTAATGCTGTAACCTCGTTCTTAGCCTTTACACCTGCACCATACCCTCCCAAAGCAAAAGTGCGCACGGCATTATCGCCTATAACAGCAATACTTTTAATGGTGCCCGCTTTTAAAGGCAATAAATGGCTGTCATTTTTTAGCAACACGATAGATTCTGAGGCAATATCATACGCGGCTTTGGTATGCGCCAGTGTAGCAATAGATCCTTTAGGATGATTGACACTCAGGGAGGTATGGTACATCACCCACAAAACCCTGTACACTTTATCATCAATGGTTTTTACTGATACCCGGCCGGCCTTAACAGCATTAAGTAATGGTTGGGCAAAATACCATTGCTCATACGGTCCGCTTGATCCCATTTCAATGTCAAGCCCGTTGTTGGCTGCCGCAATGGTATGATGAGTACCGGCCCAGTCTGACATGACCGCCCCTTTAAACCCCCATTCGTTTTTTAACACTTTATTCAATAAAAAATCATTTTCGGAACACCAATAACCATTCACCTTATTATAGGCCGACATAATGGTGTAAGCATTGCCTTGCTGTATTGCGGCTTTAAATGCCGGGAAATAAATTTCGCGTAAGGTCCTTTCGTCAACTAATGTGTTTACACTATCACGGTCAAGTTCTTGATTGTTGGCTGCAAAATGTTTTATACACGCTGCTACGTGCTGACTTTGAATCCCTTTTACAGATTGAATAGCCAATTGACTGTTTAAATACGGATCTTCTGAATAATATTCATAGGTGCGACCGCAAAGCGGCATTCTGCAAATATTAAATGCGGGTGCAAGCATCACGTCTTTTTTTCGGGCATTTGCTTCTTCACCTATAACTACACCATATTTGTTTGCCATTAGGGGGTTCCAGGTGGCTGCTATTGCCGAACCGTTTGGTAAAAATGTAGCGGAGTCCGTCGTCCAGTTAGCCGACGCCCAATCAAAACGCTTTATTTCTTCGCGTATTCCCAATGGGCCATCGTCGCACGTTAACTCCGGGATGCCTAAACGGGCTACGCCTGCCGAAGAAAATAACGCGTTGCCATGAAGCATCCCTATTTTTTCTTCCAGCGTCATTTTTTTTATGATGCTGTTGATCTTTGCTTTTAGTGCCGCCTCCCTTTTGTTTTGTGCCGAAACCCCACTAAATAGAAAAAGCATTATAACACAGGTAATTGTATATTTCATAAGTAACTTTATTTTATTTTTCATTGTCGATTAAAATGTATTGATCAGAATATGCCGGTGAGCTGATGTTTATGCTATTTTTCGCCATTGCCGAAAATTGCTTTGCATATTCAATATCAGGAAGTCCTCCGTTTGATAGCTCTCCGGCTGCGCCGTCAGGCCAGTTACTATTGACGTACACCTTCCCTAAAAAATCTCCGTTGTCTGTTTCGCCGGTAAACGTATAATAGTAGCGGCTTTCTGTAGCAAAGTTTTTTTTGTAAAAAAATGCCGGGACCTCTCAGTAAAGCCCCGGACATCCACTTATAATCAACTAACACTCTCTTTTATTTAACTGATATCGCCAATAGTCATTTTAATTGTTGTGCGTCGCCTGTCGTACTTTCTAAAGGCCCGCTCCTTTTTTCAGCGAATCCAATGTACGCTGGTTTCCTATGGTGTTAGTTTGGCGGTTAAATACGTCGCTTGCCCATAAAAATGGCAGCACACCATTTGCTTTGGCTTGCTGTGTTACATAACGATAGAAATGCATTTGGGAATTTACCGACAACAGTGAATCCGCCGAATACCCTTTTAATTTATCAGCGTGATATTCCGTACCATATTCGCCCATGATCACTGGCATCCCCTTATCTACAAAGTTTACTTTGGCGGTGTGAAATATAGAATCTACATAATGCTCTTCTGTCGAGGCCGAAGAGTTTCGGTCCAGGAACAGCGGATTTTTTGTATGAAGGCTGGTTCCCCAGAAAAACGATTCTTTTCCCCAGCTGGCGTCGGCAGATAATATGCAAAAATTTGACGGGGTATAATAATGAAACTCAAGTATCATTTTATTAGGCGTTGGGTCTACCGGTAATTGCACCGCTTTAAACACGTTACTCGCCTTCAAGTACTGGTTAGCCAAATCGATTGAAGTATTAGGTGATTGGAGAATCAGCGTACGATAACTGTTTTTACCGCCGGTACTGCGCACCGCGTTAATAAACGTTTGATGATAACGCATTAACACATTAGATGTTGGTACATCTGTAGCATTAGGTTCATTGGCGCTGGCAAACATTAAATGTTCGTCAAAATCCCGCAACGTTGTGGCTATTTGCTCCCAATAAGCTTTTTGCTTAGCGTTAATAGTATCCTGTTTAGCACCAGTTGCTGTACAATCAAGCCAGCCACCGTCCCAGTGAATGTCAACCATCACATACACATTATCCTTAATGCAATATTGAACCACTTCTTTTACCCGGGCAAGCCATACTGGGTCAATTTTGGCAGTTTTTTTATCGATTATGTGCGACAAATCATACTGAATGGGTATCCTTACGGCATTCATACCAGATGATTTTACCAAATCGATCAGCTGCTGGCTAACTGCCGGGTTTCCCCATCCGGTTTCTCCACTCGGAACTTCCATGGTGTTAAAAATATTATATCCCATTTTAATATTTGCCGCCAGCTGTGTGGCAGTACTGCCCATCCCGGTTGCATCGGGGGCTTTGGCCGATATATTATATGATGGATAAATTTTGGCATTTTGTAATATGGAAATTCGCCTTCTTTGCCCATTAGTTGAACTCAAATTTAAAAGTACGGAGCGGCTCATGCCCGATGAATTTGCTGCTGCTGTTAAATTAATGGCAACATCGCCGCTGTTACCTGACGTTTGGCTTAAATGAAGCCATCCTAATCCGGCAGTATCAACACTCCACGCGGCATTAGTGGTAAATTTTAAGGCCACGGTTCCACCAGCTTCCGGGATAGTATCTGTTAAATTTGAAAGCGTAAGCTGTGCAGGCCCGGTTCCCGATTTTTTACAAGAAACCACAACTAAAACTGCAAACAATATTCCCGCAATTTTATAGGCCCTCTTTATTCTTGTTATTTTCATATTTATTTTTTTATTGAAAATGTTATCTTTTAATTAAAGCTCCATAACAGTATGCCGCTATGAAGCTTTAACCTGTTTATTTAATTTTTACGACCCTAAAATTGTCAAAGGCTGCATAAAATCCTGTTGACGTGCCCGAACCGCTATAGTTATGGATATACAATATGAAGCTGGTTTTTCCTTTCGGGCCCACCAATTTCATAAGGTCGGATACGGAATCTCCCATACCATCGCCAAGTGTAGCATCATTTGCGCGGAACGATGACAGTGGGATTGTTACAGTAATCCAGCCTTTTGTAGTGAACGATGTTCCAGTTTTTTGCCATGGTTCCCATCTGGCTATATAGCCGCCTATTCCGGTTACAAAATTAATTGTACCGCCATTCCAGGCTTTAGGAACACTTACGTCAAATTTAAAGGCCCAATTACCTGGAGCATCACCAAGGCTGGCTGTTGGTATCCACTGTTCTTCGTCAAATGGTATTTCATAAGTGGGCGGCCAGGAAGCCGATCCCTCCCCGGGTTTGAGAATATCTGTTTTTTTCGCAACATGTTGTGATTTATTTGTTGTGATCCCGGAAAAAGAAGCATCATATGACTCCCAATCGCCTTGAACGTAGGTACCGTTATACAGGTTTGACCCATTCCATGTAAAGCCAAAAGGGCCACTCCACTCCATATTGGCTATCAGACCTGTCGATCCATCGTGCACATTGTATACGGTAGTACCTGTGCCAAACTTTGTAGTAACAGATACCGGCCCGCTTTGCGATAGCTGAGGCGCAACAAAACCGATAGACTTTAAATCTTTTGACGTTGTAAAAGTGGTAATTGCAGTACCCGCAAAAGTTAGCGATTGAATATTCTTTAAATAGGTACCGTAAATATAAACCGAATCGCCTGGGTTGGCATTTTCGTAGGAAACCCCGGTAATGGTTGGTTTGGCATTTATTGTATCCCGAACGGTACCAGACTTGGTGGTTACTACTATTTGGCTGTTGGGTGTTGTTGCCGGCATGCGGAAACCCAAAGAGGTTCCATCAGCGCTTGAGTTAAATGATGGAATTTTGGTTCCCCCATATATAAACTGTTGAACTAACACTAAATTTGTACCATACAGATAAACCGAATCGCCCGGGGCGGCAAACACATTAGATATAGCCGAAAGAGTAGGCGCCGGCGGTCCTAATTTAAAAGAGAACGTTGTTGTGCCTGCCGTTGTAGCATACTTTACCGTATACAGTTTGGTAGTATCAATTGTTGAAAACTGTATGGCAGGTATTTGTACCACCGCACTGTTGGGAGCAAATAAAGCACTGTTAAAAGGAGCAGGAACACCGTCAAAATAAATTTGAGTTGCATTTTGCAAATTCTGCCCGGTTATTACCACCCACTGGCCTTTTGCCACTGCGCTATGCAAAACCGTATCATTAGGCGAAGCTACATAACTCTTAATAGCCGCGATAACAGGAGGGGCACCTCCGCCGCCATCAGTATTCTTTTTACAAGCTGGTAATAAGGCCACTACCATGAAGAGAAGCGGCAAAAAACACAAGCGTAGGTATGATTTCTTTTTCATAACAATATGTTTTAAATGTTTTAATTAATAATATGGTACCGGTGGCTGTGTCAATTTAGGATCACTGGTCAACTCTGATGACGGAATTGGCAACGTAAATGAACTGATAATTGCCGGAAGCGTAGATGGCAGTGCAGTGGTGTCCCTTTTTGCTGTTTTCGTTGCAGGGTCATAAGTAAACGAAATCCGGCCATGAGTGGCATCCTGATCATTAAGAAACTTCACAGCATTAGCCGGATCATAATAAGAATACCTAACAAGGTCAATCCAATATTGTCCTTCAAAAGCAAGCTCAACCCTTCTTTCAGTACGCAGTATAGCAGGGGTTATCACAGTCACAATATCCACGCCGGCCCTTGCCCGCACTTTATTAAAATAAGTTAAGGCATCACCATCGCTCGTAGTAGTATTATTGCCCAAAATAGCTTCGGCATATACCAAATACACATCGGCCAATCTAAGAATTGCATTGTGTTCGATGGATGACCATGTATCCATTGTTGGCGAATTGTTATCTTTTTCGTTGCCAATAATGTGTTTTTTCAGGCCCGTACCTGTCGCCTTATAACCACCGCCGGCAGCATTCAATTCTGGATAAAAATCGCCGTTGAGCATAATAGTGGCTTTGCGCCTTACCGTATCCTTAGCAGAATACATCCGGTATAAATCATAGGTTGGTTGTAAGCCCTCCCATCCACCTTGTTGTTGAGGAAGGACAGCGGCCGTTGGCGAAAAATAAGTTTGCAGATTGTTGCCGTTTCCATAACCTACACCTGCGGCCCATTGAAGGGAAAATAATGATTCAACGTTATCGTTGTTTTGCGCCTTGAAAAGATCATAATAACTGGGAAGCAAATTTAACCCGCTATTTTTACACACATTGCCCGCATACTTTTTGGCACTGTCCAATAAAGCCTGGTCGCGGCTGCCACTTTTGCCTAAACCCGCCATCGTCAAATATACCTTGCCCAGCATTCCCTGTGCCGACCAGGTAGTTACCCGGCCTTTTTCATCTGTTTTGGGGAGGTGTTGCGCTGCGTAAGTCAGGTCTTTAGCAGCGAATTTATAGACATCCGAAGCAATGTTGCGATTAAGCAGCGGATCTTTTATCAGTTTGCTGTTATCTTCAATAATTGGCACCGCACCCCAGTACACCGCCAAATGATAATAAGCTACTGCACGAATAAATTTTGCCTCACCTAAGGCGGCATTTCTGTCTGCTGCCGAAATGGACGGAGACGCCTGTTGCTGTATGGCATTGATAACGCTATTACATTGCGCTATAACATTGTACAACCCAACCCAACCAGTTGTCACGAGACCATTTTGCGCAGTAATAGTACGTGTAAAAAGCTGTACTATATCGCCGTTGTACTGAAAGCTGCCGGTGCCGCTCAATACGTCGCCAAGTGGTATCAAGGCGCCATTGCTCCATTGCCACCACAGCGAACCGCCGTAAAGGCTTGCCGTAGCCAGGCGTAAATCGGACGTGGTTTTGTAAAAATTATTAGAACTTATCTGCGAGTTGGACGGACGGTCCAAAAAGCTCTTTTTACATCCTGCCACTGCTGCCGCACATAGCAGGATGATGATAATTTTGTTAATTAATTTCATAAACATATATTTTTAATCGGTGATCGTTTTATTATTTCAAGGTTATGTTTGCACCAATAGTAAATACTCTTGGCTGCGGATAATAACCGCTGTCCCAACCTGCCTGAAGCGGGTCCCACGAACCAATTTCAGGATCCATGCCTTTATACTTTGTAATTATAAAGGCATTGGATACATTGGCATATATCCTAACAGAATGCACAGATATTTTTGATAAAAGACTTTCTGGCAACCGGTAACCTAAAGTGATATTTTTGCACCGCAGGAATGAGCCATCCTCGATCATCAAACTATTAGGGCGATTATTACTGTTGGTATTGTCATTTCTCACGCCTACAACTGTTGTATTCGGGTTGGTAACATATACATTGTTAACATCGGATGAAGAGCCGTTAGGATCTACCATTGCCAATTTTGCATAATTTAATACCGATGTAAAATAGGTAGTATGATTTTGCGGATCGGTTTGCGGTATAGCCATTTGATTGAACACTTTGTTGCCATAGCTGCCACTGAAGAAAATATTCAGATCAAAATTTTTGTAGTTAAATGTATTATTGATACCATACTGGAATTTGGGGATCGGGGAGCCCAAAAAGGTTTGATCTTTTGAGTCGATAATACCGTCGCCATTCAAATCCTTGAACATGCGGTCGCCGTACCAAATACCTCCGCCCGATGGAGAAATCGGATAAGGGTTACCGCTTGGGTCAGCAGGCCGGGCATGGTTTTGAAAATCTTTTGGAGTTGCAAAAACCCCATCGAATACATAGCCATAAAATTCGCCAATGGGCTGGCCCACAGTCGTTTTTTCAATTATATCGTTAATTACATAAGATTTCTTGCTTAAGTTAGCGTCACTTCCCCCTGCACCTAAGTAGGTCACTTTATTATTGTTTCGCGATATGGTAAAAGCAGTTTTCCAACTGAAATTTTTAGAAATAATATTGGTAGAATTGATTTGGAAATCAAACCCTTTGTTGCTCAGCGAGCCGACATTGGCATAAGGCGCCTGCATGGATCCCGGCCCATAACCCGCAACAGTACCAGTGTATCCTGGAAGCGGCACCTGTAACAAAAGGCCGTGTGTTTCGCGGTCGTAAACGTCTAATGAAAAACCTAACCGCCCATTCCAAAATGATCCGTCAATCCCAGCACTGTAATAATCTGTTTTTTCCCACTTTACAGACGGATTTGCCAAATTGTTTTGAAACTGCGCTGTACCTGATAAGCCATTTGCCACCGATGTAAGTTGGGTTACAAAGGTATTGCCCGGTATCCCTTGATTGTTGGTAAGGCCATAACCGAGTCTCAGCTTCAATTCATTTATACTTTTCACATCTTTCAAAAATGCCTCGTTACTAATTTTCCAGGCAAATCCACCTGAATAGGTAGTAACCCAACGATTATTGGACGGAAAATTTGAGGAACCATCGTTCCGTACATTGCCGGTGAGCAGGTATTTATCATCCCATGAAAAATTGACACGGCCGAAATAAGATTCCTGCGCAGAGCCGCCAGTGGGGTTTGAATTTGAATTATCGCCGGAGTTTGTGGCAGTAATAGCATCCCCCGCATTAATGGCCTGCACATTGTTTGAAGGAAAATTCTTTCGCGCGCCGCTAAGATTTTGAAAAGTGCTCTCCTGCGATTCATGCCCTGCTAAAGCATTAATATGAAATTTATTGAAATTATGGTTATAAGTTAAAAAATTGCGTATTACAATATAAAAATTTTGGCCGGCGGCAGAGGAACCGTAGTTAGGGCTGGGAGTGCCTTTACCAAAACTATAAGTTGGTGAAAACTTATCTTCCGTATTAAAATCGAAGTTACCAGATAATTCATTTCGCAGCGACAGATCTTTAGTAAATTGTACTTCGGCATACACATTGCCGAATATTTGATTCCTCCTTTTTAGGTCTTTGACAATTTGCGCCAATGCCACCGGGTTGGCAACAGGTTGTACCCAACCGTTGGGGTCGGTAACACCACCCCAGGAGCCGTCAGCGTTAGTTACCGGAACATCCGGGGTAAGGCTTAGCGCGGTGCTGATTACATTACTGGCGGTTGAATTTACATTTTCATTAATATGCGCCAATTGAAGGCTGGTTCCTATTTTTAGCCAATCTGTGGTTTTGTTATCTAAATTCAGCCTTAGGGAGTATCTTTTAAAGTCAGATCCAAGGGCTATCCCTTCCTGGTCAAAATACGAGGTTGATAGTAAATATTGGGTTCTGGCATCCCCCCCGCTTACAGTAAGTGTGTGACTCATCTCCGGTGCCTTCCGGAATAATTCTTTTTGCCAGTCGGTACCAGGGCCTAAATATTGAGGATTGGCAAATTCGGGCCTGGCATCAAAGCCCCAGGCAACGGCCCGGGCATTAATAAAAGTAGCAAGCTGTGGCAAATTTACTGTAGGGAGCCGCTTGGGTATTTCCTGGTAACCGGTATAGAAATCATAACTTATCCGCGGTGGTCCGGCTTTGCCCCTTTTTGTAGTGATAACAACTACGCCATTGGTTGCCTGCGAACCGTATATGGCTGTTGCCGAAGCATCTTTCAATACATCTATTGATTCAATTTCGGCAGGATTGATAGCATTTAATGGATTTGAACCATTACCGGGGTCGGAAACCGGAGGGATAATAATACCATCTACAACGTACAGTGGCGAATTAGAGCCGCTTATTGACGACACGCCACGTATTTGAATAGATACCCCGCCACCTGGCTGGCCCGACACTTGTTGAACCACAACCCCTGCAACTTTGCCCTGCAGGGCCTGGTCAAAAGTAGTTGGTTGCGTTTGGCGCAGATCGGTTCCAGATATTGAACTGATGGCCCCGGTAGCATCTTTTCTTTGTATTTTGGCATAACCTATAACCACCACTTCATTTAAGTTGCTGGAGGTTGAATTTAGCCTGACGTTTATTACGCCAGCTTGTTTAACAGCTACTTCCTGTTGCGCATAACCCAAAAAATTAAAAACGAGCACTTTGCCTGGCTCAGCCGCTATGGTATAACTACCATCAATGCTGGATATGGTTCCGAGACCGGTCCCTTTAATTTTAATACTTGCTCCTGGTATCGGCTGACCATCATCGGAACTTGTTATTTTGCCAGTAATATTTACGGTTTGTGCATGGGCCGAAAAATAAAGGAATATGACCGTGATGATTAATAAAATTTGGCATTTCACCCTCTTTTGTAAATTTTTATCCATCTGATAATAGGATTTTAATGTTTGATAATTGGTTCATTGTTGCTTGGTTAACTATTAATTGGTTTTTCTTTTATTCATAATTGGTTTGTTATCATATCTTTTGAGATACCCAAATGCCTGGAAACAACTTTTAAACTATTTACTGTTCAGTTACTTACGTGAATAAATACCCGGACAATCAGTAAAAAAATTCAGATACAGCCAATTGGTTTGTTAATTTGGTTGCTGATTAACTTTCAGGTATCACTTTCCTCGCATCGTTTTTAATCTCATAACTACACACAACGGCTAATGGCATTATCGACAATGGCATAAAGAGCGTCTAGTGAGATATCGCTTGCTACCGTAGCAGGCAACTCATGCTTACCTTCTCATTTAGGCGGTATTAAACATGGCAGCTGAATAGGTTTTGTCCACTGCCTGGCAGGCAAATAACACAAGCGCCTATTTAAGTACGCGTTTTGGCATAATGCTTAATTTAAAATTAGGTTACTATAAAATTGGTTACTATACCTGCACCATTGTTGATCAACAGGTATGCGGCAGTACATCGAGCTTACACCGCTATATGGAGGATAAAATTAAAGGGCTCGACGCAATCGATTGTTTACAAATAGGGGCACAAATGTTAAGCTGTCACAATTACCTGATTAACAATAATTTAAATAAAAAAAGCAAACATTATAGCGTATAAAAAGACCTACAATAACTAAATTGGTTAACAAAATGGGCCTAAAAAATAGAAATTGTAAAAGGGCTTATCAGATTGGATGGCTGTTAATTAGGTGCCACATGCTTTTTATTACTAGCATATGCAGATGGAAGGCAATTAAATTCGGCCTTAAAGCATCGCACGAAATACTTCTGGCTTTTAAAGCCAACTTTGTATGATATCTGTGATATGGTTAATTGTGAGCTTTCAAGCAATTGAGCGGCGCGTTTTAGGCGGATAGACCGGATAAGGTCTACCGGCGACTTCCCGGTTAAAGCCAACGCTCTTTTATATAATGTAACCCTGCTTACGCACATTTCACTGCTCAGTTCCTCTACCGAGAAATCGCTGTTGCCAATGTTTTTTTCAATAACCTGTACTGCTTTTTTAATAAACGCTTCATCAAATGATTCGACCACTATTTCCGTTGGCTTAACATCCAATTGCTTTTGATAGGTTTTGCGCATATCTTGCTGTATGGCCAATATATTTTTTAATTTGGAGGTCAGTATCTCGAAATTGAAGGGCTTGGTCAGGTAATCATTAGCGCCGGTTTCAAGCCCCTGCAATTGCAGCTCTTCTCCGGTAACTGCGGTAAGTAATACCACAGGTATATGTGATGTTCGTTTATCGTTGCGTATTTTTCGGCATAGGTCGATACCATTCATTTCGGGCATACTGATATCGCTGACTACAAGGTTAGGATGCAGAGCGAGGGTTTTTTGCCATCCCTCCTTTCCATTAGCAGCCTCAATAATGTTAAAGGTATCATTTAAATTATCCTTTAAATAAAAACGAAAATCCTCGTTATCTTCAACCAGTAAAACAGTAAGTTTTTTAATCGCATTGTCGCTTCTTGCCTGTACCCAGTCTGGGGCTTCGGTTATTGCTACAACAGGTAATTCAGGTTCATTGGCGGATACTTGTTCCTCGCTTGCTAAATCAACCGGTAACAGTATCGTAAAATAGCTGCCCTTTCCCGGTTCGCTCTCTACTGATATTTTGCCATTATGCAGCTTTACAAATTCCTTCGTTATTGACAATCCTATTCCGCTTCCCTGGTTAACCATAGTGCCGGGGACTTCGTTTTGAAAAAAGCGTTCAAAAATCTTCTCTTGCTTATCAAGCGGAATTCCAATGCCTGTATCAAGAACCTTTATCTCCAGCAATCGTTTTTCAGGAGTTTTTTCAATCATTGCCAATAAAACACTTACATGCCCGCCATCCGGCGTGAATTTAAATGCATTGGAAAGCAAATTGAAGATGATGCGCTCTATTTTATCGTGATCAAAACTGATTGTCAGACTTTGAATTTCCGAATCGAATACCAGCGTGATGTGTTTTTTCTCGGCCACATCCGAGAAAGAGTAAACCATTTCCTTGATAAAACTTATAATATCCCCGTTCCGTGCATGCAGCCTGAGTTCCTGTACCTCCATTTTTCTGAAATCAAGCAACTGGTTTACCATATTTAATAAACGTTTGGCGTTACGGTTTATCAAATGCAGCTGATCTCTTTGTTCCTCTACTACAGTATGCTTTAAAATCTTATCAACCGGGGCCATTATCAACGATAAGGGGGTTCTGAATTCATGGCTTACATTGGTGAAAAACTTGATTTTCATGATATCAAGTTCATGCATACGCCGCGCCTCCTGGCGTTCCTGTTCAATTAATAATTTAGCCTCCCGCTTCTCCTTTTCATTTTCAAACTGCCTTCTTATTTTTTGAATCCCCCTTCGGCGCATAAAAAAAAGCATTCCTGCTATGAGCAGTATATAAATAAAATAGGCTATTGTCGACTTCCAGAACGGAGGCAATACTTTAATTTTTAATGATATATAATCAGGCGCCCATTTTCCCTCCTGGCTAACGGCCCGCACCTTAAAAACATAATCACCGCCATCAAGGTTTGTGTATGTAGCTTTTCGTGTAGCATTATCCGCGTCAAGCCAATCCTTGTCAAAACCCTCCATCATGTACTGATGCTTTACTTTATTGGGGTTAAAAAAATTGAGTGCGGCAAATTCAATTGTAAATACGTTTTCGCTATGTGTCAGTGTCAGCCCGCGGGTTGCCGAAATGGCTTTTGACAATATTATATGTCCGTTAACTTCTTCATTAGCCTTTATGCTTTTGTTAAACAGCAAAAAATCAGTAAAAGTCAATTTTGGCTTATATATATTGGCATGTATGGTTAAAGGATCGAAAATGTTAAAACCATGCCCACCTCCAAATATCAATTCGCCCTTTCTGGTTTTAAGGGCAGCACGTGTATTAAATTCCCGGCCTTGCAGGCCATCTGTTTCATCAAAGTTTTCAAATCTGAAAGTATAAGGCACTTTTTTGGTGGTAAAGCTTATCCTGCTCAATCCATTGGCTGTACTTAACCAGATTGTTCCCCGGTTATCCTCCAGTACATCCATTATGGTGGTGGCCGGCAATCCGTTTTGCTCTGTTAATGAACTGACAGACCCTGTTTCCGGATTAATTATGCTCACCCCTTCGCGCGTTGTTATCCAGATGAGGCCGCGACTGTCCTGTGTGATACAATTTATACTGTTACTGATCAAACTGTTTGTGCCTTTTTTATCAGCGCTGTAATGAATAACCCGGCCCTTGTTTTTCAATATTACATCAACGCCAAAGTATCCTCCTACCCAAATATTACCCACCTTGTCCTCCAAGAGTGTGGCTATGTATGGAGACCTGATATCCACTTGCTTAAAAGGGGCGTAAAACATCTTTTTGTCTCTGTCAAATATTTGAAGCCCCCCCGCAAATGTTCCTATCCATAACCTGTTCGAAGAATCTTCAAGAATACTCCATACCCGGTTATCTGCAATACTGCCGGCTACCTTATCATCATGTTTATAATGAATAAATTTTTTTCCGTCAAAACAATCCAACCCGCCGAAATAGGTTCCTATCCATAATTTCTGATCATGGTCGATACATAAACTAACAATGATATCATTGCTGAGGCTGTTTAAATTTCCCTGCTCGTACTTGTATTGCTTAAAACCGCCGGTTTTACGGTTAAAGTAAATCAGGCCCCCTCCGTTGGTACCAATCCACAGGTTGCCATTTTTATCTTCAACAAACTTGTTAGCATCCTCAAAACTCAAACTTTCGAAATCCGAGGCGAAATGCCTGTAGAGTGGAAACCGGATAATATTTTTATGATAATAACTTACCCCTTCTTTAAATGTACCGGCCCACATAATACCCGAATCATCTTTATAAAGGGTCACACTGTTTTGACTTAGCGATTTGGCATCGTCCTCCCGGTTCAGTAAATAGGTTATGGTGATTTTTTTTTTATCTAACACGTTTATACCGCCATGATCGGTGGCTATCCATATCAAGCCATCATCGGCCTGAATAATATTAGTGATGATGTCTGACCTTAATTTTGCCCCGGTCGACTCCTCAGTAATATGCCGGAATGCCCCGGAAGAAGGACTGTAATAATATGCGCCGGAATTAAAATTAGAAGAATATAACCATAAATCATTATCCCTGTCTACGGTAATTGAGTAATTCCCATCCTTATTGCTGGCAGCTTTACTAAAAACATCGGTGTTATAACCAATTCTATCCTGGTTGATGTCAAATCTCTCAACTACCCCATCGCGATATGCTAACCATATATTACCGGTTGCATCCTGTGCAATATCTGCAATAAGATTTGAATGTAATGACGCACCTAAGCGATGGTGATAGTACCGCCTGGTTGTTTTGTTTAATTCATTATACCTGTAAAGGCCAGAATCGGGGCAAACAAACCAAAACTCGCCTTTGCCGCTGCGGATTATCTTAGAGACAAAAGGATATCCGGGAAGTTTTAAAGAACCTGTCATGAGCGATATATCACTATCAAACTGTTCTGTTTCAGGATCGTAAAAACAATATCCGCTGCGCGTTGATACCCATAATTTTTTACCTGGTCCTTCAAAAATACCGGTTACAAAATCATCGATAAGGGATTTTTTGTTATAAACATCATGTTTGAATATTTTAAAAGTGTATCCATCGTAACGATTAAGGCCCGCTGCCGTGCCGAACCACATAAAACCTTCAGAATCTTTAAAGACGGAGTTAACCTGGTTGTTAGACAAACCATTGCTTCTGTTTAGCTGCGAAAATTGGTATTTGCCGTTTTGGGCAAAAGCAACATCAAGCATCAACAGTAAAATAAAAGCGCTTAGCGATAATTTATATCTCATAGCTTGAAAGTAGGGGTATTAATAACATTCAGTTAATAGATTAGGCTATCTGCAACAAATGCAAAATTTATGGATATGGCTTTAGTAAATATCGAATTTTGAACGTGTAAATCCAAAAGTACTGCCTTTGACCAATGTTTTTCTTTCCGTCTGCGCATCTGTATGGTAACATCTCTGAATACTTTAAGCATAACACATATGCCGCCGATGATTTTCACCATCAGTAAGGCCCATTAATGCCCAGATTAATGCAAAGTTTTAAGGTATTCGTTCTTTATATTGGTTGATTCAAACCTACAGCAAACCATTACTTGAAAATTTGATTGAAATAGACTTTTTTTTGTAAAAACCCGACTTTATTATATTTAAAGCATTCATATACACTCTGGTATATCAAAGCAATTTGCATATTTGTTGTTCAGATGATTAAAAGGAATTTAAAACACACTTTTTCGCTCCTTAATGTTGACCATGTAAGGCTTAACTCAAAATGGAATTACAGCAATGTGATCAGCCCATATTACCGTATATATTATATAGATGATGGAGAAGGTGATATATCAGATGCGGCCTGTTCATTGAAGCTTGAACCAGGCTATTTGTACATCATTCCGAGTTTCACCCTATGTAATTTAAACTGCAGTAATTACCTGGGCCAGTTTTTTGTTCAGTTTTTTGAGGATTCGATAGATGGAACCTCACTTTTTGCCAATAACAGGGCTGTATTGAAAACAAAAGCTACCGAAATGGATATTAGCCTTTTTAACAGACTCCTTGAAATTAACCCGGGAAGAGGAATTAACCGGTCTGATAACCCCAAGGTGTATGAAAAAGACATTTATTATAAAGAATACCAGGAACTTAACAATCAGCAAAACACTTCAACATACCTGGAAACCCAGGGTATCCTGATGATGCTGACCGCCAAGTTCCTGAACCCCCAATTATTCAAACATCCGGAAAATAAACCTATCCCGGTAAAAATTGCCGAAACCCTAAATTATATCCTTGTTAATTTACACATAGATCTCTCGGTGCAACTGCTCGCCTCCCGGGCTAATCAAAATGTGGATTACTTTTCAAGGCAGTTTAAGCAGCACACGGGAACCAGGCCATTAAATTATATAAATCAAAAACGTGTTGAGCGTGCGCAATATCTGATGGCGACAAGTAGAATGTCTTATTCGGAAATTTGCACTCAAACCGGATTTGACAACCTTTCTTATTTTTCTAAAACCTTCAAAAAACTGACTGGCATGTCGCCCAGCGAATATAAAAAACAGATGTACCAGGTCGGTTTTAATCATTAGCCTCCAAATGCGGCAATAGTAACACGCTTTTATCATCAGCTATGATACAATATTGAGCTCATCATAGTCTGAAATAAGCACAGAAAACGTTTTAATAATTCCTTTTCGGGGTCGGCCGCTACACGATCAACAAAGCAATGGTGCGAAAAAATGCTCAACCTCATCAAAATAATAACTTTCATTATATAAGCCAATTATAATTAGATTCATATAATCCCTGTGGCTTAATTAATTCCTTTTACCAATTCCAATTTCCGTTATTGTAACATTATGTAAAAAGTCGGTTTTTTACAAAAAAAAGTCCCATTAGGTCAATTATTTAGATATTCTTTCAAAGAAATTTGATTTATCAATTGTAAATGCGAATTGCCGATTAACCAATTATAAATATAGAGTGACTTATAGCGTTTCCTGCTATTTATTTATTGCAGATAGGTATAACTATTTATTAAATCACCAGAACCAATTATGAACAGAAGAACATTAATAAAAGGTTTAGCCACGGGGGTATCTTCCTTATACCTTTCTAAACTTTATGCTAACAATTTGTTGCAAACCCATTCAAATCCTGACATTGCCGCCGGGCCGTTTCAACCAAAATGGGATTCATTGGCTCAATACCAGGTGCCCGATTGGTTTCGTGATGCCAAGTTCGGAATGTGGGCGCACTGGGGCCCTCAATGCCAGCCCGAACGCGGCGACTGGTACGCACGCGGGATGTACCAGGAAGGCAGTGACCAATATAAATACCATGTTCAAAAATATGGGCATCCTTCAAAATTTGGTTTTAAAGACGTTATTAATGAATGGAAGGCCGAGAACTGGAACCCTGAAGACCTGGTTGGCCTATACAAACAAGCCGGAGCCAAATATTTTATGGCACTGGCCAATCACCATGATAATTTTGACCTTTACGACAGCAAATACCAAAGCTGGAACTCCACTAAACTGGGCCCAAAAAAAGACCTGGTTGGCGGCTGGGCTAAAGCCGCTAAAGAACACGGCCTGCCTTTTGGTGTAACTGTACACGCCTCCCACCCATGGACCTGGTATGAAGTTGCGCAGCGCGCTGATAAAACCGGACCGTACGCGGGTGTGCCCTATGATGGCAAGCTCACCAAAGCGG
Source organism: Mucilaginibacter sp. P2_A4 (assembly GCF_056405015.1). Classification (NCBI taxonomy): domain Bacteria; kingdom Pseudomonadati; phylum Bacteroidota; class Sphingobacteriia; order Sphingobacteriales; family Sphingobacteriaceae; genus Mucilaginibacter; species Mucilaginibacter sp. P2_A4. Next base: position 88,738 of record NZ_JBFUCX010000013.1, on the reverse strand, counting down.
ATGGTGCTGGTAAATGGTGGAGTGGCTATGACCCACAGGAATTATATGCGCAAAATCATGCATTAAGCAAGGATAGCCTTAATGACGACAGTATGGGCGCCCACTGGGACTGGGGCAATGGCGCAAGTGTACCCAATAAAGCTTATTGTGATAAGTTTTTGAACCGCACCATAGAGTTGATTGACAAGTATGGCCCCGAGCTGATTTATTTTGACGACACTGCATTGCCTCTTTGGCCGGTAAGCGATGCCGGCTTAAAAATAGCGGCGCATATGTACAATACCAGTATTAAAAAACATGGTAAACTACAAGCCGCGCTGTTTGGTAAAGTATTGAATGAGCAACAGCGCAAATGCATGATATGGGATATAGAACGCGGCCAAAGCAACCAGATAGAGCCTTTGCCATGGCAAACGGATACCTGTATTGGTGCATGGCACTATGATCGCCGCATATTTGATAATAAAGGATACAAAAGCGCCAAAACGGTGGTGCATACCCTGGTTGATATTGTAAGTAAAAATGGCAACTTGCTCTTAAACATCCCATTACGTGGTGATGGCACCATTGACAGCGAAGAGCGTGCGGTAGTTGAAGGCATAGGAGCCTGGATGCAGGTTAACAGTGAGGCAATTTATGGCACCCGCCCTTGGAAGGTATTTGGAGAAGGCCCGGCAACAGATTCGGCGGCACCTATCAATGCGCAGGGCTTTAATGAAGGCAAGGGAAAACCATTCGGGGCCCAGGATATCCGGTTTACAGTAAAAGGTAAAACCCTTTACGCTACTATGCTGGGTTGGCCCACTGGGAATGAGGCGCTTATTAAAAAGCTAGCAAAAGGTAACGAAGCAGGTAATATAACCAGCGTAAGTATGCTTGGAAACGATAAATTGAGTTTTGAACAGACAGAGGCTGGCCTCAAAGTAAAATTGCCGGAACAGGCTCCGGGTAAAGATGCATTCGTTTTAAAAATAGAGGGGGCTATTTAATAAATATCATGACAAAGAATAAAAGTCTTTTCCCATTTATATTAATTACCAGTTTATTCTTTTTATGGGGTTTCGCTCACAACCTCGACCCTATATTGATTCCTCACCTAAAAAAGTCTTTTACACTTACAACCGTTCAGGCTACGCTGGTGGATTCGGCTGTGTTCATAGCCTATTTTTTGATGGCCTTGCCAGCGGGCTTTATTATGAAAAAATATGGTTATAAAACAGGCATTATAACAGGCCTGCTTATTTTTGCGTTTGGCTCCTATTTATTTATACCTGCAGCCAATATGCAGCAATATTCATTTTTCCTGGTTGCCTTGTTTATTATTGCCTGCGGATTAACTATTTTAGAAACAGCCGCCAATCCGTATGCTTCATCGTTAGGCGATCCCGCAACTTCTACACAAAGGCTTAATTTTGCACAATCGTTTAACGGACTGGCTACAACCCTGGCGCCTATAATTGGCGGGCGTATTATACTTACCAAAGGCTATACAACAGCGCAATTAAGCGCAATGACAGAGCAGGGCCGCAAACTGGCGCTTGCCGCCGAAGCTTCTTCCGTGAAAATGCCCTACTTTATACTCGGTAGCATACTGGTAATCATCGCTATTATCTTTGCCTTTACCCGACTGCCGCGTATTCAGCAGCATGAAGGGCATGCCGCCAGTAAAAATATTTTCCATGCCCTAAAGCACCGCCATTTGGCCTGGGGTGTAGCCGCACAGTTTTTTTATGTGGGTGCGCAGGTTTGTGTATTTAGTTTGTTTATCCTGTATGCACCAAAAGCTGCAGGCCTTACCGAGGTAAAGGCTACCTACTATTTGGGGTTATGCGGCGCTGCTTTTTTGATAGGCCGATTTATCGGTACATTTTTAATGAGGTACTACGCCGCGGCAAGTTTGCTGGCAGTTTATGCCGGCATCAATATCTTACTTTGCGTTGTCGCCATTTTAGGCCATGGCATGGTTACCGTTTACACGGTTATCGGCATCTGCTTTTTTATGTCCATCATGTTTCCAACCATTTTTGCGCTGGGTATAAAAGAATTAAAAGCTGATACGGAGTTCGGCAGTAGCCTCATCATTATGTCCATCGTCGGCGGAGCCATTATGCCGAGAATATTTGGTTACATCAGCGATATAACCGGTAATATTCAATACGGCTATGTGGTGCCATTGATCTGTTTTGTGGTGATAGCATTTTTTGGATTTAAAGGCTACCGCGTAAAAGTGCAACCTGAAGAGTTACCGGTTTCAGCTATCTTTTAAAATAATTCATCCTTACATGAAAGAAATTAGTTTACCCAAAGTAATTTTTGGAACCAGTGGCTTAGGAAACTTATACGTAGCGCTTTCAGATGAAGCTAAATGTGCTATTGTTGCGGAAAGCGTCAGGTGCTCCCCTAAACCAGCCGTATTTGATTCTGCTGGTAAATACGGTGCCGGGCTCGCGCTTGAATCGCTGGGAAACGCTTTGACACAATTGGATGTAAAGCCCTCAGATGTATTGATCAGCAATAAACTGGGTTGGCTGCGCACCGCATTAAAAACCCCCGAACCTACTTTTGAACCCGGTGTATGGCGCGATCTGAAATATGATGCCATTCAGCGGATAAGTTATGAAGGAATTTTGGAATGCTATGAACAGGGCAATGGGCTGCTGGGCAATTATCATGCAGAACTGGTGTCGGTACATGACCCCGATGAATATCTGAATGCAGCAAAAGATGAGCAGGAACAAGCACAACGCTACCGGGATATAATGGAGGCTTACCGCGCGCTGAATGAATTGAAACGGGATGGTAAAGTGCAGGGCATCGGTGTAGGTTCGAAGGATTGGCGGATCATAAAAAAAATAACTAATGACGTGAAACTTGATTGGGTAATGATAGCCAATAGCATGACAATTCATAGCCATCCTCCGGAATTAATAGAATTTATGCAGGAGCTTGAAAAACAAGGTACCCAGATCATCAATTCGGCCGTTTTTAACGGCGGCTTTTTAACCGGGTCAGCTTATTATAATTACCGATTGACTGATCCGATAAAAGACAAACATCTATATAACTGGCGGGAGTTGTTTTATGGCTTATGTACAAATTACAATATAAAACCGGCCGATGCATGTGTGGCTTTTGGACTAAATGGGCCTGGCGTTAAAAGTATTGCCCTGAATACCACCAATCCTGATAGGGTTTCACAAAATATTGCGTTGGCCTCATTAAAAATTCCAGCACAATTTTGGAAAGAGATGATACAATACGGTTTAGTTGACGAATCGTACGCTTCCGCCTATTTGTAAAAAATTAAATAGCACTATGAAAAGATACTGTTTGGCCCTTGATTTAAAGGATGATCCGCAATTGATAGCAGAATATGAGCATTGGCATAAGGCTGAAAATAGCTGGCCGGAAATACGAAAAAGCATATTGGATGCGGAAATTCTGGATATGCAGATCTACCGTACGGGCAACCGCTTGTTTATGATCATGGAAACAAGCGATCTGTATGAGGCTAAAAAAAAAGAGCAAATGGATGCACTTAACCCAAAAGTACAGGAATGGGAACAGTTAATGTGGCTATTTCAACAACCCCTCCCTTGGGCAAAGGATGGGGAAAAATGGGTGATCATGGAACAGATTTTTCAGCTATAAAAACATGCAAGTAAAATCTGATTGACGCAATTCCGCGACGGTGGCTTTATCTTATTTTGTTTTCACCAAATAGCTTTATTGGAACACCGTGTAACAGTAAATTATTATCGAACCTTTTATAAGCCGATGAATAATGTACCTCATTCTATAGAGAGCCAAACCGTTATAAAATTTCAGGATCTCCCCTCTCCGGGCTACAAACGGTGAGAAATGGGTGACAATGGATAAAATATTTCAACTACAGGATTAAACTTTTATAAAAATTTAATATGAAAAGCGTTTTTTTTATTCTGAGCTTTTTTTTAGGCTCAGTTGGTTATGCCCAACAAATTCTATCCCCTAATAAAAAAATTAAGTTGGTTGTGGAAATGCAGCCAGCAGGCCAGAAAGGGTTAGGTCAAGCCTATTTTAAAGTGCTGTATAAAAGCAAGGAGGCTTATATTGAAGTGTTGCCAGCTTCGCCATTAGGCATTTCAAGGGAGGATCAGCAATTCATATTAAATCTCAAACTGATTGGTGAAAGCAAGCCTGTATTGGTTCATGACAAATACGAAATGCTGACAGGAAAGCGGAAGCTTTGCGAAAACTTTGGTACCGAAAAAACATTTAATTATCAGAATGACTCAAAACAGTCCCTGAATATCACTTTCAGGGTTTATAACGATGGGCTTGCTTTCAGATATACTTTTCCCAATCGCTCAGACTCCAGTTTATCTATTAAAGACGAAGCGACAGCTTATGTTATCCCTGAAGGTACCGCAAGGTGGATGCAGCCATTTGATCAATCTTATGAAAATTTTTATCCGCTTAGCACCACTGGAACTAATGAGAAAAACAGCGGCGAATGGGGATATCCGGCCTTGTATAAGGTTAATAACCAGTCATTATGGGTACTCATTTCTGAGGCAGGTATAACCAGGCAAAATTGCGCAGCAAAACTTAACAATAAACAAAATACAAACCTGTATAAGGTGAGTTATCCTGTGGCAAAAAAAGACATGCACGGAGGAGCTGTTTCCAATTTACCGTGGAAATCGCAATGGCATGTGATGATAGTAGGAAAGCTGGCCGACTTGGTAGAAAGTACACTAATTACTGATGTGAGCGAACCTGCCGCCTTTAAAGACACAAAATGGATTGAACCTGGAAGTGCAGCTTGGGTATATTGGGCCTACAATCACGGCTCAAAGGATTATCAAAGGGTGATTGAATACATTGACCTGGCAGTAAAAATGAAATGGCCCTATGTACTTATTGACTGGGAATGGGATACAATGGCAAACGGGGGAACTTTAAATGACGCGTTGAATTATGCCAGGAGCAAAGGCATCAAAACGCTTTTATGGTATAACTCGGGTACCGAGTGGCTTGGCGCGACACCTGCTGACAGGCTCTTAACACACGAGAAAAGAGAAAAAGAATTTTCATGGCTGAGAGAGATTGGAGTATCAGGGATCAAGGTCGACTTTTTTGCGGGAGACCAACAGGCTATGATGCAATATTATATTGATATTCTGGAAGATGCGGCAAAACACAATCTGCTGGTAAACTTTCACGGAGCTACCGTACCACGTGGCTGGGCGCGCACTTATCCCAATTTAATGAGTACCGAAGCGGTGTATGGTGCAGAATGGTATAATAACAACGGCATTTTAACAGATAAGGCTGCTTCGCATAATACCACTCTTCCATTTACTCGGAATATAGTGGGTTCTATGGACTACACACCGGTAACTTTTTCCAATTCGCAACATGAACATAAAACTTCCTTTGCTCATGAGTTGGCTTTGGCTGTGGCATTTGAATCCGGATTACAGCATTTTGCAGACAGGCCTTCTGCTTATTATGACTTACCTGAAGCCCCCCGGGAATTTCTAAAGAACTTTCCTACAACCTGGGATGAAACAAAGCTGATAAATGGTTATCCGGGCGAAATGGTTGTTATAGCTCGAAGAAAAGGTAAACTTTGGTATGTTGCCGGGCTTAATGGAAAAGATACAACGCAAACACTCAATCTTACGTTTAACTTTTTAGGCAACTCAAACTATTCTTTCCAAATATTCAAGGACGGAATAGATACAAAATCTATTACAGGCGAAGCCAGAAGCATCAAAAAATCAAATATGCTGCAAATCCAATGCCTGCCAAGAGGCGGTTTTGCAGGAGTAATTAGCGAGTAGAACTCAAACACACTTAAATAAAAAATATCATGAAACGCAGACAACTTTTAAAGCATCTGGCAGCTTCAGTTGCGGCAATGAAACCCAAACTATGTTCAAACAAAAAATAAAAATTACGGCAACCGGGCTTGTATTAGCTCTTATATGCCATTCTTTTGCTGTAAAGAGCCAGCAGATGCGGGCATCACACTTGATCTGGCTACAGTGCAATTAGATTCGCTGGTAACCACCCTGGTGTTAAAAACAAAAGGCAAATAGCGGCCCCAAATATTGGATCAACAAGCAATCAACAAAAGGAAATAAAGAAATAATAGCCAGGTGCAATTAAAACAAGGGAAATCGCTTTTAAAGATTTTCATACAAAAAGGTAGCTCCTATGGAGCAAAAAAGCATAAAGACACTTGTTCTACAAATAGGTAGCCGCTATGCGGCACCAATATTTAATAATATGAAAGAATGCCGCATAGCGGCTACCTGTTTGTAGAAAGAAAAGAATCAGGAAAAATGCCGCATAGCGGCTACCTATTCTGCCCGTTGAAAGGTATTACCTTATCCAAAATGTTAACAGCGATTTCCCGGCAATTAAAACAAGGTAATCACCAAAGTATCTTAAATTATGTATAAGCAATTTCTTATTGTAATCATCCTGATCACTGCTCTTAAATCTGTAAGAGGGCAAGATAATCAAAATCTAAAATGGAATACCTGGGCCACCTGGGGAGATCAGAACGATGGCACTTATCGGAACCCAATATTGCCTGCGGACTACAGCGATCTTGATTGTATCCGTGTAGGAGATGATTATTACGCCATATCTTCTACTTTTCAATATTCTCCGGGAATAATCATCCTTCATTCAAAAGATCTGGCAAACTGGACCATAAAAAGCCATGCAGTGCCTGATATTACACAAATATCTCCTGAAATGAACTGGGATCGAATGAACCGGTATGGTAATGGCATTTGGGCCGGAGCAATACGTTATCATCAAGGTAGATTCTGGATTTATTTCGGAACGCCTGACGAGGGGTATTTTATGACAACAGCTAAAAATATAAAGGGACCATGGACTCCGTTACATAAAATCATGGGTGAAGCCGGTTGGGATGACTGCTGTCCTTTCTGGGATGATGACGGCCAGGGGTATTTCATTGGTACAAATTTCAAGGATAATTATAAAATACACCTCTTTAAACTCACTGCTGACGGTAAAGATATCATTAAGGGTACTGATAAGGTTATTTACCAATCAAAGGGAAGTGAGGCTAACAAACTTTACAAGATAAACGGAATCTACTACCATTTATTCAGTGAAATGAAGGCAGACGGCCGGACTGTAATGATGGAGCGCTCAAAGAATATTTGGGGGCCTTATACAGAAGTTAAGCAGTTGAGCCATGCACAAAGCTGTATAAAATCACCCAACCAGGGCGGTATTGTACAAACACAGAAGGGGGATTGGTATTTTCTTACCCATCATGGAGACGGAGATTGGTTTGGCAGGATCATGAGTTTGATCCCCGTGAACTGGGTAGATGGCTGGCCAATTTTAGGAAAAGTGGGCGAAGATGGAATTGGCACCATGGTTTGGGAGGGCAGGAAACCTGTTGCTGGAAAAAAAATCATTACTCCCCAAACAAGTGATTATTTTTCGGGAACCCGATTGAATGAACAATGGGAATGGAACTACCAGCCGAGGGCTGATAAGTGGTCTTTGAAGGAAAGAAAGGGTTGGCTTAGGCTTTATGCGTTCAGTTCGCTTGAAAAGAATGATAACCTTACAAAGGTGGGTAATATCCTTACGCAGCGGTCTATGTCTACTCAGGCTAACGAAGTAATTGTTAAACTGGATCTGAATAGAATGGCGGACGGCCAAAAAGCCGGGTTCACTCATTTCGGGCATCCAGCTTATTCGGCCATAGGCGTACGTTTTGACGGAAAGATAAAAAGATTGGAATACAACTTAAAAGGCCAGATAACAGATGGAGATCAAATAAATCAGAACATTCTTTGGCTGCGGTCTGTTTGGGGTCTTGATGGTGTTAGTCAGTATTCATACAGTACCGATGGTACGAATTTCAAGAATTTTGGGCCTGCGTACAAGTTAGTGTGGGAGGCCTATAGAGGTGATCGTTTGGGGATATATTCTTACAATAACAAACGGGAAAAAGGATATGTAGATATCGACTTTTTTAACTATACATTCTCAGGTCCTGAAAAACAAAGAAATAATTAAAATTCTATATGCAAGTCAAATACATTGCCGCTCAAAAATTGACGAGATTTTGAAGGACACCTAAATCACCCGGGCCTATTGGCCAACCCAAATGAATTTGACTATGGCAAGAATAGGAAGATCACGCTGGTGAAACCTAAAAATCAGGTTTCCGTTACAGATTTCCTTGAACTTAAACTTGTTATTTCAGAAAAGGGAACAGCGCTTGAAGGACTTACAACAGAACACTTACCCTACCAGGTTTATTTCAATAAATGGCCTAAATAAGCCATCATTAGGTTTTAACGATCAACTCCTCTTTAGCAGCCCACAAACCAATATCCTGTTTAGTTAATGCGGCGGCCATCAATTCCGGAAATTTATCGGGCGTACAGGCAAAAACAGGCACACCCAAATCGGCCAGAAACTGGGCATTACGATGATCATATGAGGGCGCTCCATCGTCGTTCAGGGCTAAAAGCACCACAAGCTGCACACCGGCAATAACCAGCTCAACAGCGCGGCGGCGCATTTCGTTCACATTTCCGCCCTCGTACAGGTCGGTGATCAGCACCAGTACGGTATCTGAGGGTTTGGTTACTATTTGCTGGCAATAAGTTAAGGCCGCGTTAATGTCAGTACCGCCACCAAGCTGTACGCCAAACAGGAGTTCAACAGGATCGGTCAGCTCTTCGGTCAAATCGGCAACGGCAGTATCAAACACAACCATTTTTGTTTTTATAGCCGGGATGGATGCCATCACACTGCCAAATATGCCTGAGTAAACCACAGATGAGCCCATTGAGCCGCTTTGATCCAGACAAAGAATCACATCTTTTAATGACGATCGCCTACGACCGTAACCTACCCTACTTTCTGGAATGATCGTTTGATATTCAGGCTGGTAATGCTTCAGGTTTTTAAGTATGGTAGCGCCCCAGTTAATTTCATTATGGCGTGGCCGGGTGTTTCTGATACTTCTGTTCAAACTGCCGGTAATGGCTTGTCGTGTTGGCTCAGTCAGTTTTTTCATGAGTTCGTCAACTACTTTACGTATTACCTGCCGGGCGGTATCTTTGGTTTTATCGGGGATCACCCGGCTTAAAGTCATTAAAGTGGCTACCAGATGCACATCGGGTTCAATGTTCTCCAGCATTTCCTTTTCAAAAAGCATCTGGGTTAAATTGAGGCGTTTCAATGCATCCTGCTGCATTACCTGTACTACACTTGCCGGGAAAAATGTGCGAATATCGCCCAGCCACCGGCTCACGTTTGGTGATGATGCACCCAAGCCTCCGCTTTTATTACTATCATATAAAGCTTCAAGCGTACGGTCGACCTTCAGATCGGCTTCATCCAGATCAAACTGTGTCCCTTCCTGTTGGTGACCACCCAGGATCAACCGCCACTTACGCAGGTGCTGTGGTTCAATTTCCATTTAATTCGCTGTTGTTAATGGTTAAGCCCAATAGTTCCATTATTACCGGGAGTCCTTTTTTGGCCCGTTCGGTATCAAAGTTTGCAATAGCTGTGGTGTGTTGTTGCCCGGCCGTCCCTCCTGTACGCACTTTTTCTCCTAACTTTCGCCGTTCCGGATTGGAGAAATTAGCAAAAGTACGGCGCAGTAATGGCAGTACCTGCATAAAGGTTTCGTTGTTTAAGCCTGATACCCAGTTATCGATCACCTGCCATAAATCCTGATCGAGCAGTAATAAAGTCCCGCTGCCCTTTAAAAAACCTTCCAACCAGGCGGCCGAAATCACAGGAGCAGTGGCGGCCGACATGGCATAGCCAAAGTATTGCATCAACTGATCGGCCGTTAACAGTTTACTATCATTTAGCAAGCGTGTACCATAACCTCCAATTACAGGCGATGTATTTTTGTTAGCTGCAATTACCTGCAAAGTTTGTTGCCAGCTTGTGGTAGTTTCAGGTTCCTGCAATAAATTAATACCATCATTTAACTTATAAAATAAACCAAGCAATTGTTGCGCGGCATCATCATCAATAGCCACGCAGGCATTAGGCAAGCTAATGCAAATACGGGTTATGATACTGCTAATGATACTTAAGACAACCGTGGCATCCGTTTTACGCACATTGCCATAACGGGCAACCGTAATTAAGCCGGGCACAACTTCCATTAACTCAATCACATCTGCCGATGCTGCCGCTAAGTTGTTCAACCGATGAATTAAAACCTGGATAGCCTGAGGCAATTCAGCCGGGATGCTTTTTTCAAGCAAATCGCTGATCACTTTCAGATCTGTAGCTTCTTCTGCCTGGTTTAATACACTATTGGCAGCAGCCTCTAAAACCGTATTCCCTAAATTACCGCGTTCGATGATTTCAACAGAGTAACCAGGATCCCATTGCAGGCGCCATTGCTCTTTAAAAGTCCCTTTACTTGCAACATATTGCTGCCTGCCCCATTGAATGCCCAGCAAGATAAGCCGGTGCAGAAAAACACTCCGTTCCAGATCCGTATCTTTGCGCAGATCGAGCGTATAGTCTTTAAAATCGGCTGTAGCTGGCAGTCTTAATTTCTTTTGCAGCTTTTCAATATCCAGCTGCAGTGGTGGCTTAGGTATTTCTACGGGTACCTCCCCTATCTGATGACCGACAATTAGCTCATCATGCACCAGTTTCAGCAGAATAGCTTCTCCATTGCATAATACGCTTAGTGTCGCTTCATTTAATTCCTCCAAACCCGCCTTTGGAAGGCCACGCAGGGAAGCAAGCGATTCTGCTAAGCGCACTGCCTCTATAATATGTGCAACCGAAGTGTCCATTTGCTGCTTGCGGAACAATTGGGCAACATGGGCCATCCACAAAGTACCATCATCGTGTGGATGGTGCCAAACATGGTTATACCATCCCGGCGAATTAATACCGGCGCCATAACCGCTGTAAAAGCTTAATCGGCTAAACGTCCAGGGGATCCAGGTGCACTCGGTTTTTACTTTAGGCAGGCCTTTGAGTAATTCATTATCATCTTTTTGTGAGGTCTTATTTTTCAAGGCTGGTACATGCCATGCCCCGCAAATCACCGCGATGGTGTGGAACATTTCCTTTTCGGCTTGCCGGATGCAACGGCGCATGTAGGCTTCCCGCAGTTCCTCCAGTTTTTTATCTTTTTTCGGAAGGTCTTCGCGCAAAGCCTGCATGGCTTCGGCTACAGCATCAAATACTTCATCGTTATTTAAGCGATATTCAAAAGTGTGTTCCCACCATTTTTCGTCGTCGGCAAAACCGGCCGCGTCTGATAGGTAGCTAATGGGGGATTTATATAACTGCTCATAAGATTGCGCTTCCAGGTTGATTTGATCCGGATTAATAGGAGCATCATCTTTTTCATGTTGTTCCTTCTCTATCAGCATTTGGTTACCTGCAGGCAGATCCATAAAACGCACATGAATGTTTTGCTTACGGGCATAAAGAATAGCCTGCCATTCAGGCGAAAAATCTGCAAAGGGATAAAATACGGACCTTTGCGGATCATCCGGCTGGTAACAAAGCAAAGCCACCGGAGGCCTTAGATCGGCATGTCCCACCCATTGAAGCATATCATCGGCCTCCGGCGGGCCTTCCACCAATACAATATCCGGCTTAACCGATTCCAGAAATGCTTTCACATTCCTGGCCGAACCGGGGCCGTGGTGCCTTATACCTAATATGTTTATAGCCATGAACTGATCTGCTTTTTATTATAAATCGCGGCAGGCACGGTAAATATCACTCCAATCACCGCGTGTTTTCACAACGGTTTCCAGGTATTCCTGCCATACCAGTTTATCCTGCACGGGATCTTTTATTACCGAGCCTATTATGCTTGCTGCCAGGTCTGCCGCCTTCAAAGTTCCATCGCCAAAGTAGGCAGCCATTGATAATCCACTGTTCACTACCGAAATAGCTTCGGCTGTGCTTAGCGTACCCGTAGGTATTTTCACCTTGGTTTTGCCATCCATTGTAACGCCGCTACGCAGCTCACGAAAAATGGTTACTATCCGGCGTATTTCCTGCAAAGCTGGCGGCTCGGCAGGTAACTCCATCACTTTCTCAAAGCTTTCTACCCGGCGGCGTACAATATCAATCTCCTCCTCTATCGAATCAGGCAGTGGCAATATCACGGTATTAAACCGGCGTTTTAGCGCGCTGGATAATTCATTTACGCCCTTATCGCGGTTATTGGCTGTAGCAATTACATTGAAGCCTTTAATGGCTTGTACTTCCGTATTTAGTTCAGGCACCGGTAACGTTTTTTCAGACAGTATGGTAATCAGCGTATCCTGCACATCTGCACCTATCCTGGTTAACTCTTCCAACCGAACAATCTTGCCATCTTTCATTGCCCGCATTACCGGGGTTTCAACCAATGCCCCCGCAGAAGGACCTTCCGCTATCAAACGGGCGTAATTCCACCCGTAACGCACTGATTCCTCGCTGGTACCTGCCGTCCCCTGGATGATGAGGGTTGAATCACCACTTACCCCAGCTGCCAAATGTTCGCTTACCCAACTTTTAGCAGTACCGGGTAAACCGTATAACAGCAAAGCCCGATCCGTGGTGAGCGTAGCAACAGCTATTTCCATCAGGCGGCGGTTACCGATATATTTGGGTGATACCTCAAACCCGTTTTTGAGTTTACCGCCTATTAGATAAGTAACTACAGATTGTGGCGAAAGGACCCAGTTGGCCGGTCGTTTATCGTTATCCTGTTTTTTAAGTTCTTCCAGTTCGTGTGCAAATAATTGCTCTGCATGCTGACGTAATAGCTGTGACATGTTAAGGTATTTATACGTTAAAGGCTTTAAGTGTTTGTTGCTTTAAGCCCAGTAATTTAAATAAGTGATCTCTGTTTTTTTCCCAAGCATTTTGCTGACTGGCATCTTTAGACTCTATTTTTTCAAGCTGATTGATAACGGCTGTCGGGATGAGTTTAATATGTTTATTAAAGAAAGCGCGGTTATATATATAAGGGTTATTAGCCATATAGGGTAATACAGATATGACAAATTCTGCACCCCATTCCTGCTCACAATTAAGTGCTATATTGATGGTATTTTGCGGATCGTTTGCAAAGAACCTTAACATATATTTGTCCCGCTGCTGTGATGGTAGCTTATTGACAAAATCGGCATACAAACCAGCCTGATTTAGCAAATAGGGAATCCAGCTATCGGCTTTAAATGTTATTACAGCTTTAATTAATGCGCCCATTTGCGACAAGGCATACTTTTCGAAGTAGCTCACCACCTGCTCAGCTGTGGCCTCAAATTGCTTTTCCCAAAATGAAGGCGGAACAGCAGCCATCAATTGGTATATAATAAAACTTTCATCAGAAATGCCACTTTTTTGCCCGGCTAACTTTTCTATCCCCGATCTAAAGATGTTCTCATCAACTGTATCCGGCAATTTTTGCTGAATGGAAACCTTAGTCATCATCCCCAATAAAGCTTTCTCTTTTTTAAGGATGACGGATTCCGTTAATAAATCCTGGTAAAGATTTACGATGGCAGAGCCAGGTATCAATTTAAGTAAAGCCAGGGCTTCATCTTTTACCTTTTGCCCCTTTTCATTCAACAAACTTTCCAGCCATTCCAGATCGGCGGCACCGGCATTTATACGAAGCGCTTTCAACAAATCAACTTTACTTGCAGCGTTTTCCTGCGCCCAGGTTTGCTGTAGCCATTCCCTTGCTTGCTCCGGATTAATTTGCCTTAACTTTTTAAGCACACTGACCCGTTCTTCGGGCTTGCCGGTTTGCCAGATTTCTTCATTCGTAAGGATTGTAAAATAATCCCATGCAGGGTTTAACGTACTTAACCACCATCCACGGTTTCCACTGCATGCATTAACCAGGGGTTGTAACGATTTATCCTTTAAGGCTATATCCATAACGGCCGGTAAAACATCAGGCCAAAACAGTTGTTGCTTCGTATTACACAGAACCATCCATAATTCCAGCAACGCAGTGTTATCCTCGTTAAGGATATCACTTAAAACATTCGCGGCCTCTTCAGAACAGTAGGATTTTATTTCTTCGGGCGCTACGGTTACCGGCAGCTCCTTTTGCTCAGGTGTAAATCCACATTGACGATAGTTGTAAATTACAGCGGCCTTTTGCAAAAACTTCGCTTCTTTATCTGAAGATTCTGCAGCATCGATCATAACTGCTATTTCGGCTACCTCATCGGGCAAGTCGGCGCTGCCAGGCATCGGTTTATCCGTGCCCAGCATAGCGGTATTAATCACATATTCCCAGGCTTTCATCAAATAGCTTTATATTTATTTTTATGCCAAACACCCAATGGGCGGTATTCGTTTTCTTTACCGATAACGCTCATCATCAATGGCTGTCCCCCGCTTAAAGACATTAGCTGCCATATATTTTTAAAATCAGAAGCAATACGGCACAAAAAACCATCCTGGTCCTGCAGCCACCATTGTTTTTGGTATTGTACCGGTTTTAAGGCTGCTACCACAAATGGCAGCTCATTTCTGAAAGGCAGCTTACTGTTAAGCACGGTTTCGCACTCAACTACCTGATTCCACCCCGTAAAACTTTGTATATTTTGCGTAGCATTAGCCCCGGCGATAGTATAATTTTTAATGATAGCCCTATATTGTATGGCGGATGGAAAATAATTCAGTTCTGCATCCAGGTACATACCCGAGCTCAAAGACAATTGCCCAACCTGCCCGCGGGCAATAAATTGCAAAACAAGTGCATATTGATTACTTTTTATGCCGTATAACCAGTTTTCATCAACAGTGATCTGTTGTTCCTCGCGGCTTTCTTTTCCTATCACCAACCAGGTGTCGGTAATGCCGTTCTGCTTTTTAAGTTCCTCCTGGTTAACCGTAAAACCAATGGCCGAGCGTATATTCTGCTGTAATAAGGGATTAATGGCAGGTAAATGCTGGTAGCTTTCAGCCACCAGGTATAACTGCAATAGCTTATCCATAAAACTGCTTTGCCAGCCTTCATTCCAGAAATTTGTGGCGCCAAGGTTTTTAACCATAGCGGCTAACCCTGATGCCTGGGCATCAATCATACGGCGGGCCATGTTATCCCAATAAACTCCACCTTTTTCGGGGACGGTTAAAATGCCGTTACGAATAATATCTTTTATCCAGATCAGCAGCTCGCTGATACCGCCGCTTACTTTTTGCTCGCGTGATTGCTGGCGTTTAGCCTGCGCCGCTTCATCAACTGGTTTTTCCGCTTTTTCGGTTTTCTTTTCTTCTTTTTCAGATCGCTTGCTGATCCAGTCACCTACCCATGCAGGCATATCCGAATTAGCAAATAAACCAGGCTGGCGGGCACATAATAATAACAAACCAAGCCCGTGTTTACACGGAAATTTACGGCTTGGGCATGAGCATTTGAAAGCGATAGCGGTAAGATCGACCTGCGTTTGGTATGGCTTGCTTCCGCTTCCCTGGCATTCGCCCCAAAGCGCTTGTTCGTTTATTCCCTTGGTAACCCATTTGGCGGGTGCAGCCAAATCGCGCCCGGCCTTTTTTGAAGCTTCATCAGGCGCAAGGGCGTATATCTGGTCTTCTGTTAGCTGCAAAGTACTTTACTTTATTGTGAAAAAGGTTTGTGTTGTTTTGCCTTAAAAATAGGATAAAAATTAAAAATGTACAGTCAGAATTATTTATTTAAAACCACCTCATAAAATTCAAGAGGTGGTCTATTTTGTTTAACTAACATGATAAGTTACCTCATGCGCTTCCCACAGTGCGGGCACCTCCAGTTTATATGTCAGCTTATCTAAAACCGCGGCGGGAACGACAGCATCGCGGTTTTTATTTTGACCATGTAAATGCTGATAAGGTACCTCAATATAGGCGATAACCACCTTTGCCTTATAGGTGCCGAACAGTTCGATCAGCTGCATCCGCATTTGGCTGGTGGTATTGGTAGCGTTCCAGACAAAGGATTCCTGTTTGCGCAGGTAAACGCGTGCCCGTTCTTTTGCTTCCTGTATCACCTGGCCATTACCCTTTTTATCTGTTGGGGATATACGGCGTTCCATACGTATATGATCTAAGGAGATCACAGGCCATCCAAAGTATTGCTTCTTAATAAATGTGTCCTTACCTGCACCTGGTAAACCACTCATTAAAATCACTTCAAACACAGGTTCTTCAAAAGGAATATAGTCCAGGTAGGCATCATTATGTTGCATATAATACATTTGTGCCTGGCCCGAGCTAAACTTATGGGCATTTCCCCAGCAATCATTTTCCTGACAAAATGCTTCAAAGCAGTCGATACGATAGAGCATCTCCTCCTGATCGTCACAAATACGACCTAACATATCGGCACGAGCCAACAAAGCCAGCCATTGGGTGTTTACCTCCATACTGGCTTTCGCCAACGTTTTTAACGGGTCTGGCTTTTCAAACAACCATATCGGTAAACCATGATGACGCACCAAGCCCACAATCTGTTCGCGGATCATGAAAGGCGCAGGTTCATTTACATAAAGCAATTGCCTTGCAAATTGCGCGCCTTTACGGGCATGCCCGTTAGAGGTAATGCTGCCATCGGCCTCAAAAACTGTAGTGTTGTATTTTTCAACATCGTGCAATAAAGCGGCAGCCCATAGTATTTGCTGTTCCTGTTTAGATAAACCTTGAAAAACTGGTTCATTTTCCAAGGCAGCCAATACCATTTGCGTATGGGTAGCCACATTGCCCTCAGCATGATAGCGCGGGTCTTGCTCAACGTTGTTCATGCGCCTTATCCAGTCAAATTTTCCTTCAAGATATGTCCACTCTTTATTTTCACTAAACGTCCACATGCTTACCTCCTTCATTTATCAATGGTGCGCGTTTCCAGTTGCGGGTCCAGTGTTCATCGGTTTTAACGTGCCCCTTTCGTACATATTTAAATACATTTTGCGCAAAAGCGTCCACGGCGTAACTATCGGCATTACGACTAACAATACCTTCCATGGTAGTTGCTTTCTGATCATACACATCATAAGAATCAAACGCGCCTGGCCCCCTTACCAGTGTCAGTATTTCCGTTTCAAACTGTTGTCGCTCATCTGGCATACCTTCCGCTTTAACTACCGGAACCGTAGGCAGATCAAGCATATTGGCGTAGAACTGAGTCTCCTCCCAACTAAGCCACCGATCGTGCTCACGAATCCCGAACACATAAAAATGGTGCTCCAGTTTGCGATATTCAATGGAATGTATCGCATACAGATTCTCTCCGAAAATCTCCAGATCGCCCAGATCATATTTCACCAACTGCCAGAAACGCCGGAGGCTTTCTGTCCAGGATGAGGTAGTTGGTGCCGCATGCGAACGGGCAAAAACGCCGATTTTGGAAAGGCAATTATTTTCGCCATCCAGTTTTTCAGTATGTATTAAGTTTGGGATACGCTGTAAGTGGTCCCAGTAGTCGTGCGCTATACGATCATCGCTGGTTGTGCCCGGCGAAAACGGATAATGATAGGTACGACCATATTTTTGTGATATAGCCATGTTTTCAAGATTAAAATAAGAAAATAAAAATCGCTTCCTTCCCTGGGATGGGAAAGATCATAAATGATTTATGCGCGGGCGATTACATGGCTCAATACTTATAGCGTTTTTGTTGACGCAAATGTAAGAAACTAATTTATAATCTGTTTACCCAAATACAACACAAAATCAAATTGCAATTTACCTTCCAGGAAGCACAGATTCTTCTCAACCAGCCAGCCTTCTTCCTCATAATCCGAACCCGAAAAAATCATTTTGAGTTCCAGAGGCAGTTTTAACGCTGTTCTCTTTTAACATCTTATTAAAAGAAGGTGACATCAGTAGTCATACACATGTTCAATAGTAACCTTATCATCTAATAGCGTTTTAACGACAGTACTTAAATTGCCAACTGTTGTTACTATCGCTATTCTAATTAAACCGGGTTTAGTAACAATGGGTTGGATAAACAGTACTTTGCAATTTCCAGTCTGAATTGCAGGCTCATTAGTTAAAACAGTGAGCATAATAGCACCTTTGTTACCTGCAATTTCATTAAAGACAACACCCTTTTCAGCCAGCTTGTTAACTGAAGTATTGAATTGGGCATAACGAGGTAAGTTGGCCAGCATCATACCATTTGGTAATATTTTTAAGTGATGAACAAACCCAGTTGTGTCCAGTCCGGCGGGTAGTTTTTCCATCACCACCGCAGTTTGCAGTGAAGCTGTTTCATATGCCGATTTAGTACCCAAACCTATCAACCAGCCATAACCGCTCTTAACCAATAATTCGGTAGTTAAATAATACCGACGTTCCAGTTTGCGCAGTAAATGCGGCCCGTTGAGGGAGGTATTACTCCACAACGTTTTAAGCTGATGATTAAAATCATATTCGTACCAAGGAAGTTCGTCAATAAATTTTACGTAATTATATTCATAACCTGCGTTGAACATATCCTCAGCTGTCATTTCCTCGTTGGGGCTGGTATCGGTTATCCGGCCAATAATGGTTTCGTAAAATGATTTGATACTGTATTCAACTGTTGTACTGCCGGCTATCACCATTATCATCACATGATAGCCCGTATTGAATGGAAAATTGCCTTTTATCTGATCGTACACCACGCCATAGCCACCCCACATTTGGTCAACGTGTTTCATATACGGAAAAGTGGTTGAGGTGTGGTTTTTAAAATAATCTGCCTGTTCTGCCGGGCTAAACACCAGGAACCACTCGGGGTAGGTTAAAAAAGTTTGATCAGGCGGGCGCACATCTTTTTGCGGTGTTAGCGGATGCTGATTGGAAGTCAGCCAGGATTTATCAACCAATAGTCCCTTCCCGGCGGGCACGGTGGATGGCTTCCTGTTTTTAACAGCAAATGTTATTATGGATAGTAGCAGCGCAATTAATGTCAGGATCCTTAGCCTTCTCATGGTTATATTTTGGTAAACAACATTAAAGTATTGTCAGATGGGTCTTTGTCCTGTAGTATTCGTTTACCAGCATCTTTAAATCCGTTTTTTTCAATAATTGCTGCCCATTCGTCTGCAGGTTTAAAGTTCTTAAAATCTTTGGCTTCAAACTCCCAGCTCTCGTTCAATCCTACATTAAACACCGTATGCACCAGCGAAACAAAGGTGGCCATCTCCCGCGTTTTTACATTATGATCCCGGATAACAAATGAACCACCAGGCCGCAGGATACGGTGAATAGATTTTACAAATCCATCCAGTTTAACTACTGGGCAGTGATGCAAACCAATATAGCAGGTAACTACATCAAGGCTACTATCTGGAATAACCGACTTGCTGATAGTGTCGTAACCATTAATATTAATAAATGTACCTTGTTTACCTAACTGTCCCCGCTCCATAATATCAGCGGGTGAGTTGGTTGGCGCCAGGTCATTAATGAGATAGATATGGCCTGCAACTTCTGTTTCTTTTCTAAGCTGACTAATATACCTACCTGTTGACCCTATCTCTGCATACCCATCAATCCGCTTTACACCTCCTAATAATTCCAGCGTTTGCCTTACTATCTCCTTTTTTTGCTTTTTTAGCGCCGGCAAGGCGTAGGTCAGCTCCGATAAAAAAGGTTTGATGCTTTTCAGCTTGCTTTGTACCGATTTGTAAATTTCTTCATCGCTTTTGCCGGCAGCGGTTTCTTCTTTTATAAGCTGATGGAATTTATCTTCGGGATACAAATGAAATATCACCTGCAAAAAGCGGTAAAAGTCGTCGCTCCATTTGGTATCGTTGAATACTGCTTTAAATTCGGATGTATTAGCCATTGTTTTGTGGTTTTAATGGTTTATAGTAGGTATCCCAAAAAATGTTCCTGAATTTATATTCAGGGTCAAGCTTGGCTTTCAAATCAAATATTTTTTGCGCATTGGGATAGGCCTTATGAAACTGCCCAGCCGTTGGATGTACCTGGTATGGCAAATAATAGGCGCCGTTTACTGCGGTCACCGCATCGGCAAGTTCGCGTGTCCATACGGCTACGGCGTGTTTTGATGCAGCATCTGTACGCTGTTTATAGTAAACAACAAAGGCAAATACTTCCTCGCGTGCCCAAGCCAGGTAAGTACCAGGATCGGCTTTGGCATGGCGGATAGAAACATTCAACACATTTACATTAAAGCGGATAAATATTTCGGCCATGGCCTTTTCAAATTCCTCAAAACGGTTTACCGGCACAAAGTACTCCAGCAAAACGTAGGTGCTGTTGATTCTTGATTTCGGTTCCAGTTCGGCTACGTCATACCCAGCCTCGTAATTACGCCAGTGTATTTTTTTTCCTCTGAATAATAACGGGTCTATCACAAACTCCCGGTAAGGTTTTCCTAGCGGCCGTTCCGTAAATGCCCATAAGAAATACCGCTCCAGCGGATAAAATTCTTTCAAGGGCATTAACCGGGTTTTAACAGTTGGTTTTTCGGTTGTTTCTATCCAGCTTACGGCACGTAAACGTTTGTATTTGGGTGGATATATATCACCATTATGAAAAACAACCTGGGCATTGTTTCGGATAGTTTTAAAAAAGTAATCCTTATATTCTTCCACCTTCATCTTTTTATCGACGCGTTTGATGGCCATGTTATCGGCCAGTTCCAACTCCGCCTGTACAATAATGCCGATGCCGTTATATCCGCCTATCGCGCCGAAAAATATTTGCTGATTTTCTGCCCTGGTGGCATGCACTAATGAGCCATCGGCCAATACTACATCGATAGACCGCACCGATAACACTACCGGCCCCATGCTCATGTATCGGCCATGGGCGTTCACACTTAATGCCCCACCTACTGTAAAGTTAGCATAGGTCTGCATGATCTTGATGCTGAGGTTGTGCTCATCAATATATTGTTGAATATCGCACCAACGGATACCAGTTTGTACTTTAATAAGTTTATCAGCTGCCGAAAAATCCAATACTTTATTCATGCCACGCATATCCACATGCACGCTATGCGGACTGGCCGTTTGCCCACCCATACTAAAGCGACCACCGCCCACTGAAATAGACCCGGTAGTATTTTTCACAATCTCGCAGACCTCCTCAACCGAAGTTGGCCGCATTATTTTTGCTACCAGTACCGGGTTCAA
This sequence comes from Mucilaginibacter sp. P2_A4, assembly GCF_056405015.1. Lineage (NCBI taxonomy): Bacteria > Pseudomonadati > Bacteroidota > Sphingobacteriia > Sphingobacteriales > Sphingobacteriaceae > Mucilaginibacter > Mucilaginibacter sp. P2_A4. The sequence continues at coordinate 67,589 of NZ_JBFUCX010000013.1, read as the reverse complement.
TCGGGTTACATCATCAATAATACGCTCATCAGTTTTAAGATGCGGAATTTCCTTGCCTTCGTCATTTTTTAAATAATCAGGCGCCGAACCGGGTACCGAGCCATAATTATTTGCAGCATAATTACCTTTCTTAAATCCCAATCGCCATATTAACCATAACGGACCAAGCACAGGTATCAAAACAGTAAATAGCCAATAACCAGAATAGCCCTGATCGTGGAGTCGCTTGATAGCGGTTGCGGCAATGATCCAGAACAATAATGGATATAATATAAATGTAGCTTGTTCACCTATACTGAATAGCAATAGGTTATACAATACATAAAACGTGCACCAGTAAAACAGGGAAGCCAGCCAAAAAGCCCCTTTTGATAAACGACCATTAACGGTAAATAGCAGATAGGTTACAGGTAATTTTTGTTTCAGGCGCATAGATGGTTTATTCAGTTCTACTTTTCTAATATATTTTCCTTGTTCTCGATAACTTTTATCCTTTTCTTATAGACCCTCTTGGGTTTAGGTTTGTCGATAAAAAAATACATTATATAACCCATAATAAATCCTGTTAACAAACCGCCAATATGAGCAGCATTGTCAATACCTCCGGTAAACCCGATTATTAAATTAATCCCTATAAATATTGCGTTATTTATTAACAACCCCTTTTTGGAATTTGCGTCGGCTTTGTTGGTTGTTAATAAAGCGGTTAGCACACCGTATAACCCAAAGATCGCCCCAGATGCACCAACGCTTAAGGTTGCCGGATGCCACCATATACTGGCAAGACTTGCTAACAACCCACATAAAATATATGCAATTATAAATTTCGCTCTCCCTAAAATAGGTTCAAGGAAAATAGAGACGAAAAGTAGTCCATACATATTAAATATCAAGTGCATTAATCCTCCATGCAAAAAGATATTAGTTAACAATCGCCACCACTGCCCGTTAACCACTGCCGGCCGGTAATTAGCTCCCCAGGCATATAAGTCTTGTCCGTCAAATGAGATAAAACCTAATCCTGCAAAAACCATAATGATAAAAACCAAAATGTTTAATGCAATAATGAATATTGAAACGGACGATTTACTGGTAATTTTTATTGATGAGGCAAATTTATTGAACGACTCCCGCTGACGCTCGAGGCTGTATTCTGGAAGCTTTTTTAATTGCGCATTGTTAAACTTAGGAAAAATCAACATGAGCAACCAAACTCCTGCGCCAATCCCGAATGATTTAAATATCCATCCAAATTTATCTCCGTTTCTTGTTTCGAACGGCTCATTTTTGGCTTCCAGAATTAACGGCTCTGCACCATTATATTGAGGAATTGATTTAATTGCGGCGTAATAACCCTTATGGCGATCATTGTTGCCAATATGGTCTAAGTAAATAAACTGATCGAGGTTTTGTTCTTTGAGTTTATTATAAGTTTCTATTCCTAATTCTTTAAATGCCTGTTCTTTTTCAACGTCACTGCTGCGATTACTAATGCCTTTTGTGTATTCGGTTCCCAGCCATGCCGCGGGCATAATAAAACTACTATTATTACCAGTGTCTATTTGCGGGGCCTTGTCTAAAAGAGGGCAGGCAACATATAGATGAAAAGTTAAATATTCGTTATTTCTGCCACTTACTTCTGTTCTACGATGTACCGTTGCGTGTTGTTTATCTATATAATGGTTTGCAATTGTGTAATATCTTGTGATAGGCTTTTTACTTATTTCGCTAATATTTTCAACCGTTGTTAATTTACCTGTGGCTGTTAGTAAATATTCTTGTAACACCATTGTTGGCACCGAAATAGCCAGGCAAGCCGCAAAAAAATAGAGAAATGGCAAATTACCCTTCTTATCTTTTAATACCAGTAATTTAATCCTTGGCCTTAGCCAGATATAAACAGGTATCACAGGCAGGCAAAATGGCAGCCAAAAGTTAATTAAATCCTCGTTTAAGGCCAATAAAGAAAATTGGTATACAATCAGCCAAATCAAAAACGAATACGATAATATAAAGCCGATTGCCACCAGCAGAAATTGCAGATAGATTAACTTTATCTTGATTAAAAAATAGGCCATTAATAATTGTGATATCGATTTAAATATATCAAAATGATTTTTAACAAGTTAATTTTTCTCAGTTTCTATAGCACTTTCAGTTTCTATAGCCCTTAAGTTATAGAGATCCAGTGTTTTTTGCAATTGCGATTTCATTTGTTTGACTAATATCCTTGGTCGAAGCACTTTCATCTTTGAACCAAACCCTAATAATTCCCGCTCCAGTTCAAAGTTAAGGATCACTTTTATACTGAAAACTTTACCATCGTTTTCTTCACCCAACAGTTTTTGCGTATGATGCAGCGGCTTGGTTATCACATAGGGCGCGTTGGCATTATTAATCCAGAACACCACTTCACAATCGCGCTGCCCAGGGGATTTGGTAACGCCTATTACGTCATTATAGTAAGTAGCAAGATCGATTATTCTGTTCTCCCTATATTTTTCATCCTGTTCTTCTACAGATTGTATCCTGTCGAGGGCCAGATTCAAAAATTGTCCCCTGTTTTTATGCTGTACTCCCAAAACAAACCAGCGGTTGCGGTATTCTTTTAATAAATAGGCGCTAAAGCAAAATGTACTGGCTTCGCGAGCTTTGAATGATTGATACGTTAGGCAAAGCGTTTTTTTAGCAACAATCGCTTTACGGATACCTTCAATATATTCTAGTCCTTTCAGGTTATCATTTTTTTCAAAGTCGATAACCGGCGGACTATGAGTTTTTTGCGAATAGATCTTATCCTCCAGCTTACTCACCATTTCGTTCAGATCGGTAAAATGGTTGAAGCCTTTAAATTGTTTCAGTAAACTGGATACTTCACTTAAAACCTGCATATCCTGTTGGCTGATCGGGCTGTTGGTTATACTATAATTTTTGTCAGCGTAGGTATAATATTTCCGGTCAACCACAACAATAGGTGCCTCGTAGCCCAACTTATTACTGCGCATCATTTCAATATCGGCTTGTACAGACCTCCGGCTTACACCCTTATCAATACCTTCAAATTCATATAAGGCATCAGAACAGGCTTCGATTAAATCATCTAACGTCCATTTTTTATAACGGTTTTGAAGGCAATTGTCAATAGTGCGGTAGCGGATAAGGGCATTGCGATTAACAGGCATAGGCAAATATATTTTATAAATATGGCAATTATTTTTTTACTGCGCAAAAAGACTGCGCACTTGCCATTCACCTTTGTAGTGTTGAAAGCGTGCATTGCTGGATAAAGAGGGCAATGCACGCCACATTGAGGAGAATAACTATATTAACCGTACAATCTATTACCTGATGTTACTAACTATAACCACCACACATTTCCCGGCAGATGACCTGAGCTATTTATTGCACAAACATCCGGGTAAAATACAGTCTGTTGATCTCTCGGCTGGAAAAGCACATATTTTTTATCCGGAAGTAAGTGATCAAAAATGTACAGCTGCCTTATTGCTGGATATTGACCCGGTGGGATTGGTAAGAAGTGCAGGGCCTAAAGGCAACGACTTTGCGTTAGAGCAATATGTAAACGACAGGCCATATGTGTCCAGTTCATTTATGAGCGCAGCTATTGCCAAAGCTTATTCATCCGCCCTTAATGGCAGATGTAAGGACAAACCGGAACTGGTAGATGTAGCTATGCCTTTTACAGTTAAGCTGTCGGTGTTGCCGGTAAAGGGCGGCGAAGGTATATTGCGATCCTTGTTTGAGCCACTGGGCTACCTGGTAAATACCATACAACATCCGCTTGATCCCGCTTTTCCTGAATGGGGCTACAGCCGATATTTTACAGTGGAGTTAAGTAACAAGCTTACCTTACAGCAACTGCTTTCGCACTTGTATGTGCTGATACCTGTGTGCGATAATGACAAGCACTATTGGGTAAACGAGGAAGAAGTTGAAAAATTATTGGCCAAAGGCAAGGATTGGCTGGAAACACATCCGGCTAAAAAAATGATCGTTCGCAGGTATCTGAAAAATCAGCGGTCGCTGGCTAATCAGGCTTTGGGTGTATTGTTAAGCAAGGATGAAATTGAAGAAGCTTTGGAAAACGAGATAATTGTAGAAGCAGCGACCGATATTGAAGAGCCGCAATTACGCATACACGAATTGCGCTTACAAGCAGCTAAAGACGAGTTATTGTTGGCCGGCGCTAAACGGGTAGCAGATTTGGGTTGCGGCGAGGGCAAACTCATCAAACTTTTACAGACCGAGAAGCAATTTGAATTTGTTTTGGGAATGGATGTGAGTTATCGGTCATTGGAGATCGCTAAAGAAAGGTTGAAGCTGGAACGCATGTCTGAAAAGCAATTGCAAAGAATACAATTAATTCAAGGGTCATTAACATACAGGGACAAACGGTTGGAAGGCTTTGATGGTGCAGCATTGGTAGAAGTAATAGAACATTTGGATGAGCCGCGGTTAGCGGCACTGGAAAGATCAGTATTTGAATATGCTAAACCTGGAACAGTGATCATTACCACCCCTAATGCCGAATACAATGTACGTTTTGCAGATTACCAGGAAGGCAAAATGCGACATAATGACCACCGCTTTGAATGGACAAGAAAAGAATTTGAAAGCTGGAGTACCGATCTGGCTGTAAAATACAACTACAATGTGATCTTTAAACCTGTTGGAGAAGTTGATGCTGAAGTTGGGGCATTAAGCCAGATGGCGGTATTTAGCCACCGTGACGAGATAGCGGAACAATTGGTGTAATCACAATTAAAAAGAAAAGAATGTTAACAAATAAAACTATACAAATACCTGAATTATCGTTGGTTGTACTCATAGGTGCTACCGGGTCAGGAAAATCTTCATTTGCCCGAAAACACTTCAAGGCAACGGAGATTGTTTCCTCTGATATCTGCCGTGGCATGGTAAGTGATGACGAAAACAACCAGGCGGCTTCTGCCGATGCTTTTGCATTGGCCAGGTATATTACCGGTTTGCGCTTAAAGAACGGGCTGGTAACCGTAATTGATGCTACCAATGTGCAGGAAGAAGCGCGTAAAGACTGGATAAAACTGGCTAAGGAATACCATTGCCTGCCAGTCGCTATCATATTGAATATGCCCGAAAAGGTTTGTGCGCAACGAAATGCATTGCGACCCGACCGAAACTTCGGTGCGCATGTAATACCGCAGCATATCTCGCAATTAAAACGAAGCTTTAAAAAGTTGAAATATGAAGGTTTTCGCCATATTATCGAATTACGTACGCCTGAAGAAGTTGATGCGATAACCGGTATTGTACGCGATCCTTTATACAACAATAAAAAGGGAGAAACAGGCCCATTAGATATCATAGGAGACATACACGGCTGCTACGATGAATTAACACAACTTTTAGCAGATTTAAGATACATCAACAATGGTGAAACGTGGGTTCATCCCGAAGGTCGGAAAGCTGTATTTGCCGGTGACCTGGTTGACCGTGGGCCTAAAACACCCGAGGTATTAAAGTTGGTAATGAGCATGACTGCTGCCGGCAACGCTTATTGTGTGCCCGGTAATCATGATATTAAATTGATGCGCTGGTTGAGCGGTAAAAACGTGCAGGCCAAACATGGGCTGCAGGAATCTATTGATCAATTAAGCCTGGAAACACAGGAATTTAGGGATCAGGTTAAAAAGTTTTTGGATAGCTTGATCAGCCATTATGTATTCGATAATGGCAAATTAGTTGTTGCCCATGCTGGTTTAAAAGAAAGTATGCAGGGGCGCGGTTCAGGTGCTGTACGCGAATTTTGCTTATACGGGGAAACTACAGGTGAGATAGATGAATTTGGTTTACCGGTTAGGCTTAACTGGGCTGCAGAATATAAAGGCAGGGCTATGGTTGTTTATGGGCATACGCCTGTTCCTGAAGCACAGTGGCTCAATAATACCATTGATATTGATACCGGTTGTGTATTTGGCGGATCATTAACCGCTTTTCGTTATCCTGAACGGGAATTGGTAGCTGTAAAAGCTGCTCAGGTTTACTGCGAGCCAGTAAGGCCTCTGGATCATGGTAAAACCAGTGTGGCAAACTTAACCATGCAACAGGAAAACGACAATGTGTTGGATATAGCCGAATTTACAGGAAAACAAATTGTAGAAACACGCTTGGGGAATAACATCACTATAAGGGAAGAAAATGCTATAGCTGCGCTAGAGGTAATGAGCAGGTTTGCTATCAATCCAAAATGGCTGATCTATTTGCCACCTACCATGAGTCCATCCAAAACCAGCATACTGGATGACTACCTGGAATTTCCGACTGAAGCTTTTGATTATTACAAAGCAGCCAGGATTAGTAAAGTAGTATGTCAGGAAAAGCATATGGGTTCAAGGGCAGTGGTTATCGTCGGTAAAAATGAAGAAGCGATCAGCAAAGCATTCGGAATTACGGGAGAAGGCATTGGTACAGTTTATACCCGTACAGGTCGCGCATTCTTCAATGACAAAGTAACCGAGCAGGCCTTATTAACACGATTGAATGAGGCGTTGATCACTTCAGGATTTTATGATGCTTTTAATACCGATTGGGTTTGTTTGGATACCGAATTAATGCCCTGGAGCGCTAAAGCGCAGGCTTTACTCCAAACACAATATGCGGCGGTTGGCGCTGCTGCAACGCATGCTTTAGGCGATGTGATGGATGCACTAAAACAATTGACTCAAAGGGATGCAGCCGGTGAAGAATTGTTAGCGGAATACAGTGAAAAGCAAAAGGAAGCTAAGCAATTCACTACGGCCTATCAGCAGTATTGCTGGCCGGTAAACAGCCTGGACGATTACAAGCTGGCACCGTTCCATATCTTAGCATCCGAAGGAAAACTTTGGACAAGCGAGAACCACGAATGGCATATGGAGCAGATTAAAAAAATCTGCGCGGGCGATCCTGCTATATTGTTAGCTACCCCTTACAAAATAGTGGAACTAAATAACGAAGCCAGCATCAATGAAGCTACAGAATGGTGGTTAGCCTTAACCGGCAAGGGCGGAGAAGGCATGGTAGTGAAGCCTTATAATTTTATTGAAAAAGATGGTAAAGGACTAATACAACCGGCTATCAAAATCAGGGGAAAAGAATATTTACGGATCATCTATGGCCCTGAATATACGGCCTCTGAAAATATCATCCGCTTAAAATCACGCGGGTTAAACGCTAAACGAGGGTTAGCTATGCGCGAGTTTGCATTGGGAATAGAAGGTTTACAACGTTTCACCGATAAAGAACCGTTAAGGCGCGTGCATCAATGTGTATTTGGTGTGCTGGCTATGGAAAGCGAACCGGTGGATCCAAGATTGTAAAATGAAATAATAATTACGAACATGAAACAAATCATCCTGCAAAAATTATCTAAGCTTGAGCAATCGGAAAATATAAAAATTCTATACGCTTGCGAGTCGGGCAGCCGGGCCTGGGGTTTTGCCTCAACCGATAGTGACTTTGATGTTCGATTTATTTACACCCGGAATGTTAAACATTATCTGAGCATTGAAGAAATGCCGGATGTGGTTGGCCTGCCGGTTAATGAAGTATTGGATATTGGCGGGTGGGATTTGAAGAAAGCTTTAAAGCTATTCCTCAAATCTAACGGCCCCTTATATGAGTGGTTACAATCACCTGTCATATATCGTCAGGACAATGCTTTCGCTGATGAAATGCGGAATTTAATGCCTGCTTATTTTTCCTTACGTTCGGGTGGGAATCACTATTTATCAATGGCTAACAATACACTTAGAGATGATCTGCAGGGCGACCAGGTAAAGTTGAAGCGTTACTTTTATGCGCTGCGGCCGGCATTGGCTTGCCAATGGATAGTGGAGAAACAAACCGTACCGCCAATGGAATTTGATCAATTGCGGGTGTTAATAAGTGATGACAAAGTTCAAAAAAGTATAGATGATTTACTGGAACAAAAAAAGGCCGCCGATGAAAAGGCTTTTATAACACCTTTTGCATTACTTAACGAGTGGTTAACTGATACACTAAATTATTGCAGGGAACAAATGCCGCTAATGCCATCGGAGAAGAAAGACGCAGATAAATTGAATGAAGTTTTTAGAAAATACATACAGCCATGACTTATGCACAGCTAAAACAGCAAAAAGAACTGATCCTGTTGGATTGTATCAGTGGCAGTACGGCTTATAACCTGAATGTTGCCGGTTCTGACGTGGATAAGAAAGGAATCTTCATCATGCCTCAAAAGCAGCTTTATGGTTTTGAGCGACAAGATCAGATTGCTAATGCGACCAATGATGAAGTTTATTTCGAGATAGGTCGTTTCCTTGAATTATTGACGAAAAACAATCCTAATATATTGGAACTGTTAAGTACGCCTGAAGAGCACATATTATTTCGTCATCCGCTAATGGATTTAATCAAACCGAAAGATTTTCTGTCCAAACTTTGCCTGGATACATTCGCAGGATATGCACAAACACAAATCAAGAAAGCCAGAGGCTTAAATAAAAAGATCAATAAACCATTAGATGCCGAACGTAAATCTGTGCTGGACTTCTGCTTTGTGATCCATAACAATGGTAGCATTTCACTAAAGGAATGGCTGAAGGAACATAATTTTAGTCAGGAACAATGTGGCTTGGTGAACCTGGATCATTTCAGAAATGTTTACTTACTGTATCATCAAAAACAGTTAACAGATGGGCGATTTAAAGGAATATCGTCGGGTCCCGATGCTGATGACGTTCAATTAAGTTCTATACCTAAAGGTGTAGAAAACATAGCTGTAATGAACTTCAATAAGGATAGTTACTCCATTTATTGCCGGGAATATAAAGAGTATTTAGAATGGGAAGAAAAACGAAATGAGCATCGTTATCAAAGTACGTTATCACATGGCAAAAGTTATGATGCGAAGAATATGATGCACACCTTTCGGCTTTTGATCATGGCTGAAGAGATCGCCCTATATCATCAGGTTATAGTAAAACGAGAAGATCGCGATTTCCTGTTAAAGATCCGCAACGGAGAATTTGAATTTGATGAACTAATGCGCATGGTTGAAGTAAAGATGGAGGGGATAAAATCAGTTTATCAAAGATCGGCATTACCTGATAGACCGGATATTCACATGGCCGAAGATTTGTTGGTGCAAATCAGGGCGCTTTTTTATAAGGTTAACTATATATAACCTTACTGCAAATGCTCAAACTTATTAAAGTATCAGCAATTTTCGCCAGGCTACCACTACGAGAGCATATTGCCCTTACTTTGTGAACAAGCAATATGATCAATTTTAATTACCACGGTAGCAACTGAAGTATTCAAACACCCAAAAAAAGCAGACCGCAAATCAGATTTAGCACCTGTTTTGCGGTCTTTCTTTTTGCCCAAAAATAGTCCTTATGCTATCAAAAAACTCAACGGAGCAAACAAGTGACTATTTAAATGTTCGCCGCCACCTGAACCTTATTGCAGCGACGGTTGCTTACAAATACTAAAAGTATGGATAGCTAAACAAGCCTTGCCCGAAGTAACCCGTAACCTGACTCTTGATGCCGTTACAGGCTTAAATTATATTTTCCACCCCGAGGATGAAGTGATGTGATAGCAGCGCCGGCAGCAAGGTTTTTTTTAAACGTTCCGGCGATCAAATTGTGTAAACCGGCAGCCCTTACAGAATCTATAGCAGAAACTAATCCCCGCTTATCCGGTGGAAAGTTTAATAACAGCACACTATTACGACCTACAGAATTAAAATAAAGGTCCCACAAGCCAGCAACCGTTTTAACATGGGCATCTTCCTCCTGGTGATAAAACCAGCTTGGACGGATAGAAACGTCTACTTCGGCAGGTACATACGCCGTGCCGTCAACTTCGCCATGGTTTAATTGCGTAATGTGAGCCGCTTCCTCCCGGATAGAAACAGGATTAATCGTCGACCAGCACGGGTCGCCTGATATGCCCGATTCGTTGCCCATCCAGCGGCAATCGGCATATTTGTATGAGTTTTTAGTTCCAAAAACAACACAGTTAGGTTGTAATTTACGTACGGTATCTGCCCAGCGATCATAAAAAGCTGATGTAATCTGATCGGCACCTGCGCCATCCCACCATATTTCCCAGATGGGCCCATAGTTTCTTAATAATTCTGATAACTGCGCCGCATAATAGCCACTATCCATATAAGAGCTGGAAATTTTCAATGATCAAACGGATCATGGGCCTGTAAGGCAAAAGACAGGCACCTGTTGAAATAGATACCAATTGTAAATTGATAAACATACTATTATTATTATGTTTACCAATAATTAAAATCCTGAACAACAAACACATCGAATTTTCCTTTATCTGGGATGATAGCTCGTATTAACTTCAGGTTGCAAATATAACCTTCGCCATAAATTCAAGAATATTCATAAAATGACTACATCAACCAACATAAGATCCGGAGGGCTGGCAACATTTATCATAAAGGTTGCAGGAAATGCTATTCCAGTTGAGTTAAGCGTGCTTTCTGTATATATAGAAAAAAAGGTTAACCGGATCGCCACTGCAAAAATCGTTATTATTGATGGCGTGGCTGATACAGGTAAATTTGATGTCAGTTCGTCAGATACGTTTATTCCAGGTGCCGAAGTTACGGTAGAAGCCGGCTATGATTCGGCAAACACCCTGATCTTTAAGGGCATCATCACCCGTCAGTCCATCCGTATTGATGGGCTGGTCGGCTCGGCCCTCGAGGTAGAATGCCGCGATATGGCTATTAAGATGATCGTAGGCAGAAAAAGCCTTATTTTTTCAAAGAAAAAAGACAGTGAAATTATTTCTTCCATCATCGGCACCTATCCTGGCCTCAGTGCTGATGTTGCTGCAACCCCAACCGACTGGCCGTCGCTGGTGCAATGCTACGTGACCGACTGGGATTTTATACTGGCGCGCGCCGAAATAAACGGTATGATTGTAACAACACTTAACGGCAAGGTAACTGTTGCCAGGCCCGATGCCGATACTTCGCCGGTTCTATCCGTTAAATTCGGTGACGGTTTATTGGCGTTTAATGCCGATTTGAATGCAATTACGCAGTTCGGCAATGTTAAAGCGAGCAGCTGGGATTATAAAAACCAGGCGATCGTTTCTGGCGAGGCATCGAATAATACACCGGGGCCAGGAAATCTCAGCTCGAAAAAACTATCTGAAGTTGTTGGTCTGTCGGATTATCAATTGCAAACTACAGCTCCCGTGGAAAACGCCGATTTAACCGATTGGTGCAAAGCCCAGCTGGTTAAAAGCGCTTACTCAAAAATACAGGGCGAGGCTAGGTTCCAGGGAACTGGGCTGGTGGACCCTGGCAAATTTATAACCCTGGAAGGTCTTGGCGACCGGTTTAGCGGCGACCATCTTATTTCGGGTGTGGTACATAATTTTTCGGACGGCAACTGGATTACAGAAGTGTCAATAGGACTTTCGCCGGTGTGGTTTATCGAAGAACCCGATATCGTATCGCAACCGGCTTCGGGGCTTTTACCGGGTGCACGCGGTTTGTTTAACGGCACCGTAAAAAAAATGCACGAAGACCCTGACTCGCAGTACCGTATCCTCGTAGATGTGCCGTTGTTTGACCAGAGCGGCGCAGGTATCTGGGCGCGCCTATCCAATTTTTACTCCACCAGCGGAGCAGGTATATTTTTCATGCCCGAAGTAGGAGACGAAGTAGTATTAGGTTTTTTGAACGAAGACCCTCGTTACCCGGTAATATTAGGAAGCATGTACAGTGATTCCAAATCGAAGCCGTTGAACAGTCTCGAGCCTAATGAAAAAAATTCGATCAAGGCAATTGTAACCAAATCTGGCATCACGGTTCAATTTGACGATGACAATATCGTAGTCACTATTGCAACCCCCAATAAAAACAAGATAATATTGAGCGATAAGGACCACTCCATCACTATTAACGACGAAAACAGCAACAAAATTGAGATGTCCAAAGACGGGATAACTATTTCGAGCTCTAAGGACATCAATATAAAAGCCGATCAGAAAATAAACATAACGGGCAACCTGGGGATAAAAGCGGAGGCACCATACGGAGACGTAGAGATAAGTGGCGTTAATATAAAAGAAACAGCCGAAAACCAGTACTCGTCGGAGGGCGGTGGAACGGCTGAGATAAAAAGCGGAATGCAATTAACGCTGAAAAGCGCAATGATAATGATAAACTAATATGCCACCAGCAGCCAGGTTAACAGATTTTCACCAATGCCCGATGATGAGCCAGGGCGTACCGCCAATACCACATATAGGGGGCCCGGTAATAGGCCCGGGGGACCCCACCGTATTAATTGGCGGACTACCTGCTGCAAGGGTCGGCGACATGCTGTTTTGCGTAGGGCCGCCTGATTCCATTGTAAAGGGATCGGCAACGGTAATTATAGGTGGCGTACCGGCGGCAAGAATGGGCGACCAAACTGCCCACGGGGGTGAAATAATGTTAGGCGCTTTTAATGTTGATATAGGCGGATAGGCTATTATAACAATATGGGCTATATTTTGGGGAGGATCGGTATAGTCATCCCCCACCCCCTTATTACTTATATCAAATGGTTCACCGATAGCAAATCTTCTAATTTCAATCTTTTCCAGTTACCGCCCGTGCAAAAAAACGCGGTATGGAATCCAAATCGAATCGAAAAACTATAAGATTCGGTGTTGCGCGGCTTCACCATCAGCAGTTTTCTGCTCGCTAAATGCAGGAGATTTTATAATAGATCGCAACCTCCAACTGAGAGCCAGGATTACTTCTTACCCGAAGAACAACAAAGAACACGTTTAGTTCGCATTTTGCGCTACCGCGTTTTGGACGATATGACGTCGCCCCGTATCACAGCTTCCATCAGCCAGTTGGCGTTTGCAGACGAAACAAAGGCGAACGCAGACATCTAAGCGCACTTCGCATAACACAATCTCCCACCGGGTTTCTTTTGTATACATTTACGATATCATGAAGAAAATCACATTAACGTTAATGAAGTATCTTTTTTTTCTTTCCTTCTTCATTATTTCATTTTTTGATGCTACAGCTCAGTCGCAAAATAATTTTAGCTTAGGCTTTGCAGATAGTGTCAGGTCTAACATATTAAAAGAGCAGCGGCAATTGCTGATATACACGCCATATCAAGGGAAAAAATCCCGTGCTGCCGCTAAAGACAATTACCCTGTCATTTACGTGTTAGATGGAGAAAATAATTTCCGCTCCGTTGCAATAACCGTTGAACGCTTGGCCGATATGGGCCTTTGTCCGCACATGATCGTGGTGGGCATCCCTAATACCGATAGAAGCAGGGATCTCACTCCAACAACTGTTGCAAACAATACAGACGGCGTAAAAAATTCCGGAGGGGGTGAACGATTTCTTTCCTTTATAGAAAAGGAGTTAATTCCACACATCGATTCCAATTATCTTACTGCACCCTATAAACTTTTTATGGGCCATTCCCTGGGCGGGTTAATGGTAGTACATACAATGGTTCATCACAAGGATCTGTTCAACGGCTATATCGCTATAGAACCATCAATTTGGTGGGATAGTCACAAAATTTTGAACGAAGCTAATACTGCTATTGAAAAAGATTCCTATGCCAATAAAACATTGTTTCTGGCCATCGCCAATCATATGGAAAGAGGTGTAGATACCACAGCCGTACAGGCAGATACATCAGACCAAACGGAGCTGACAAGGTATAATCTGGATTTGATACATCACGTGCACAAGCACCCCGAAAATAAGCTGCGGTTTAAGGAAGTGTATTACGAGCATGACAATCATCAAACGGTTCCCTTAATAGCAGCTTATGATGCCATCCGTTTTGTTTTTGACTATTATGTATTCCCCAGGTATTCTGAGTATCAAATAACCAACCCAAATTTGCCTTCGGTAATTACAAATCATTACCGCAGGATTACTGAGGAACTGGGTTACCAGGTACTACCTGATGAATCATTGGTAAATAACCTGGGATATTACGCTTTAAGGTCAAAGCAATATAATATGGCCGGGGAATTATTCGCATTAAATGTGCGCAATTACCCTAACGATGCAAACCCTCTGGATTCTTATGGGGATTATTACCTGGCCAAAGGTGACAAGAAAAACGCAATAATTTGTTTTAAAAAGGCGCTATCTATCAAAGAGATACCAGAAACAAGGGTTAAACTGAATTCACTTTTGAAAAGCGCGGTAAAACCATAATAAAGCGACACATTTATATAGATTATGAAAAAATCATTCGCGCTATTATTAAATATTGGCTTCTGGGCTTGTTATTTCATCTTGATCGGTATTCTTTTAGGGCTATATAACAAAAGCAGCCCGCCTGCGGGCGATCATGTGGCAAGAGTGATCAATGCTTTTAAAAACCTCTTTCTTTTTGCCATTCTGCCTTCGGCGATCACCTATATTTCATATTATTTCGTGTTGTTTCCTAAATATCTGCAGCACAGGAAATTTTTACTGGCGCTGTTTTGGGGGTTGCTGATAGCCGTTGGAACAGCAGCGCTCTGCTATATCCTGCATCGTTACCTGATCGAAACCGGACGCGTACTTGACATGGATGATGCCGGTAAAAAGGGCCGTTCTACGGCCTTCAGCGTAATTATGGTGATGACATTCATTGATCTGGTTGCTGGTATTGTGGCTTTGGGCATTAAGGGCTTTATTACCTGGTTATATGAGATCCGGCTAAAGGAGCAGTTAAGGGAAAAGAATTATGAAATGGAAATGGCCCTGGTCAAATCACAGCTTGACCCGCACCTGCTATTTAACACGATCAATAACATTGATGCACTGATCTTAAAGGATGCGGTCAAAGCGTCCGATTATTTGAATAAGTTATCGGGTATCATGCGTTTCATCCTTTATGAAACCAAATCTGAACAGATCTTATTGCACAAAGAAGTGGAATACCTGGAAAAATATATCGCTTTACAAAAAATAAGAACCGCCAACCCCAATTACGTCAAGTTTTCGGTAACCGGGGTGATGGGTAATAAACTAATCGCCCCGATGGTCTTTATCCCATTTATTGAAAATGCTTTTAAACATACCAACAATAAAAAAATTGAAAACGCCATCACTATTGATATCTTTATCAATGATGATAATATCAGATTAGTGTGCGCTAATAAGTTTGAACCGGGTACAAAAACACAGCAGCCTGACAGCGGTTTGGGTAATGAGCTGATCAAAAAACGGCTCGAACTACTTTATAAAGGCAAACATCATCTTCGGGTGGAAAAAACCAATGAATTGTACACGATCGACTTAATGATACCCAATGGATAAGCTTAGTTGCATTATAATTGAAGATGAGCCACTGGCGCTGGAAAAGACAAAGGACTTCGTAGAAAAGGTCCCTTTTTTGCATTTAAGCGCTACGTTTGACAACGCGCTAACCGGGCTGAATTACCTCAATAACAACAAAGTTGACCTGCTTTTTTTGGATATTAATATGGATGAATTATCCGGGATAGACCTGCTGGAAAGTTCCAGGATCAACAGCCAGGTGATCATCACCACCGCCTACCAGGAATATGCCTTAAAGGGTTACGAATTACAGATCACGGATTACCTGTTAAAACCGTTCACTTTCACCCGTTTCCTGCAAGCTGTCAATAAAGCGCAGGATAATTTAAATCAGCGCACTTCAGATAACCCGCCTGATTTTATTTTCGTCAAAACCGAAAACCGCTTGGAAAAGATCATGATCAACGAGATCATCTATATTGAAGGTATGCGGGATTACCGCAGGGTACACACGACCACCAAAAAAGTAATGACCTTGCAGAATTTCAGCGAATTTGAGCGGCTGATTCCGGCCAGCCTGGTATGCCGTGTACATAAGTCATTTATGGTCGCGGTGAGCAAGATCGAATCCATTGAACGCAGCCGGATTAAGATAGCCGATCAACTGATCCCGGTTTCGGATACTTACAAAGATACTTTCTTCCAACTCATCAATAGCAGGGCTTAAATCAAGCCTCCTTTGCAGATGGGAACCGGCCATATGCAGACATCCGGGGGCACTTGGCATAACAGAATTTAGTTACCTAAGTCATTCATATACTTTTGTTTAAGAAAAAAAAACAAAAGAAAATGAAAAAAACCTTACGCACCGGGTTCCTACTTGGTATGATCATCCTTGCTTCTTCGGCTTTTGGCCAAACTACTGATACAGTTAAAACCGCCAAAACATATTTAGACCCGGTGATAAACCTGGTAAGTACGAACCTTAACTACGGGTCTGCCAACAGCGCCCTAAGCGATTATAAAAAGTCTGTACTTGGCGCCCAAGTCGGCGTATCTTTTCAGGCGGGTATCACCCCGGCGTTCTCTTTAGTATCCGAATTGTATTTCTCAATGAAGGGTGGAAAATTGAAGACAAACAACCCGTTAACAATCAACGAATCCACAATACGCTTATACGCCATTGAAGTACCATTGCTGGCGCGTTTTCACTTTAGCGAGTTCCATATTAACGCCGGTCCATCCATCGCTTATAATTTTTATGGTACCCGGAATATCAGTGACAAGACCAGCGACCTGTCATTTGACTCGTCGACAAACGGCTTTAAACGATTTGATGCGGGCCTTCAGGCCGGCGGTGGTTATACTTTTCATACCAAAACAAAAAGGATCACCCTGGACCTGCGTTACAATTACGGCCTTACCAATATTTCTAACGGGCAGGAAATGTACAACCGCAGTTTTATCGTTAGCATCCACGTTTCCAAAGCCTGGAAAACTAATCCATTCGCCAGGAAATGAGCACAAACCGGAAAACCGCACTGGTGGCGGGCATTTGCTACCTGCTCACCTTTGTTTCGATCCCAACCATCGCACTCTATGGCCCGATACATGATCCAAATTTTAAAGGCGCTGCTACCCAGGTATTGATCGGCGTAATACTGGAGATCATCGTCGCGCTGGCCGGCATTGGCACCGCCGTCGCTTTGTACCCGGTTCTCAAAAAGCAAAACGAAGGGCTTGCGCTTGGTTTCGTTGCCACACGCACCCTTGAAGCGGGCACCATCTTCGCAGGTGTCGCTTTGATGCTCACAGCGGTTACGTTGCGGCAAACGGGCACCCTGGTTGTTTTGTATGACCGGATGTTTCTCATCGGCCAAAGTTTGATACCTGCTATTAATGGCCTCCTGCTCGGCACCTTGCTTTACCAATCACGCCTCGTGCCGCGGACACTGCCCGTGCTGGGCTTTATTGGAGCGGCCTTACTGCTCGCTTCCTGGGGCGGCACACTATTCGGGCTCATAGGCAGGGTATCCACGGCTTCAGCGCTAATGACACTCCCTATTGCAACCTGGGAGTTCTCGCTGGGGCTTTACCTCATTATTAAAGGATTTAAACCAAACAACCTATGAAAAAAATATTAAACCATCCGGTCATCCGGATCGTACTGGGCCTGTTGGTCTGCCTTACTGTGTTTGTCGCTACCCAAAATATCAGCGCACGGCTGCTCAAAGACACCGGCAAAGACCTGCGCAACCTGGTTAAAGGCATCCTGGCTTCAAGTGCGGTCATTGGCAGTTACCGCCTGTTCTTTCAGTGGATCGAAAAAAGGGAAATCACCGAACTCTCGAAAAATATCATCAAAAATTTAGCTACAGGCGTTGTTATCGGGGTAAACATTCAATGCCTAACCATACTGGTGATCTACTGGAACCACGGGTTCCATATCGTTTCGGTTAACCCATTTTCCTTTGTCATTATCCCGCTGAGTGTTGCTTTTAGCGTTGCCATTTTTGAAGAGATCATGATCCGCGGTATTGTTTTTAGGATCATCGAAGAAAGGCTTGGCAGTTATATCGCGCTGATCGTCTCGGCAATTATCTTCGGGGCTTTACACTTATTTAACCCCAACGCCAATATTGTTTCTGCCGCTTGCATAGCCATCGAAGCCGGTCTTTTATTAGGTGCAGCCTATATCTACTCCCGCAGTCTGTGGCTGCCGATAGCTATCCATTTTGCCTGGAATTTCATCCAATCGGGCATATTCGGGGCCATCACCTCCGGCAATGAAAAAACTAACAGCCTGATAACAACTAACATAACGGAACCTAAACTCATAACCGGTGGAAAATTCGGGCCTGAAGGCACGATCCAAGCGATAATCTTCTGTATGATTGCAACAAGCATTTTCATGCACCTCAATATCAAAAACGACAAGCTGTTGAAAGGCCGGGTTTGGAATAGTTAATCATTTGTATCTTACGGAAACAATAAAAAACAACCGCCCCCTTACCCGGTGGCTTTCGTCATCCAGCGCATCGCTCATTTCAAAAACACCACGACCATATTTTTCTAAATTCATTTTGCGTTTTTAGTTATTTTTCTATCCCCGATAGATTTTTCAGATCTGTTTTTTCCTCAATTAAAATAAGCGGCATAAACCGACTTTATTCATCGCAACAATCAGGTACGGGTAAAAACGGCTTAATTAAACAAATACCGCACCCCTACCTGCATCGAATAGGTGGAATTTAAGCTTACGTCATCTTTAAATGTATCGGTTATCAGCCGCCCCCCTACCGTAGCCAGTTGAAATACAGGTTTGGTGTTACCGCCAGGTTTTACATCAGGGAGGTTAGCCGGCACCAATATGGAACTGGCATTAACTAATTTTTTCAACCCCCAATTTCTGTTGAGCAGGTTTCCCACATTAAAAACATCCCAGGAAAGCTGGATAGTATGCTTAATCACTTTATTACTGAGTATAAAATCATGCGTAAGTTTAAAGTCCCACTGATTACGCCAGGGCAGCGTAGCACCGTTTCTTTCCGCATAGCTACCTTTACGGGTCCACAGGTATTTATCCTGATCAACATAGTTAAAAAACGCGTTGCTCTGCTGCGCTGCGGTATAGGTAAGCCTGCCCGGCTGGTTTACCGTTAAGGGAACAAAAGTAATTTCTGATGGATTGCGGGGCACGTAAATTAATGACTTGTTGGTGCCATCATGGTTAAAATCCTGGGCATAAGTATAGGAAAAACGACCATCAACAGCCCCCTGATACACGAGTCCCGCGCTTATTTCAAACTTCTTGAAATAGCGTTTACGGTAAATGAGCGACGCTACCACCCGATTCGGGCTCACATAACCTGCGTAGCCCAATTCGGGTGTATTGATACCATTAACAGTTGGTTTGGCGTATAGGGCCGATAGGGTTTGGTCGCCATCACCATCGTTCAAGTTTTTTGCAATACTTTTGATATAGGCTGCCGACATAGAAAAGCTGTTAGAAAATTTTCGTTCCAACTGGAAAGTTGCCGACCAGTAATATCCTCTTGATGAATTGCCCACCACAACCGCGTTAAACGGCGAGTTACCATTAACATCAGGCATACCATCGGCATTTAAGGGATTAATAAAACGCTGATTATTTGCCGCGGGATAAACCAAACGGTTATCAGGATAACCCGCAATATTTAATGGTTTGGGAACAACGAGATTAGCATCGTTAAAAACAATGGCATTAATATCCTTATTGTAAAGCACTTCGATTGTACCGGTGATGCCGACAGGCAGATGCGCGTCAAACCCGATACTGCTTTTCCAGGTTTGCGGCATTTTAAAATCCTTTGATAAAACACTGGTTATAGCGGGCAAACCAGGTTGCTGCACAGATATATCCGGCACATATCGTTGTGGATCGGGGCTGAAGGGGCCTGGTGTATTTTGCCTTCCCTGCCAGGTTTGCGTTACCTGTTGCAAGCCGGAATACCGGGCCTGGCTTATAATCCACACAAAAGGGATGCGCCCTGTAAATACGCCGCTGCCACCACGAAGGCGCAGTTTTTCTTCCTGGTCAAGATAAGTTGAAAAGCCAATTCGTGGCGATAGTAATAGCGATAACAGCGGTAGTTGAGAGGTATGTAAATGCAGGCCGTTGGCAAATGTAAGCGCCGCTATGTTGTTATTTTCGGCAAGGCCTCCCGGAAACCACGGGATATCAAACCTGAACCCGGCAGTGATATTTGAACGTTTGCCAAGTATTATGGTATTTTGTGCAAATAACGCCAGGTTAGCATATTTAAAATGATAAGATGGCTGCACTTTACCGGGGACGGTTGAATAAGTGATGGCATAATCAACCGGCGACTTTCCCGAAACAAAATCATCCCATGAAGCAAAGGTGTAATAGCCTGTGCCAAAAGGGATGTAGGTATTACTGGTGCGGCTATAATCAATCTGCGCACCCGCCAGCCAGTTGCTCTTATTGTGGTTCCAGTTAATGTAATCAATTAGCGAAGCCAACGTTACATTGCGGCTGTTGCCATAAGTAAAAGGCTCATAACCAAACGATGTGAACGGGATTCCGTCTTTTAAAATATCAACAAAAGGAAACGGCTTACTGTCCGACTGGCGAGGTTCATATTGCCGGGTGTAAGAAGCCCGTAAAGTGTTGTAAACACTCATAGTTAGTTTCACATTCCACTCAGCCGCCAATGAATAAAAATTAGATTTGGTACTGAAGTTGGAATTACTAAAAGGCAAAGCATTGATATTGCGGCGGCCTGCCCCCGCCGGAAACGCTGTTAAAGGGCTGCGTGAACCGTTAACTAACTCAGGCCTTACGCTATTCAGTTGATTATACCTGATGCTGAAAGTATTATTATCGGCTATATTCCAATCTATCCGCCCGAGGATCTTTAAACTTTTGTTTTCAAAATTATAGTTGCCGTAACTGCCGGGATCATAGCTATAAGTATTGCGCAGGTAATTACCTATCTCATTCAGTTCGGTTACAGTTGGGCGGGCGGTGTTAGGCCCACTGCCATAGGGCAAATCATTAGTAGCAGGGATCAGTTGCTGCGGGTTATACTTTTCGCTTTCGGTTTCGGCGCTTATAAAATAAAATAATTTGTTAACGATGAGCGGACCGCCAATTCTAACTCCATCCTGGTGGTATGAAAGGCTTTTTTTATCAAATGATGCATCGCCGGCATGATATCCGTAACTGTTTTGATTGCGGTAAAAGCGGTAAACAGATGCCTCCGTTTGGTTGCTGCCCGTCCGGGTTGTGATATTGATAGTGCTGCCGATAAAGCCCGATTCCCAAATGGCATTAAAGGGCGCAACGTTTACCGAAAGCCGGTCAATTGCATCCAATGATACTGGCTGGGCGCCATTCCCGGGCAAATTATCGCCTACACCAAAATTGTTATTAAACTCCGAGCCATCAATAGTGATGAAATTTTGCCGGTAATTACCACCCGCTATTGCAGGTCCGAAAGACTGCGGCGTGAGCCGGATATAATCATTGATGCTTCTTTTGATGGTAGGCAGGCTGCTGATACTTTGCCGGTTGCTTTTTGTAGATGGACCTGTTTCGGCCGTTGTCAAAACCGGTTTGTTTAAAGGCGATGCACTCACCCGTACTTCGGATAGCTGGGTTTGCTTACCTTTTAAAATTACATTCAACACTTCCGGTTCATCCAACCCGAGATAAAAATTTTGCTGTTTAAAGGGTTCGTAGCCGGTGCATGAAACTTCAATTTGATAAGGGCCGCCGGGTTTCAGATCGGGCAGGTAAAACCGGCCTGTCTTGTTGCTTGAACAGCCATATTGGGTTGAGGCCGGCAAATAGGTAATATGAAATACAGCACCTTCTATCACCACTTTATTCTGGTCGCAAATAATCCCTGATAAGCTGCTTTTGGTTGTTTGCCCAAAAAGCAAACACGGAAACAGGATCATGGCCCAAAACAAAAAACACTTTAATTTAAACATGTTATTTAGTGTTACCGGGCATTACAGGGCAATATGTTTTGAGCAGAATAATAAGCAGGTAAGTTTTTTTTCATAAGCTTTGATTTAAACATCAAAAACGGACAGGTAAAACCCGCCCGCTTTTGATAATTGTTTTTATTGTTTGTTTACATTTTATTAAAATGAATACCGCGCGCCCAATTGGATCTGGTATGGTGTACCATTTGCAGTTGTTACGCCTACGTTTTCGTTTACACGATAATTGTATTGTTTGGTTGCCTGGTTAAAGCCTGTAACCGTATACAACGTTTGCTGACCAAGGTTATAATTAACCCCTTTATTCTTGTTAAGCAGGTTGGCAAAGTTGAATACATCGGCGGTGATGGTTAGTTGCTGGGTTTTAAAAGTATGGAAACTTTTAGCTAACCGAACATCGAACGTACCCGAGAAAGGATTGCTGCCGCCGTTTCTGTTGGCTATTTTACCGATGCTTTTTTTGATATAATCTTTAGCACGGTTATCCGGGTTGTTCAGCACTTTTTCCATCGAGGCTTTTACCGCTGCCGGGGTGTTAGGATTATTAGGATCAAAAACGAAAGCCAGGTCATTATCAGTACCCGGACCGCCAACGAAATCGCCGTTGATATCTGAATCAACAGTTAAAGAATAACGTGTGCCGCCGCTGCCGGTAAACCTGCCGCTAAATGAAAACCCTTTCCAGGTTGGTGTAGAACCGTATAGAACGATTTTGTTGCTGAACTGGTTATCTGAATAGTCCATCTCACTCAAATCACGCGGATCTGATTTAATTGGGCGAAACGTAGATGTATTAGCTACGTTACCGTTATAAGATGTATTATCCTTTGTATTATTCCAGGTGTAGCTGAATGACAGGAAACCGTCTTTATAGTACCTGAAATCTCCATCAAACACAAATGCCTGCTGGTTTAGCTTAGCGCCATTGGTCAATTCAAGCGTGCGGCCAACCAACTGTGTTTTACGACCCTGAACGTTATCGGTAACACCTGATGACGATATGGTATTGGCAGGTACAAACACGCCACGGTTAGCTTCGTTTGAAAGCGTAAAGTAAGGCTGATCAGCCAGGTTGCGGTCCAGGTAAACATAATTGTTATTGGTGCGGCTCACCAGGAGGTTTACACCTAAGCGAAGATAATCGCCAAACATGTGGTTATAGCTTAAGTTGGCTTTATAGATGGTAGGGATCTGTAAATTTGGATCGTTAAGGTTGATAGTGGATACCGTTGGCGCGCCGGCGATTAAACCTGGAGCCGTAGACGGATCATTACGATAAGCCGGGAAGTTTGGTTTAGGAACCAAATTCGGGCCTGTATTTGATCTTGTAATATCAATAGAGGCCACTTTGGTACCGCTGTTTTGAATATTGTTTACCTGCGCGTAGTTAATTGGATTGGCAGAAAAGATACCGCCGCCTAAACGGATGATGTCGGTCTTTTCA
Source organism: Mucilaginibacter sp. P2_A4 (assembly GCF_056405015.1). Lineage (NCBI taxonomy): Bacteria > Pseudomonadati > Bacteroidota > Sphingobacteriia > Sphingobacteriales > Sphingobacteriaceae > Mucilaginibacter > Mucilaginibacter sp. P2_A4. Next base: position 44,310 of record NZ_JBFUCX010000013.1, on the reverse strand, counting down.
CCCTTTACATCCCATGAAAACTGAACCCTTGGCTGGAAGTTATTCCAATCTGTTGGGTTTGCATCGGTCCTTAATCCTAAAGCTTTATCAACTATCGGGTTATATTCGCCCTTGGTTAAATAACTGGTAAGATCCCAGCGCAGGCCAAAAGTGGCGCTTACATTTTTCACAGGCTCAAACTGAACCTGGCCAAATGCCGATAGGTTTAACACATATTGCTGTACCGATGGGATGCCGGCAATAGGCACCTCACGCACAAAACGTGTAGGGTTCAGGTCATCAAACTCTTTAATGTTATTAAAAATGAACCTTCCGTTTTGTTCGTTGGAAATATAGGTATTAAGGTAGGTAAGTGTATTATCGGTACCAAATGTAAAGTTGTATTTACCTTTTGTAAGATAACTGGTATTCACCAATTGCAATTGGTTTTCCAGATCGCTCTCTGGCGTAAAACGCTGACCGCCTAATTGTACCGAAGTACTGCCGACAGTTCCGTTTGGTAAGGTAGAACGTACCGTAACAATAGCACGGGGAATATTAGCCGATGGAAGCTGATTGTTTGGCGTATAATCACGCTTGGCGCTTTGCCATTGCAATTTCAGCTCATTCAAAAAACTGGAGCTAAACTGGGTACGCAATGATGCCAGCGTGGTGTTTTCGCGCGATTTGAAGTTACCGTATGTTTCAAACAGGTTAATATTGGAGTTATCATCCGTACTGTTAGGGTTATTCCAGTCGCTGTAATTGTTCCTGATAGTTAAACGGTTTTTATCATTGATCTGCCAGTCAATACGGGCAAAAAAAGTATTGGCAGTAGTTTTTCTTGGAAACTCACCAACTTGCGGGCCGCTACCCAAACCATATTTTGCACGGCCGATATTGATTACGCTATCAAGCATACCTTTACTAATGCGCAGGGATATAGCATCAGCATCTGACTTGATATCAGCAATATAAAACGGTGCAGACTGCTCCTGGCGATCAAGCGCAGTAAAGAAGAATAATCTATCTTTAATGATGGCGCCACCTAAACTAAAACCATATTGATTTGTAGTAAAATTTTGTTGGCGCTTATTACCGCGGATATCATAAGGGCTGGCTAAAGCATCTGAACGATAATAATCAAAAGCCGAACCGGTAAGCGTATTGGTACCTGATTTTGTAACCGCGCTAACTGTACCGCCACCTGCACGGCCCTGTGATACATCGTAAATATTGGTTGATACCTCAAACTCGCGAATAGCCTCCAGCGACAATGAGTAAGGACCACTACCTACCGCGCCTGATGTTAAGTTACTGCGGGCGCTGGTACCATCAATCAAATAATTAGTTGATGAAGGCAACTGGCCACTTACCGAGCCGCCGTTTGATGTTGGGGCAAGCGAAAGCAAGTTGGTGAAATTACGATTCAACGCCGGGATCTGCTGAATGGTACGCGCATTAATGGAGGTGCTGCCTCCTAAACGATCATTGCGGCTGCTTAAGGCGTTGGCTTTAACCACAATTTCTTTTAGCCCGAGTGTGTTGTTTGACATTAAAAAGTCTGCAACAACCCTATCGCCCTGATTAAGGGAAATTTCGTTTTTAATTTGCGGGTCATAACCGATGAAAGATGCTTTAACCACATATTGCCTGCCTAAAGGCAACTGGCGGAAACTGTATTTACCTTCACCATTGGTAACACTTGTTGAACGGAAGCCATTTGAGCTATTTTGAATAGCAATGGTTACGCCAGGCATACCAGCGCCTTTGTCATCCTTTACCTGGCCGGAAATGGATGCATCAGTTGACTGGGCGTAAGCTGTATTGCCTGCTATTAAAAAAAGTATCACCATTAGTGATGTTGGGATCTGGATAAGGAAATTTCTTTCCAATATTTTTTTTCTTATTTGGATAAAAAGGTGCATATTTATTTGCGATAATTAATTTTTGACGAGTTAATTTTGAGTAGACGCTGCTACAGCGCCTACCTTGCAGCCGGTGGTGCGGGATCACCTCCGGCTTTTTTTATTATTTAGTTTATTTCATGTTGCTGGCTGAAGGGTTAATGATTAAACTGTCGGCATCAAGCTTATAGCTGATACCTGTGGCAAGAGTGAGCTGTTGGAGCATCTGGCCAATATTTTGGGCACCTAAATTGATCGTATATTTCCTGGCGTCAAGCGTGGGATGCCTGACAGTAACTTTAATATTAAAATGTCTTGATAGTTCGTCGCCAATCTGCTCCAGGGTCATGGCATCGGCATGTATGGAGCCATCGGTTCTCCATGTGGCTATAAGGTGGGTATCCTTCCTTAAAATTTGAGTAGTATTTAATGAGGCTTTATAAACCAATAGCTGCCCGCGGGTAATACCGGCGCTGATAATACGGGATTTACCCAAACTATCCAGCTGTTCAACATCAACCTTGCCCTCAGTTACGGCTACCCGGTATTCGTTTTTAAGATCATACGCCCGGATGCAGAAAGTGGTGCCAATATCCCTGGTTATCAATTTGCCGGAAATAACGCTAAATGGATGGGACGCGTCATGTTTTACTTCAAAAAAGGCCTCGCCTTTATCTAAATAAACCACACGTTCCCTTGCGTTTTTAAACAAAGTAGAAACCCTCATCGTGGTAGCTGCGTTGAGCCAGATGCTGGTGCCATCATCAAGAGTTATTTTTTTCACCTGGGCGTTGCCCGTAGCAAACGTATTAAAAGCAGCGGCGGCTAACGGCGTTTCACCAGTGCGTTTATTAAAGTATAGGGCGGCAAGCAAAGAAACTGCAAATACAATGCATGCTGCTTTGAGCCAATTTTGAAGCTGCCACATTTTACGCACCGGTGTAGCCTTTTGCGCATTAACAATGCGCGAGGTAAGCTCCTGGTAAATCCGCTGTTCGGTATTCGGATCTTTCAGTATATCTGCGGCATCCTCATCTGTGTATTTTTCAAACCATTCATCAACCAATTCTTTTTCATGCTGATGAATGGAGCCATCCTGATAGCGTTGGAACAGCTGCTTTAAACCTGGGTACTTATTGATCTTCATTCAAAGCATTAGCGCCCGGGAAGCAAAAAAGTACTTTAATAAATAGTTAAGCTTACATTAATATTTACAACATAAGCCCAGCTACCAAAAGTGACAGGTAAATTAATGAGCCCTGCTCAACAGATATACGCAGCCTACGTAGCGCTTCAGAAATATTGTTCTTAACGGTTTGTTCAGAAAGTTTCAACTCGGCGGCAATATCACGGATAGATTTATCCTCATACCGGCTTAGTTGAAAACATAAGCGCATATTGAAAGGCATTTTTAAAAGCTCATTATCAACAGATTGTTTTACCTCTTTTAAAAGCAGTTGGTCGTCGGCAGCTACCGAGCGCCCAACGTTGTCCAATAAAACATCTGCGCCCTGCAGCCGTATCTTATCCTTACGAAATGCGGTCATCACGTTATTGCGTGCCACGGTGTTTAAATACGGCAAAAAAGATTCGGCGGAATAAAGCGTTTCCCTGTTGTTCCATACGTACATAAATACATCCTGTAAAATATCTTTGGTATGGCTTTCATCCCGTGTCAAGCGGTAAACATAGGAAAACAGGGCTTTCCAGTGCCGGTTAAACAGCATCTGGAAAGCCAGTTCATCCCCGAGGGCAATTTCCTGCAACAGTTCTTTGTCAGACTGATGTATCATAGATCGGATTGGATAAAAACATTTATTTCAAAACCTCCTGCTATCAGGTTAAACAACACCGCCCATTAAGGGATCGGTTTTAGTTGGCGAGCCTGTTTCCACACGACCTGCAAAACGTTCCTCAAAAGTATCATGCCCGTTAAGTTTTACGCTGAAATCGTACCAGTTGTGATTTTTAGCTAAATTTAAAACCACTCTTATGCTGCCGCCGGCGGGTATTACCTGGGTTTGTGCCTGTGCTTTATAGCTTTTATCACTTATAACTACTGTATGCGCCTTTTTATCGTGATTGGCAATATGAATAACAAGGTTACCGGTGAGCCTTGCTGCATTTAAGCGGCTGGTCTCATAATCGCAGCTTATTTTAAGCTGCGGATTATTATTGTTCCCGGCAAACTCGCGGTAAAAACCGTTAGGGCCGTAAACTTTTAAATGGTAAGCTTCGTTTTCAAAATCGCCGATTTTCCACTCATCTGTTAAGGTATCGCCCGCGGCTGCACTGTAATCCCATGCGCGCAGTTGTTCTTTCTGATAAGGGTTAACCGCATACACCCTAAACGGTGAACCTGTAGACTTACTGCCATGCACCTTATTGCCTGCCTTGAATGCTATTTCGTATGCTTTCTTTTCTTTGTTGAAATATCCATCGGTATATAATTCATACGGCAGCGCGCAGGCAGGTTTTACGCCTTTTTCCTGCTTTGGAAAATAGGCTGATTGGGTATGATCTGTATTGATCTGTTCAATTTCAGCAGCTGATAATTTTTTAAAATTAGCCGGCGCCTGTTTAAACTGTGCCTGGTGAATACCTTCAATAAATGGTTTCTTTTCTAAAAATACCGGGCCATCTATTTTTTCGCCATGATACCGGCGGAAAGCTGATGTCAGGTTACCGCAAATAGTACGACGCCATTGGGTGATATTTTCTTCCTTTACTTTTTTGTTGAATTTTTTTTCTAAAAAGTCCTCAACAAATTGCAGTGATGAAGTGTGATCAAATACTTCCGAACATACATAACCCCCACGTGTCCATGGTGACGCTATGATCATCGGCACGCGGTAGCCTAAACCTACAGCACCTTCACGGATATTCGCATCCGTAGCCGATGGATTAGTTTGCTGATCTTTAGTAACAAAATCAAGTTTAGGATCAATCCCCGCGGATACTTTACCGGTATGCTCTTTATAAGGGTTTGGTACTACATAGGGCGGCACGTGATCAAAATAGCCATCGTTTTCATCATAGGTGATCACAAAAATGGTTTTTTTCCAAACTTCCGGGTTTTGCAGCAAAATTTCCATCGCCTCGCTTACATACCATGGGCCAAACCAGGGCTCGCCGGGATGATCAGAAAAGTGGGCCGGCGGCATTAGCCATGATACGGTTGGCAGTGTACCATTTTTAACATCCTCCCTAAATTGGTAAAAAACATCGCCTTTGGGTACATTTAAAGTACGCCCGGTACCGTTGTCATCATAAGTTAAGGTACTTAGCTCATGGTAATCGGCACTGTTTATATTGGTTGAAAACGCTTTACTGTTTAATTTCTGGCCAGTTTTTGAAAGGCTATCAAAACTTGCTTTTGTGTATTTGGCTTGTGCGGTTTCAATGTTAGCCAATACCTTTTTAGCAGCGGCAAGCCTTTGAATGGTACGGCCTTCGGCAGGTTGTTTTTCGAGGTCGGCAATTTGCTGCAGGATGCTTTCCTTTTTGGTTTGCAGGTTGGCAATGCCACCTTCGTGCAACCGTACGTTGTATTGCTTAAAGTATTCCAACACATTGGTACCAAAATTACTCAGCCATGCACTTTCTTCTGATTTTAAGCCGTAGCCCATAGTTAGCTCATTCTGGTATACTTTCCAGCTAACGTCGTTTTCTTCCAGTCTTTCGGGATAGGTTGTCCACTCCAGTTCGGGAAAATCATAATTGTTTACGTTCCATAAATGGGCAATGCCTTCGGGTTTATTGCTTTCGCGCACGGTACCGGTCATCCAGTAATGGCGGTTAGGGTGCGTACCGGTAATGCTCGAACAAAAATTTTGATCACATACGGTAAAAGCATCGGCCAAAGAATAGTAGAAAGGAAAATCAGAGCGGTCGCAATAGCCCATAGTTAGCGGCATATCTGCATAAGCTTTGTTACGCGCCTTCTTTACGTCGAGCCATCTGTCATATTTGCCATTATTCATGGCATCGGTCTGGTCGCTCCAACCATGAGGTAGCGAGCCCATCCAGGCTATTTTGGTATCTTTTACATCCAGGTGAAACGGACCATAAGTATCACCCTCTTTATTGGTTTGCAGCCAAACTTTGTTTTTATCGGGCAGGTTGATAGCGCGGGGATCATTGTATCCGCGGACTCCCCGGAGGGTACCCAGCTGATGATCAAATGAACGGTTTTCCTGCATCAGGAATACAATATGTTCGGCATCGTAAAAAGTACTGCCCGGCTCGGGATTGATAGCCAGTGCTTTTTGTATTACCGGTGGCAGCATATTTATGGCTGCTGCACTGCCAGATAATAAAGCCGCTTTTTTTAAAAAGTCTCTTCTTGAATTCATTTTAATTTTTAATTGTTAGTTAGGCAATGATTGAAGATGTGAGTACACATAGCATAGCCATTAACCATCACTTAATTGAGGATATTTATTGAGAATGACATATCCCGCTGCCGTCAATAAATCGCGTCAAATATCCATCAACACTTTAAAGTGTATGTTAATAGGGAATTAATTAATCGCCATGTGCGTTTGTTTAATAACAGCTTAATGAGAGATTGCGAAATTTGACTATAATGGGTTCATTAAACCATTCGCTAAAAGATCGGGGGATTGGCCCTAAGCATCACCAAAACTCTCTGCCTGTACGGTATTGTTACACCTCACATCCGGTTATGGGGACTAAATTGAGTGAGTATAATCAAAAGACTGCCGTGTTTCATTTAAGAGTATAACTAAAAAGATACTAATGATGGCACCTCATTTTAGCCCATCGTCTGTTAAATTAAAATTACCTTATTGCGTGATAAACGTAATGTGCCCATACAGGAGTGACCTATTTATTGTTATTTGATTATCAAAAGATTAAGTTATTGTGTACGGCTGATTTATTCAGTATTTCTCCAGATTTGACGGGGTGTTTTGCGGAAAAAACACGCCATAATGAACAAGTTTTACCTGATTGCTATTTTTATTTTTGCCGCATCATTTACTTATGCCCAGCAGGCCGTTTTAAAAGGGCAGGTTGTTGACGAAAAGACCAAAGAACCGTTAAGTGGGGCTTACATACACTTTGACGGCCAGAAGCGCGCTGCGCTTACCGACGCATTCGGACACTATTCCATTACCAATATAGTTCCCGGCACCTATAAAGTAAAGGTTAAATATGTTGGTTATACAGAATACGAAGAGACTATCCGGTTATCGGATGGCCAAATATCTGTTTTGAATATTAATCTGTCAGAAAAATCGGTATCTCTTAAACAGGTAAGTGTATACGGGAAAAACAATGAAGAATCGGAAACCTCCTCCCGCAGGACAGAAAAAAACGCGGATAATATTACCAATGTCCTATCTGCGCAGGCTATGCAAAGATCACCTGACATTAATGCAGCTAATGCCTTGCAAAGGGTTTCTGCGGTTACCATCCAGCGCAATAGCGGGTCTGATGAAGCGTATGCTATTATCCGCGGTTTGGAGCCTCGCTATAACAACACGCTTATCAATGGTGTTAAAGTAACCAGCCCGGATCCGGTATCGAGGTTTATTTCTCTTAGCATCGTGCCGTCAGATCTGTTAGAGAAAATTGAGGTTAGCAAATCTTTAACACCCGAAATGGAAGGCGATGCCATTGGGGGTACCGTTAACCTGGTGTTTAAAGATGCACCGGAGTATGAGTACTTTAAGGCCAATGGTTCTGTAGGTTACAGCGCCTTGTTTTTTAACCGCAAGTTTGATGATTTCAGCCATGGCGCTGTTCAAAGCCAAAGCCCTACTGAAAGATTTGGCCCCGGTTACGTAGCTACTCCAGGTTATTTTTCACGTGCTAACCTTGATTTTACTAAAAAAAATGCACCGCTTACGTCCTTATTCGGGTTTACTTACGGTCGCCGGTTTTTGAAAAATAAATTGGGTTTCATAGTCGCAGATAGTTATCAAAACCAGTACTATGGTACAAACTCTCAATTTAATATCGCCGAGCCAGATCCAAGAGCAGGTAAAAATTTTCAGCCTGTTATTTCCGACGTGGCTAACCGTACTTATTCTACGCAGCAATTAAACAATGGTTTATCTACCCATATCGATTACAAGTTTGATGACAATAACCAGATAGGTATTGATAACGTATTTCTTTATACACACATTGCGCAAACAAGATTAAGTATAGATACCTCTATATTGGGCGGCAACGGCGGCAGGATAGGGCCCGGTACCGGAACGGTGTTTAATGATAACCGGTCAAATATCCAAAACCAGTACGTTGAAAACCTTAAAGTGAGTGGCAAGCATGTAATTGCCAGTCATTGGCTTTTTGATTGGGCAGGCGTATACAGTAATTCTACCCAAAATGCACCAGACAGGGCAGATCTATCTATAAATCACCTGATAAGACCTGACTTTACCAGCACCCCCGATTATTTTGACAACATATCGCGAATATGGCAAAAAAGCGGCAATAAGGACCTTAGCGCTTTAGCTAACCTTGGCTATAAAACCGCCTTAGGGCAAAAAAGCGCCATTGAAATTAAAGCGGGTGGTTTGTACAGGCACAGTACCCGTTTTAATCATCAAAACGAATATATATTAAAGGCTGCGCCAACTGCAAATGGCGACAAAAGTGTATTCACTGATATTTACTCATCGGGCTTTGTGGTTTACAACCCAACAGGTACAGATCAGAACGACAAAACAAATTATACGGCTTATGAAAATATAACTGCCGGCTACGCAGAAATTAAGCTAAAGGTTGATAGATTAAATATTATAGGAGGCCTACGCGTTGAAGGCACCAAACAGGGTTATGATACACACCCTGTTGTACTGGACTCCCTGAGTAATGCAAAAAAAACGTATACCGATCTTTTACCAAGCATCCAGTTAAAATATAAACTGACTGAGCAATCAAACTTAAGAGCATCTTATTTTAAATCGATAGCCCGGCCTTCATTATATGAACTGGTACCAACACCAACCTTGGGCGAAAGCACCGATGTTACCGGTAACCCGCACGTTAAACATACCGAATCTGATAACTATGATATACGGTATGAACTATTTCCGGGTAAGGAAGAGGCGTTTTTCTTAGGCGCTTTTTATAAGAACATTACAAACCCTATTGAGTTTGCTTTGAAAGATTTAAGCGGCGGCCAATTAAACACGCAGCCGCAAAACTTTGGTACGGCCAAAGTAACCGGGGCCGAAATTGTTTATAGCAGGTATTTTGGCAAGCTGGGTGTATCTGGTAATTATACATACACCTATTCAAATATCAAATCGCCCAAAGATGTGCCCGAAGATGGTACTGTAAATGGTAAGCCAGTAATTAAATATCAAAGCAGGCCATTGCAAGGGCAAACAGGCGATGTTCTAAATCTTTCGCTGTTATATAAAAATGATAAACAAGGGGCATTTGTTCAGTTATCATATACTTACACCAGTAAAACTTTATCACTAGTTTACCCTAATTATGGCTATGATTATTACCAGCAGCCACAGTCGTTTTTAGCCCTTTCGGGCGAAAAGCAGGTTGCCAAACATTTAGTACTGGCAGCCAAAATCAACAACCTGTTAAATACACCTACAACTGTAAAAATCAACAACTTATTACAATCAAAGGATTTATATAACGTGAGTTTTAATTTGGGGATTCGTTATTCACTATAACCTAATAAATCAGCAAAATGAGAACAAAGAAAATATATTTAATATTAACGGGCCTAATATTAATAACCATAACCTCCTGCAAAAAAGCAGAATTTACAACGTTTAACGGGGTTAAAATACCCACCTCGAGCCCCATTGCAGCTGGCGACATCAGCGGTTTTGTAAAAGGCACACTGCTAAGCGGTCAAACGTATACGGTTACTTCAGATCTGACTGTGAAAAAGGGCGATACCTTATCATCACAACCGGGGGCTATTGTCATTGTAAAAAATAATGCCCAAATCAACATCCAGGGTGTGCTGCAATTATTGGGCACTAAAAGCCAACCTATTCTATTTAACTCGGATACCAATAAACCGGGTACCTGGGGTGGTTTCCAATGCGATACCGCGCAGGCAGTTATTATTAAATGGACACATGTTGATAACACCGGCGGTCCTGATGGCGGCGGCAGTGCGCGCGGTACACTTAAAGTTAAAGCTGCAATAAATGTAGATATTGAGGATTCATGGTTTACAAACGGACAGGACGATTTGATGGCTATAAGCAATGGGGCAACCGTTACCCTTTTAAGAAATACCATCAGCTCTTCGGGCAGCACCGACGGCGAAGGCATCAACTTAAAATCTGGTGTTAAGGGCGTTGTGGCCTACAATGTCATATTTAGCCAGGCGGGCAGTGGGATAAAACTTGAAACAAGCTCTAAGGTACCCTTCCCGCAAACCGAAGTCGATGTGTATAACAACACCCTGGTATCTAATGGCTGGAGAAGAGGCGCGGCAGAACCCGGACGCGGCGTATCCGTTGGCGTTAATGCCATCGGCCATATTTATAATAATATCATAGTAAATTGTTATCATGGGCTTGAATTATTTGATGACGGCGACCTGGTGCATACCACTTATGGCAACAACTTGTTTTATGCAACCGTAGATACCTATGCAGGGGTAAACATAAGAGATGGCTTTTATCCTGCATCTGGCTTAGGTAAGCCACAGCCAACAGACCTCATATCCAAAAGCATAAACAACTTTGATCCTTTGTTTGTGCAATTTGATGGGACTGTTTTGGCTCCCAACGGCTTTGAAAACACCAACAATTTCCGCTTGCAAAATGGTTCGCCAGCATTTGGAACGGGTAACCCTAAATACAACCAGGACTTGGGTGCTTATACTGTAGATGGCAAAGGCAACCAGCACTAAAATATAATTTTTTATATGGGCGGGCTTATTGCCCCGTCCATTTTTACTTTTAAAACTCAACATATGAAAACCAGTATTTACAAGGTACTAACCTTTATTTTATTTATTGCGCTCCCTTTTTTCGCCTCAGCCCAAAAACTAAGTTATGTGGCCGATAAAACCATCCACCTGCCAGGCAACGGCGGATACGATTATGTATATATTGATCAAATTAACCAGGTTTTATATGCATCCCATGGTACAGCCGTAAATGTTGTAGATCTTAAAACCGAAAAGGTAATTGGCACCATTGCCGATATGAAAGGCGTACATGGCATTGCCATTGTAAATGAGCTTAACCTCGGCTTTATAAGCGATGGAAAAGCCAACGCAGTCATAGCTTTTGATATTAAAACTTTGAAGGTTGTTAAAGAAATTCCGGTAACGGGTAATGGCGCCGATGGTATTATTTATGATCCGTATTCAAAAAAGATCTTCGCCTTTGAAGGCCATAGCAGCGCCTGTGTGGTGGTAGATCCCAAAGAATTAAAGCAAGTTGCCACGATAGATATGGGCGGCGCTCCTGAGTTTGCTGTTGCCGATGGCAAAGGCATTATTTACAACAATCTGGAAGATAAAAGCAGCTTAAATGTAATTGATGCAAAAACCTTAAAGGTGATCAAAAACTATCCGCTTGCGCCTTGTGGTGGCCCCACAGGTTTGGCTTTAGATAAACAAAATGAACGCTTATTTACCGTATGTCGCGAAAACAAAGGATTGAGTGTAATTGACACCAAAACCGGCAAAATTGTGCAAACCCTACCTATTGGTGCTGGTGTAGATGCTGTTGTTTATGATGCTAAAAACAAGCTGATAATTGCTTCTAACGGGGATGGCACCGCAACCGTTTTTAAACAGGACACACCGGATGCTTATACACTGATACAAACGATAACCACCCAAAACAGGGCCAAAACTATGGCTATCGATCTGTTAACCCATAAGCTATATCTGCCAGTAGTTGATTTTCAGCCAGGTACAAAAACACCAGTTCCAGATAGCTTTAAACTACTGGTTTATCGTTTAAATTAACAATTGCATGAAACGCAGAGATTTTGTAAGAAATACTACTATGGGTGCCATTAGCGCTACCCTAATAAGCCCTTTAACAAGCCTGGCCAAAACTCAGGTTACCCATTTTGAAAGTGACGACCTATCGCCAAGCGCATCTTTAAAAGATGATTTTCCCATGCACTTTATGGCACTTGGCGATTGGGGCCGCAACGGTGAATATGACCAGTTGGAGGTTGCCAAACAAATGGGCGAATGGGGCGCGGCGCATCCAAATAATTTTGTTATTTCGGTAGGTGATAATTTTTACCCAAAAGGTGTGGTTAGCGAAACCGACCCGCTTTGGCATTATTCGTTCGAAAATATTTACACTGCTCACTCACTACAGTGCGATTGGTACCCGGTATTTGGCAATCATGATCATCACTCTGATGTTGATGCACAGATCAGGTATAGCAAGATAAGCAGGCGGTGGAATATGCCTGCCCGTTACTACGCCAAAGAAGTAAGCTTGAATAAGGATAAAGACAAGGAAATAAAAAGCGCGGTAGCCGATAAGAAGAAAGACAAAGTGCTTTTTATCATGATGGATACCGACCCTTTTTTACATGAAGATAAGGTTGATTATGTGGCCACGCAGATGAAATGGCTTAACGAAACGCTGGAGAAAGCATCTGCAGATGTAAAATGGAAAATTGTTGTGGGGCATCATCCATTTTGTACCGTTGGGCCGCGTATCAATAATTACGATACCATTACCATAAAAAAAGCCTTATATCAAACCCTGAATGATCATAAGGTGGATGTTTACCTTTCGGGCCATGAACATTCCCTGCAACACTTAAAGCTTGATGGTTTTACACACCAATTTATTTCTGGCGCGGGCTCCGAGCTTACCAAAGTTACTGAGGGAGAAGCCTATAGCCGTTTCCAGGCATCAGAGCATGGTTTTATGTATTTTTCTGTTGATGCAAACCGTTTAAATGTAAAAGCGATCAATCAGGCTGGTAAGGTTTTGTATGAAACAGAATTAAAAAAGGCTTAGAGTTCAGTTACAAACTGGTCAACGGTCCCGGTATGTTCAGGTTAGTCGGTTATTATTTTATAACTAACATTTACATACACTATTTTCTTCAAATTTTCTATAAAGGTGTTCGAGAACTGTGATCGGACCTCACCTTAGACCGCAAATCAGATTCAACACCTGTTTTGCGGTTTTTTTTTACCCAAAATAGCCTTTATGCTATCAAGAACGCCGATTGCTTCAGCATCAGCCGTACTGCCCATTTGTGATATCGCATGAGATTAAAAAAACTTTTAGCTTATCATTAAACCGGCCTCATCAATTTTTGAGTAGGCCGGTAATTTTTTCAGCTTGACGAAACGCGTTTTATAAAATATTATAAAAAGAGAAACCCGGCTTTTAAAGGTTATTTTCCATTGGTGCTCACCAGTTTAAAATTTGCAAAACTTCCAAAGCCAGGTTGAGGACCATAAGTACATTGATACAAACCAACCTGTACCGCCTTGCCGTTCATATCCGTGCGTAATACCGGGCTTCCGGGCAGATCCACCCAGTGGATATCATCTGTACTGGTGCGGATATAAAAAAGATCCCCGCTACGTTGAATTTGCAGGTAACGGCTAAAATTCCAGGCAGATTGGGCATTGGTTTGCCGGCGGTCACCATCCACAAGGTTGGTGAGCATATTGCCTACATTCCAGGCAGGAAAAATACCATTCTGTAAAAGCTGCTCGCTGCCATTGCCGCTTGCCTCATCGCGGGGCAACCGCACCATTAGGCCTGACTCATGGTTTCCCGCTACTTTTTTCTCTGCCAGCCCGCTTACATTAGTGATCTCCACTTCGGCAACAAAATCGCCTGCGACTTTTTTGTATAAAAAGGGGCCATAGGGTGTATTTCCATCCCAGTTGGTACCAACGGATGCCATCCGGAGCGCATGATCAGCTGCCACTATTTTGGTATTAGTCTGCGTAGCACCCTTACCCAGCACCCCATCCCATACAGAGCCAGCCACATCGCCCGTAATAAAATCCTTGTTGGCCGAAAAATCATCGGCGGCTATCACAAACTGTGATAACCCGGTGCCGGCGGTAGCTACGGCAGAAGGGCCGGTAACATTGCCAAAGTTATCCCTTACCTTATAGCTGTACCGGTAAGTTTTATCCGGAGAAAGACCATAATCGATGTAATAGGGATTATCTGTCCAATTACGGGGAGTTAATTCATTTCCTCCTGAAAAATAATATTGCAGGTCGGCAGACTCATCAGCCGAACCCGCTTCCATAGCTATCATTTCCGGGGATAAGGCTTTGGGTGCTTTTTTATAAACCAGCTCAGCCCCCGCAGGCTGGTGCATATTTTGACGCCAGGTAGCGACCAGGGTGCTGATTTCATCCCCGGTAAGCGCATGTTTATATACAACCAGGCTGGCGATTGAACCTGTAAAACTATCCACGCCGCTTGCCCCCAGCGCCAGCGTACCTGCTTTTTTTGCTGATATTGCTGACCGCTTAGTCAAGGTTAAATGACCGTCAAGGTATTCCTTTACCAATTTACTGGTATACGTTTTAACGAGCAGGTGCCATTTACCTGCACCCGCAATAAATTTCAGATCATCATTATTTTTGATCGCGGCAGGCATAAAACCACTGACGAATTTGCCCTGCTGCGGTGCCTGGCTGTATACCATTGCTGCTATGCTGTAACCTGCATTCCCATTACCAATGGATAAAGGTTTATCCAACACCAGGGGATGTTTACTATCTATATAAACGGCTATTCGCCCGGCAGCATCCTTCACCTCGGGCGGCGTACCTGTAGGTGTAAAATGCCCACCCACTTCTCCGTCATTATCCCAGTTTTTTAATTGGCCATAAGGCAGCTTGGCAGCATCAAGGTAAACTGCCACATCCGGCTGTTTTACGTGGCTAAAAGCCGCTTTAATCGCGATATCAGTTAAAGGCCTGTCATAAACCTGCAGTGAAGCTATCGCCCCTGAAAAACGGGCAGGGCCGGCTTGCTGACCACCGATCAAAAATTTAGCGGCTGGCTTTATAAAAAGCATTTTATTCTCCTGGTTATTCAGCTCGCCATCAACATATACTTTCTCAAAAGTGCCGTCGAAACTCATGGCTACGTAGTGCCACCTGCCGGCAAGGTCAATGTCCTTTTTATAAGGAAGATCCGAAAATCCCCCATGCCGGGCCGCCCCCATATCGCGGTTACTACCGTAACCGAAAGTGGCAGCGGTTAAATCTCCCCCCGCATCGGCCCAGTCAAGCACCGGGTTTTCGCCTTTTTGCTGGCCTGTATAAGCCCAAAAACAAACCGTATAGCTATTATTGCCTGCCAGCGAGTTTGGCACATTAAAACCAGAACTCAACGTTTGCCCGGCTTTAAAAACAACCGCTTTTTTACCTGCAACAAAATCTACATAAGGGGATCGGCCTTGTGTTTTGAATGCACCGCCTAAGGCCCCTTTATTGGCCCATTCCTTAACCATCGTTCCCGGTTGCAGGCCATCGGCATCAACATCAATGAGCAAGCCCTGTTGTTTAAAGTTGGCCTTGGCTACTGGCAGATTGATATTCGCCGGAACAGCTTCGTGGTTCCCGCCTGCAAACACCTTTAAGTTCCACACTGCCTTATATAAACCCGGCTGCTCCGTGCCGGTGATGGTCAGCCTGATGTACCGTGCTTTTACTTCCTTCTCGTCAATCACGGGGCTGCCGTGCCACCGGTTATACCTTTTATCGGCAAAAATCTGCCAATCTTTTCCATTTATGGAGTATTCAATAAAATACTGGTAATACCAGGTGGCATATTCAAATTGCGTCAGCACCTTTTTCACGGTGGTGATAGTGCCCAGGTCTACCTGTAACCATGCAGGTGCCGTACTGTTATCTTTAGATTTCCACAAGGTTCCGTTATTATCGTCTGCCGCGAACTCCGGCTTATAATCGTCGCTGTAAAATGAAGAAGCGGTTACCTTTTTTTGATAGGCCAGGTTGGGGTACGGGTTAGTAGCCGTTGCCAGTAAGCCGATACCTGTGTGCGTCGGGATCACTTTTTCAATATTGCCATCCGCGTCAAAAACAAGCTTATCGGCACAAATTTGCCGGTGATACCCCCCACCCGAATGTGGATTGTTATGGCGATGATAGATAATGTAATACTCATCCCCAATCTGTAATACAGAATTATGGCCCGGCCCATGAACCGTTCCATCGGTATTGGTGGTAAGTATCGGGCTGTTTTTTCCGTATACGTAGCCAGACATTGGCCCGGTTTTACTTGTGGCATACTGTACCCGGTAGGTTTCGTTCTCGCAAAAACCCGATGAGTACATCAGGTAATAGATGCCCTTGCGCTTAAACAGGAAAGAGCCTTCAAAAAAATCTTTAGCATCGGTATTGGGTATCTGCGCCGTTTTAGCAAATGTTTTCATATCGGGATTTAAAAGCCCTATACCACAGCCATAACCCGGGTAAATACCCCAGGTGCCCCAGGTCATATAAAATTTACCATCGTCATCCCTAAAAGTTTGCCCGTCGAGCGTTATTACACCGGGGACGTATAGATTGGTAAGAACCGGTTTATTATCGGCATACAAAGGGGTCCAGGGGCCAACCGGTGTTGATGCTGATGCTCCATATATTTCAACCGTGGGCTGGCAATAGTACAAGTAATACTTCCCGTCGTTACCCTGTGTTGCATCCGGCGCCCAGTAATTGTGTGTGGTAGGCCAGTTCATATCCTGCATTGTCCAGTTCACAAAATCTTTAGAAGTCCATACCTGCGACGGCCCCAGGCCTCCACCGTTACCATCGGTAGTTGTATACAGGTAAAATGTATCTCCAAACTTTTTTATCGTCGGATCGGCAAAATAACCGGGGATTATAGGGTTGCCATTCCCGGCCAAAACGGCCTGGCTTTGGCCTGAAACCTTTGCGGCAAGGAAACAGGTAAACAGAATAAAAGGCAGCAAAACACACCGTTGTAAACTCATGCAGTAAAGTATAAATAACCCTTCGGTTTGTTGATATTAATCAAGCCAAAGAAGCCGCCTGCGCTTTGCAGAACGGCTATCTTCGTTTCAACTAAATTAACCAGGATCAACTATTTTATTATTTATTTTTTTGTAATTGTAGGCAAGGTAATGGTAAGCGTATACGTACCGGGCGAAAACACTTTAAAAGCATCGAACGTAAAGTTCACATTCTTGTTTAAAGTGTTATAAGCACCTGGTATCCTATAATAACACAATGTGCCATTAGCGCCTAACTTGATGGGGAAACCATTGGGTAAAACCGGGAAACCCCATTCCATTCCGGTAGAAGTTTTTACAACTGGATAATACGGATTCATCTGGGCATAATTTCCCCTGTCGCCACGATTGATAACCTGGCCAGCCGAAGGATCAAACGCCACCCCGTTACGGTCAACCACCTTAATGATCACTTTATTGGGCCCGGAAGCAGTGCGGGTAACAACTGCTGTAGGGCTGGGTAATGATACAAAGTTAGTTTCTGATCCAACATCCGAATAAGAGGAAAATGTGGAGCCGATAGATGAGTTTATTTTGGCAACCAGCTGTATCTGGCATGCGTTGATCAGTGTTTTAGTACCGCGTTGATTACTTACCTGCACATCGATATCATAAAAACCCGAATCGACATTGATTGTAGCGGTGCTAAATTCAAGCCTGCCACCTAAAGGGTTTACATTAAATGGTGGCTTTAGGCTTTTGGTGATCTTTGCGTTTAACAATGCCAATGTAGAATCGGCATCGGTTATCTGCCCGGAGAATGTGCTTATTGTATCTAATTTTAACATATCCGTTGCTTCCTTCCCGGTGAGCCTGTTCCTTATCGATAGTAATTTCACGGTTAAGGGCTGCGTAGATTGATCAGAATTGATGGCGTTGGAATACATAGTAATGCCTTGCGGCACTATCAACAGTTGCGGACTATAATTGAGGTTATTACTAATATAACCTACCTCCGGCTTTTTACATCCTCCAAATGCGGTTAAAAGTAAAAAAGCGAAATATGATAAATATATAAAGTTCTTTTTCATCATGATACAGGTTAAAAAGTTACGAAAGTATGGGTGTTGGATAGCACATGCAGGATTCCGCCCGACGAGGTTTCAATGCCCTGTGTTTGGCAGGAAACGGTCACATCGGCCGGGTTTGCCGGTGTAGGCAATTGGCCAGGCACATCAAGTGCTCCCCTTATTTTTACGTAATACAAAAAATACACAGGTGCGGATGAAAAGGTATAATAAGCAGGATCTGTACTTTTGATTCGCTGAACACCACAGGAAATTTTAGCCAGGTTTGTATTTACATGGATCAGATCGTCGGTAAAATCCGTGATCTTTATTTGTTTGGCAAACAGGTATTGCCTTAGCGAATCCGGTGTTAACCGGGCGTACAGGCTATCCATCGTAAATTTATTATTCTCGTCTATCATCTGCACGCGCCTGTTTTGCAATAGCAAATAACGGTTGATAGAATAATCTGTAGCCGCGAAGAAAGTACCGGCCTTATTAACCTCGTCCTGCATATTATAATGCTTAATGATCGTAGTTAGTGTATCAAAAATATGATTAGGATGATTTTTCAGATAATCAAATGTGCTTAATGTTGTTTTGGCACTGTGTACCCCATCCTCTGTGATGTATGTTTTTTTACAGCCCGTAGTTAATACCGATACCGCGATCAGCAATGTAAAAAAGCAGTAAGTTATTTTATTGATTTTCATATTATTACAGTTTTGATGACCAGTAAGGCGTTTGTTTTAAACTATTATCAAGTGTGATCAGGATTGGGTCTATCGGCCAGTAATACTTGCCCCTGGCAAATTCAGACAGGCTGATCTTTGCGTCACCAAACTCGGCTATATTTTTCTGGCGTGCCAGGCGCACCAGGTCATAAAAACGATGGCCTTCCAAAAACAACTCTCTCCCGCGCTCGTCTATTACCGCTTCAAACAGGTCCCCGTCGCTCAAGCTGTATGGCTGAATTCCTGCGGCTGTGCGAATCTGGTTTAGTAAGCTGATAGCCGGGGTTGCCTGGCCTGTTGCCGCCAAAGCTTCGGCCCGCAGTAAAATAATGTCAGAAAGCCTGAAAACGATGAGGTTATTATAAGCCACCGCTATTTTATTGGTGCTTTGCTGAGTGTACAGGAAGTTGGAATATTTGATACAAATAGGATCAGTAGTACCCCTGAAAGCAAATGCGTTTTTCAACCTCAAATCAGCGGTATCCGCGAAAAGGTTATTCAAATGGTCGGCGTTGATGGTAAATACCGCGTTGCCGTTAATGAGCGTATTATAAGGCGATTTTGTTGTAAAGAAAGGAATACCGGCAGTAGAGCCTTCGTTTGATACACTTTGGCTGATCTCAAAGATCCCTTCTGTAGACTGACCTTTATAAATACTTAAATAACCAACGCTTCCCCTATCTACCAATTGGTAGTTACCTCTTTTAATAACCGAATCTGCCGCCTGTGCACAATTCTGATAATCCTGCTGCCATGCGTAAATATGGGCCAGTAAGGCAAAAGCACTGCCGCGGTTGGCCCTGATAGCCCGGTTATTTGAGTTTACATAACCATACTGCATCAAGGGGATCGCTTTCTTTAAATCACTAATGCATTGCGATAAAACTGTTGCCTGCGGAGTTCTGGCCGTGCTGGTTGCATCGCCTGCGTTTACGCTTTTAATAACCAGCGGCACATCGCCCCAAACCCGCGATATATAGAAGAAAGTAAAGGCCCGCATAAAATAAGCCTCGCCCAGCAAATTGTTTTTGGTAACCACCGGATCGTTGCCTGAGTTATCAGTCGAGAAATCAACCGCCGGTATATTTTGGATACACAAATTGGCATTATCAATCACCCTGTAAAAATTATCCCACCTGCGCAGGTTAATCATTGTACGGTAATCAGCAGTAGCCGGCACAGGTAATGACCAGTTCACATTGCCAACATCCGTCATATCCTCCACTCCGCCAAACGCGTTGTATTCATCTGCCGGGATATCGCCATAGGCATAATAAGTTACCGTTTTGTTATTCAACGCCGTGCGCAGCAGCGAATAACATCCTGCAACGGCACTGTTTGCCTCATTGGCCGTTTTAAAAAATTCGGTAGTGATGGGCGTACTTATCGGTTTCAGGTCAAGAAATTTCTTGCAGGAAAAAGTTAATATGCTTATACTAAAAAGTATCGCTATGCTATATATCCTTTTCATTTTTTTATTTTTATGATAATTTACTTTGTAAAAATATTCGGGCGCTACCGGTTAAAATACGAGATCAAGTCCCAGGGTTATTTTTTTGGGTTGCGGATAAGATGTACCGTTAGCATAGCCATCTACATTCACCAGTTCAGGATCGGGTATGTTGGCATATTTTTTAAGGTAGATATTATCAACGATGGAATAGATCCGGATAGATTGCAGCTTGTAACGACTGGCCAGTTTAGCCGGCAGTGAATAACTCAACCTGGCGCTTCTTACCCGAATAAAACTGCCGTTTTGAACATAGGTTGACTGGGCTATATTCCATTTATCTACGTTATTGCCTATCAACCCAGGAAACGTAGCCACATCACCCGGCTTTTGCCAAAATGTTTGCCCGTTGTTCAGTTTTAAGGCAACGGCCGCATTGGTACCATACAAACTATAGGGATTGCCCGGGCCTGCTACCTGTAGCAGATCTGACAGGTAACCATTCCTGATTTCCCTGCCGAACATAAAAGTAGTGAGGATGCTTAACGAAAAGTTTTTATAACTGAATGTATTGGTAAAACCACCAGTAAATTTGGGATTAGGACTGCCGTTTTCAACCCGGTCCTTGTCGTCAATGATATAATCGCCGTTCACGTCTTTCCTGATTGGATCGCCGGCAGAGTAAAACGGACCAGAGCCGCTGCCGTGGCGCAGGCGGAGGCCAGTAAGCGGATCGACAGGTACATCAGCATTTGTTCTGTATACCCCATTCACTATCCATGAATTATAATAAAACAAGGGTTTACCCACGGTTAAGTTCTCTGATAAATAAGGAGGGCCGTAGGTGATATCCCGGTTGCCGTTTGGCAGTTTGGTTACATAATTTTGGTTATACGCGATATTGAAATTGGTTGACCATTGAAATGCCGATTTGCTGCCCATGTTACGGGTATTGATGGTAAGCTCGACACCGGTGTTACGGGTACCAACAAAGTTACTGCTGATAGAAGTGTATCCTGTTACAATGGGTACGGGTATAGAAAATACCTGGTTGTTGGTATTCCTGATATAATAATCTGCCGTGAAGTTGATCCTGTCGTTAAAAAAGTTGATATCCGCACCGATGTTAAACTGCGGGCTGCTTTCCCATTTAATGGCCGGCGATGCTGCCGGACTATAATAATTAGGATATGCTACCTGCGTACCTCCATAAGTAGGGATATTGACCAGGCCCCTGTCTCCCCCGGTACCATTCGCCAGTGCCGATCCCTCATAGGAAGCATCAGATATCAGCGTAGTGTATTGCGCGTAATAGTTGGAAGGGTCCTGTCCGGTAATACCAAAGCTTCCGCGAATCTTGACGAAGGACATGACATTACTCAATGGTTTAAAAAAGGGCTCATCAGAGATGATCCAGCCCGCTGAAACAGAAGGAAAGTTACCCCAGCGGTGCGCCATGCTGTATTTGGAAGAAGCATCACGACGATAGTTGGCCTGGAACAGGTACTTACCCTTATAATCATAGCTAAAACGGGCGAAATATGACAACTTCCTGTTTTCTTCCGAATAAGAGTTACCTATCAAGTTAGCACCCGGGGCAACGCCTTGCACGGTTTTAACACCGTCTATAGCGAGGTTTAAGCCCTGCAAAAATGAATTGTCGCGTGTAAGACCATAAGCCCCCTGCCCTATCAGCGCGGAGAAATTATGATTTTCTTTTATTTTCCACTCGTATGACAAATAGTTGTTGATCTCCCAGATACGTTGTTGCAAAACGGTAGTTGAGGCACTGCTTACGCCGTTATTCAGTTCGGCAGGCAAAAAGTAATTCCTGGTATTGTTATCCACGTTGTATGAAAAGCTGCTATTAAAGATCAAGCCCTTTGCCAGTGTCGCGATCAATTGAGAATTTGCCAGAAGCGACGTTTTGCGGTCATCATCCCTTAAATCATCATACCGTCCCTGGTACAAAGCCTGCTCGGCCGGCCTGATCTGGAAAAAAGAAGAAGGGAAACTTTGAATATTGAACGGATAAGTTGCGTAAGGATCTCCGGAACCGATGCCATGTTTTGATTTGGTAGTACCATAAATAACATTGGTACTAAACTGGATGGCCTTAACCGGGTTTACCTGGAAAAACAAGCTTGGGGTTAACCTGTTAAAATCGTACCCACGTAATACCCCTTGCTCATAATACTTGTTCACGGCAAACTTATAGGAATATTTTTCTTCGGCCCCACTGATGCTTGCATCAATACTGGATAAGGTTGCCCTCTGTGTTAACAGGCCCTGCCAATCTGTATTGTTGTTAAAGGCGGTATTTAAACTATCTGTTAACAGTGGACTAAGACCGTTTTGGATACCGGTGTAAGTTCCCTGGTCATATAATATCCCCAACTTTAACCGGCGTTCCGCCGCGCCGGTAACCACCGGGATAAGAGAAGGCTTATCTGATACTCCATAGTAGGTGGAGAGCCGGATTTGCGGGATGCCAAGTTTTGGTCGTTTGGTTTTAACGATAATAACACCGTTTGAACCACGCGACCCGTAAATAGCGGCCGCAGAAGCATCCTTTAACACATCGATAGACTCAATATCATTCGGATTGATAATGGCCAACGGGTTGCTGCCATAACTGGATTGTTTATCATTTACATCATAAATGATATTATCAATTACATATAAAGGTGCGGTACTGCTGCCCTGGTTAATATTGCTGCTCCCGCGAATATTCACTAAAGTGCTTGCGCCAGGTTCACCAGAGGTACTCAATACCGATAACCCGGCTACGCGTCCCTGCAAAGCCTGGTCAAAAGAGGCGTAAGGTGTATTTTCAATATCCTTGCCTTTTACAGTAGCAATTGCGCCTGTCGTTTTTCGGCGCTGTACACCCTGGTAACCTATCAGTACTACTTCCTGTAAAGATTTCAGATCATCTTCAAGCAATACCCGCAAATTACTTCTGGACCCAACCGGAAACTCATTGGTTTTGAACCCCACCAGGCGAAACAGCAGTACGGTGTTTTGCCCCTTGAGGCTGATGGTAAAATTACCATCCTTATCTGTAACAGTTCCATTGGTGGTGCCTTTTTGAATCACACTTACACCGGTTAACCCAACGTTTGTTTTATCAATTACAATACCGGTAACTGTTTTTTGCGCTTCCTTTTGTGCCACCGCCCTCCAGGGTATCAGCAAGCATAAAAAGGCAAAGAGACTTAAAAATTTTCTGTAGTAAGTAAAGGTTCTTCTCATAAATCGGTACATTAAATCTATTGTCGATAAATATTTTATTTATGCTAAATTTAAGTACCCAGACAAGCTATTTTAATTGTTATTTTAACACATAATACTCATATATTACCCTATTCAAACAATTTAAATAACTAAAAAACAAACAGATAATAAAAATAAGTGTGAAAAACACTATAATACCACAAAAGGCGCGATAAAGAATATCGCGCCTGTATAATAACCTTTTTTTCAAAAGGATAATTGCTCGTGTACACACCCAGGCAGCCTCCTCAATACTATTAAGTTAATGAGTTTCTCCCCCAGCGGGGGAATAGCTTTGTAGCAAAAAAGCAAAAATGAAGAAGCTCCGTGCCAGAGGTACGGAACCTTAGGTAGCGTACCTCTGGCACGCAAGACACAGACATGCATATTGACTACAAAGCTGTTGCTCCTCTGGAGCAGCCTATCAGTCTCTTAACTTAATAGCATTCGCAGCATCCTCCGGATAGTTTTAAAATAACTCTATTCGCCCCGCGCTGCCACGCTAAGTTCGTTGCTGTTTCGGGCAGGGGGGTCGGCGTTTAACAAATGTTTTACAAAAAAATCACGTTTCTTTTTACGTCCATAAGGGCCGCCATCACCATGCCCCATTCCCGGAACGGTTAAAAGATCAAAATACTTGCTATTTTTTATCAATGCATCCGCGAAACGGTAAGTAGACTCCGGAGGGACATTGTTATCAGCTTCACCTACAATCAGCAACAAACTACCCTTTAGCTTTCCGGCATTGGTTATGTTTGATTGCTGATCATAATGCAAATCAACCGGATAACCCATCCATTGTTCGTTCCACCATTGTTTATCAATACGGTTATCGTGACAACCGCAGGCAGATACGCCTGCTTTATAAAATTCAGGGTGAAATAATAATGCACCTGCAGAATTTTGTCCGCCTGCCGATGTTCCATAAACCCCTACCCTGTTAATATCGGCCTGCGGATATTTAGCGGCCATGGCCTGCATCCATAAAATCCTATCAGCAAAACCGGCATCGGCCAGGTTATGCCAGCAAACATCATGAAAAGCTTTTGAACGATTGGCCGTACCCATACCATCTATTTGTACCACAATAAAACCTAATTGGGCAATACTTTGCATTTCATTCGCCACCGAAAAACTTTTTGGCACAAATGAATCCTGCGGACCGGCATAAATATTTTCAATTACAGGATAGCTTTCTGTAGGATCCATATTGGCAGGGCGGTAAATAACTCCCCATATATCTGTTTCACCATCGCGCGCTTTAGCAACAAATACTTCCGGAAGCTTTACACCTGTGGCCAATAGCCCGGTTATATCCGTATGCTCAAGAACTGCAACCGTTTTTAAAGACAAGGCATTTTTAAGTATAATTTGAGGCGTAGTATTAACTTCAGAATAGGTATCAATGAAATACTTCCTATCTGGCGAAAATGCAATACTGTGATTACCCTTTTCGGGGGTTACATTTACCAGGTTTTTACCATCAAAACCAATACGGTAATAGTGAATAAAATACGGGTCTTCGCCCGGGTTCATCCCGCTGGCTTTAAACCAAATCTGTCTTTTCTTAACGTCAACGCTATCGATATCTCTTACCACCCAACTACCGCTGGTAATTAGTTTTTGACTCCCGGTAAGCTCATTCACCAGGTATGCATGGCGCCAGCCGTCTTTTTCGGTAACCCAAACAATTTCATGTGTTTTAGGAAGGTAACGGGTATAAATTCTTTGTTCGTAAATAAAGGTTTTGGTTTGTTCATCTATAATATTGCGGGTTTTACCGGTTTTAACATCAACTTCAATAACCCTGAAACGCTGATGGCCCCGGTCAACTTTTTCATAGGTATAATATTGATTGTCGCCCTCCCTCCAATGCAGTTCAGGCGCACCAAAAAAGTCAATTTTTTCGGCATCTACCTTGATACTGTTTTTATCAGCTACAGAAAATATATAAGGTTCAAAGGAAGTAAACTCATCGCCCGGCTGGTCATATTCATGAGATTTTAATACACCACGGGTTGTGCCCGGTTCTGAACTTAAGATGTAATAAACTTCTTTTGTTTTTTTGGGATCAATACGGTAGCCAACCAGGTGTTTGCTATCCGGCGCCCATGATACTTCGCCGTAAGGTTTATCCTTGCTACCATCTTTGGTAAACTGAATGGTTGAATTATCTTTAGTAGACCTGATAAAAACATTGCCCCCTCTAACAAAAGCGATCCATTGTTTATCCGGCGAAATAGAATCAGTTACCAGGCCCTCCCAACGATACCTGCGTGATTGTAGCGGCAGGCTTGCATCATAAGTTTTAAATACGGTATCAGTAGTTTTTTCACATCGATAACTGGCAAGGTCGCATTTTAACCAGTTGTTGTTTGTTTTAAAAGTAACCTGCTTTTTGTCGGGGCTAAAAAACATTTCGCTGATGTAAAATTTAGTAAGGGGCACAGGCGTACCAAGCAAAGCACCAACCGCATCTGCCATTTGTTTACTATCAAAAACTTTTTGTTTATCCCCGTGATCCACATTTACCAAAAAGTAATCGGTTGCGTTATTTTTTACTTTTTTGGCATACCAAAACAGTTTGCTATCTGCCTGCCAATGCGGGTTAACATTATAAACAACCGGAATCTTTTTCAATGCAGAATCCAACATATCCGCGTTTTGATATGCCTGCAAAACTTCGGCATGCGTTGGTAAATACGGCGAAATCTGCTTTTGCTGGGCGTAACCGCCTCTTGCCCCCAAAATCAACACCGTAAAAAAAATAATAGAAAAATGCGAGCGCAAAAATTGCATAGGAATAAGGATTTTGTTTGTAATAAAATTACATAGGATAAATAGCTTGTTTTGCCAATAAATTACCAACTGTTAACCAACAATTACCCTATTATGGCTATCTGCCTTTAATAATCTTTATTAATCTTACACCATGAGGCGGTATATTAAAAGCTATAGTATGTGCTGCCTGGGCTATGTTTTCCTGTTTCCAAACGTCTCTTACAGCAACGGCTTTATCAATTCCAATTTTATTAAGCGGCAGGTTGTAGCTTTTATACTTTTCGCTCATATTAAATATACCAACAGCCAAACCGCCATCGGCTAATGGCTTAAGCCATACCTGTATATTTTTATCATTTATTATCCGTTTAGCTTGTACCCCCAGTTCATCCTGATCAATAGCTATTACCTCACGGTTTTTGAGCAAACTAAGGGTAAATTTATCCAGCTTACTCATATCGCAGCCAATTAACAAAGGAGCAGATAACAGGCTCCACAAACTGATATGCGTATATTGTTCATAAGGAGTAAGGTTTGATGGATGTAAACTCTCTCCCCAACCTACCATGCCAACAATAAGCATATCCGGATCATTCCATCCGCCCGGATGAGCGTAGGCCGCATTATTGGTTTGACTAAAACCGATACTATAAAGGCTTTCCCAGGTATCCGTAATATCTTCTGTTGTACGCCATAGGTTACCGTTCATTTGTTTGCCCCATTTCCATACATCATGAATACCATACTGGCAGATACTGTAAATTATATCCCGTGGCTGCTTTTTCAATTCATCGCGCATAACCATGTAGGGCTTTTGCTGGGCAAAAAGAGTAGTATCGCCGGCAGTGTTATCCGTGTAACTGCACAGGTCATATTTTAAATAATCTACTCCCCAGTTATAGTATGTTTTTGCATCAATTGCTTCATAACCCAATGAGCCTAAAAAACCACCGCAGGTTTTTGCTCCGGGAGATGAGTAAATACCAAATTTTAACCCTTCGCGATGTAGCTGCCTGCCAAGAGCCGCCATATCGGGAAATTTTTCGTTTGGAATGAGCTCACCAGAACTCAATCTTTTAGCTGCCTGCCAGCCGTCATCAACATTGATGTAATTCCACCCATAGTCTGTAAGGCCCTTATCAATCATTGCCTGGGCCGAACTTTTAACTTTTTCTGCACTAACGCTCAGTCCCCAGCAATTCCAGCTGTTCCAGCCCATAGGCGGGGTGAGAGCCAACTGGTTGCCAACTTTTATGGTAAACAGTTTTTTATCCTTACCTACACTATTAATTACGGTAATAGCTAAATGATAACTACCATTTTTGGGGATGCTTCCTGTAATAATTCCGGTCTTTGTATCTAAGTTTAAGCCAGCAGGCAGTTTACCTGTGTTATATTTTAGTGGTTTTTTCCCGCTTGCCGGTATTTTGTATATAATCTGCGAACCTGCATGAACGCCCAAAACAGCAGCACTATTGATAACCGGTTTAAGCGATTCGCCAGGTGTTAAAATGTAAGGTGCTATCTCCGTATAGCTTTGTATTTTTCCTGATGCAGACTCTTTAAAATCATACATCAGCTTTATACCCTCGCGGTGCGGAAAGGTGATTGTAAAAGCTTTCCCAGAGTATGCAGCTAAAGAAGCAGGTATCGTTTTATCTTCAATAACCTTATCCTTTAACTCATCAATTACCTGGTAATGAAATACTCCCGATATGGCAGTATTGAATTTATTGCTTACTATTAACTTACGTTCAGCTTTGCGGCCAGGCAAAAATTCTATTGAGGAAAGATTAAATGCGATACCATCAAACTTTTCGAGCATATCAATAAATGGCGACCCCATAAATATGCCGCCGGAACCTCCGCCATCAAAAACTTTTATGGCAATAATATTTTCTGCATCCCATTTTATGGCAGTACTGGCGGCCGCCACACAATAATTGCGGATAGCTGGCCACTTGCTTACGTAACCGCCCTGGTCATTAGGAAATGCCCCTGTTTTACCTATCAATGTACCATTAAGATAAGTTTCATCAGCATCGTTTACGTGAGCTAAAAAGACCCGTAAACTATCACCCCATACCGCCCTTTGTTTTAATGACGATGGGATGGTAACATGTATCCTATACCAAGCATAGCCATGATAGTCTGGATAACCCTGGCTTTGCCATACTTCGCCAACTTTAATATCCTTCCATTGGCTATCATTAAAAGCGGGGCTCTTCCAGTCACTAACATCACCGGTAGAAAACTTTGCAACAGGTAAGTTGATGTAGCCATTATTTTGGCTGTAGGCTAACTGGACTGAAAACGAAAAAGTTATCAGGAAAAGAAATTTGATCACGATAGGATGTTTGTTAGCTGGCCGCACGGGCAAGGGTAATGATATTATTATGATAATTATCCAGGTACCCGCGTGGCGAGTTGCCTATGATAAGTTTAAAAACGCGGTTAAAATTGGTAATGCTCTTAAATCCACATTTGTAAGCAACTGTATTAATGCTTTCAAAGCGGTGTGCTATCAGTTTTTTACAGGCTTCGTTAATTCTTACTTCGTTAAGAAAAGTTACAAATGTATGCCCGGTATGTTTTTTAAAATACCGGCAAAAAGACTCTGGAGTCATAAAAGCAACCTTTGCAACATCCTCTAAAGTTATATCCTCCATAAAGTGCTGCATGATATAATTATAAATACTACCTATACGGATACCTTCGTTTTCTGTTATTCCCGGCAAATTGCCATAGGTAGATAAAGGATCTAATTTTGCCCTGATACAGGTAAATTCCTTTAAAAGGTTTAAAAAAGCCATAAACTGATCCAAACCACCCTGATCTTCTAAAAGATTCATGGCCCCATAAATTTTATCTAAAATATAGTTAGGCAATTTAAAGCCCTGTTGGTGCTGTTGTATAAAAATAGCGCTTGGCTTCATCTCCGGAAGATTGAATACATTGGCCAGCACTCCATCAGAATTAAAAAAAACAGTTAATGCTTCCACTACTTTACCAGAGTTTGGTAAAAAATACTCGGGGCTGCTTTTAAATACGTGGGGCATGTTGGCGCCTATTAAAAACACATCACCTGCCACATAATCATGCATATTGTTTCCTACAATTAAAGTTCCCTCACCTTTCTTAATCCATGTAAGCTGAATTTCTTTATGGCGGTGTAAATAAGGATAATGATACGGTTGACAAACCTTTTCTGCGATTACGCTTTTATCATGCGGCACCGGAATAGTAAATTGTAAAACTTTCATAATGACAGGATTAATTAGTGTTTAATTTACAATCATTTAATATTAAAATCCAAATATTAACGTCAAAAAGATAATTTACAGCCACAACATGTTAATATATTGTAAATACAACACTTGATATCGGCAAAGCTTAAGTATCCAATATAATAATTGTCAATTACACAACAATATCACATAACAGAACACCAAACCCCTCTTATCTCCAAATAAACTTTTAAAAAAGAGAAAAGTTACCAGGTTCCTGTTTAATCAAAAAAATCATATACAATCCCTCCAATCAACTTTTCAATTGCACGTTTTTTTTTAAGTTTTACTTGTTGGATAGCCGATTTTAGATAAACCGCTATAAAAAGAAGATGATTAATACTTCTCTTTTTCGGAATTGCTTGAGCGAGGGAAGATTTTAGATATTTGGGCAAAGTCTCTTACGCTTTACTTAAAGCGTTTGTATTGTAGGGCGACACCTGTATTATATAGCTGCCGCATGGCTTCTGTCTCTTTATAAAAAAATGGCTACCTTGTTTGAGCTGCCATTTTAAAACAAAAGCCGAAGGCACATACCTTCGGCTTAACCAACCTATATTAATGGAAATTCATCTTAGTTCTATACTTCAACTTCACTTCGCTTTCCCCAGCTGCCTATAGGTAATTCCGGGCGAACAGCTAATGCATCGTTAATGATCTTTAGTACTTTGGCACGCTCATCGCCAATTAGTGGCAAACGCGGGGCACGTACATTCTCGGTACCTATACCGGTAGCCACTTCGGCCAGTTTAATGTATTGTACCAGTTTGGGGTGGATATCCAGCTCAAGTACCGGTAAAAACCAACGGTAAATGGTAAGTGCTTCGGCTATTCTGCCGGCTTTTACCAAACGGTAAATGGCCACTGTTTCTTTGGGGAAGGCATCAACCAAACCGGCAACCCAGCCATCGGCTCCCATTACCAAACTTTCCATAGCCAACGGATCAACACCGGTAAACACCGCAAAACGATTACCAAAACGATTAAACATCCGGGTAATGTTGGATACATCGCGGGTGGATTCTTTTACCGCCTGGATATTATCATAAGCAGCCAGCTGCTCAAACATGTTCAGGGTAACTTCAACCTTATAATCAACCGGGTTATTGTAGATCATGATCGGGAGCGCTGTGCTTTTGGCAACCGCGCCAATATAAGCAAGCGTTTCGCGCTCTTCGCTGTTGTAACGCATTGGCGGCAACAGCATCAGGCCATCGGCACCGGTATCAAACGCTCTTTGGGCACAGGCCACAGCGGCTTTGGTTGTTTGCTCGGCAATGTTTAAAATCACCGGCACTTTACCATCAACATAAGCAATGGTATGTTTTAATAACGCAAACTTTTCATCATCGCTAAGCACACTGGCTTCGCCCAATGATCCGCCTAAAATAAAGCCGTCAACACCGGCTTCAAGCTGTGCATTTAAGTTGATGTCAAAAGCATCAAAATCAATTTCGTCACTATCGGTGAACTTGGTTGTTACCGCAGGGAATACGCCTTTCCAGTCAAAAGTTATCATTCTTAAATATTTTTATCAAAAGTATCAGCGTTTTACAGGGTATTTATTTATTAATTTAACACAACATTACCATATATTAACATAATACATCGGCCGGGTAATGATTTAATTTAAGGCTGTAAAATAAACAAGCTAAAATCCTGCTATTTATAGCAAATAATGATTAAAAATAGCTCGTTCCTCCGTAGTAATTTAGATTTTTCAAAAAATGATCTAACAAACCGATAATGCTATGGTAAATAAAAAATGGTTTATGTTAAATGTGGTTGTTGTGTCGGGCTTTTTTACCGCCAACATAACTTATGCACAATCATACGTACCCGAGTGGAACGAGACCCGTTTAAAAGTAAAACCTCAAACCGAGATCAAGGCCTACACTTTTGATTTAAAAGATGTACAATTACTAAACAGCCCTTTTAAACAGGCAATGCAGGTTGATGCAGCATACCTGTTATCAGTTGAGCCGGACAGGTTATTATCTGGCTTCCGCTCTCACTCTGGGTTGAAACCAAAAGGAAAAATGTACGAAGGCTGGGAGTCATCCGGGTTAGCAGGCCATACGCTTGGTCACTACCTATCGGCCATATCTATGCACTATGCGTCAACCCGCCAACCACAATTTTTAAAACGCGTAAACTATATAGTTAAAGAATTGGGAGAATGCCAGGTTGCACGTAAAACGGGTTATGTAGGCGCTATACCAAAAGAAGATACCGTTTGGGCCGAAGTGGCAAAAGGCGATATCCGTTCACGCGGTTTCGACTTGAACGGAGGCTGGTCGCCATGGTACACTGTACATAAGGTGATGGCGGGCTTATTAGATGCCTATTTATATTGCAACAATACCCAGGCGCTAAAAATATGCAAAGGCATGGCCGACTGGACAGGCGAAACCATCAAAAATCTTGATGATGAAAAGCTACAGAAAATGTTGCTTTGCGAATATGGAGGTATGGCAGAAACCCTTGTTAATTTATATTCCATCACCGGCGACAAAAAATATCTTGACCTATCCTATAAATTTTATGATAAACGCATCCTGGATCCGCTTGCTGAAAAAAAGGATATTTTGCCTGGTAAACATTCCAACACGCAGATTCCTAAAATAATTGCCAGCGCCAGGCGTTACGAGTTAAACGGCGATAAAAAAGACAAGGCTATTGCCGATTTCTTTTGGGAAACCATTGTAAATAATCACTCGTATGCCACCGGCGGTAATAGCAATTATGAGTATTTAAGCGAACCCAACAAACTAAACGATAAGCTTACAGAAAACACGACAGAAACCTGTAATACCTATAATATGCTTAAACTCACCCGCCATTTATTTGCGCTTGAGCCATCGGCTAAATTAATGGACTATTACGAAAAGGCCTTATATAACCACATCCTGGCATCGCAAAACCATGAAACAGGTATGATGTGTTACTTTGTACCCTTGAGGATGGGTGGAAAAAAGGATTATAGCAGCCCCTTTGATACCTTTACCTGCTGCGTAGGTTCGGGCATGGAAAACCATGTTAAGTATAACGAAAGCATATATTTCAGAGGTGCAGATGGCAGCCTATATGTTAATTTATTTATCCCATCGGTATTAAGCTGGAAAGAAAAAGGTTTATCAGTAAAACAGGAAAGCAACCTGCCCGAAAGTGACAGAACCACACTTACAGTGACAACCGTAAAACCTGTTCAGATGGCTATCCGGGTACGTAAACCTAAATGGGCCGGCAATACCAGTATCAGCATAAACGGGAAAAAGCAACAGCTTACTGCAGATGCACAAGGTTACCTGGTTTTAAACCGCAAATGGAAAAACAATGATAAAATTGAATTTACCATGCCGGAGAATGTTTACACCGAAGCCATGCCGGATAACGCCAACAGGCGCGCGGTATTTTACGGACCAGTTTTATTGGCAGGCATTTTAGGCAATACCGAACCCGACCCGCTTAAAGGTGTACCTGTATTTGTAACCAGCGAAACAGACCCCAACAAGTGGCTGCAGATGGTTGATAAAAAGCAATTAAGCTTTAATGCCTCCAATATTGCCCAACCAACCCAGGTTAAGCTAATCCCTTTTAATCAAACCAAAAACGAATACTATTCTGTTTATTGGGATGTGTTTACGCCAGAATCATGGGCTATACAGCAAAAGGCGTACGATGAGCAAAGGAAGAAACAACAGGAACTGGAAGCGCGCACCACAGATATTTTGCGCATAGGCGAAATGCAACCCGAACGCGACCACAATTTTGGCGGAGAAAACGCGATCACAGGGGAAGATCATCAGAAAAAATGGCGATCAACCGAAAACGGGGGTTATCTGCAATATGAAATGAAGGTTGACGCCAACGGTCAAAACACGCTCATTAATACCTACTGGGGTATGGATAACAGGGGCCGTACATTTGATATTATGATAGACGGCATTAAACTATCTACCGAAGATTTGAACCAATATAAGGAAAGCCGCTTTTATGATATCAGCTATGTTATCCCTATAGAACTAACTAAAGGTAAACAAAAAGTAACCGTTAAATTATTACCCAAAAAAGACAACAGTGCGGGCCCGGTTTATGGCAGCCGCATGGTAAAAAACTAAATAAAACAATTCAAGAAACTATATGATGATAAGAAAAGGAAAAGCAGCTTGTTTGCTATTATCGATGATAGGAATAAGCAGCGTGGTGTTTGGGCAGCAAAAGGATTACCCTATACAGCCTGTAGCATTCACCAGCGTACACGTGAACGATAAATTTTGGGAACCCAAAATGGAGGTTAACGCCAATGTAACCATCCCCTACGTGCTTGCGCAATGCAAAAAAAATGGCCGCATGGATAACTTTTTGCGTGCCAGCAAGCAGCTGGATGGCGATAAGCTAAGCGAGTTTCCGTTTGATGATACGGATGTTTACAAGGCAATTGAGGGTGCTTCTTATTCCATGCAAAATAAAAAGAACCCAACGCTTGACAAATACATAGATACGCTTATTAATATTATTGGTGCTGCCCAGGAACCTGATGGCTACCTGTACACCTTCCGTACGGTGCATGCTAAAAAACCGCACGAATGGATTGGTGATAAACGCTGGGTAAATGAAGAGATATTAAGTCACGAGTTGTATGATTGCGGGCATTTATACGAAGCCGCTGTTGCCCATTACCAGGCTACAGGCAAACGCACCCTGCTTAATATCGCCATAAAAAACGCCGACCTGCTGGTAAAAACCTTTGGACCAGGCAAGATCGAAGAATATCCTGGTCACCAGATAGTGGAGATTGGTTTATCAAAAATGTACAGGGTTACCGGCAACAAGCAATACCTTGATCTGGCTAAATTCTTTTTAGATGTACGCGGACCAAAAGGAGATGCCTATAACCAGGCCAATAAAAAAGTGGTTGATCAGCATGAAGCCGAAGGCCACGCTGTACGTGCCGCCTACATGTACACCGGCATGGCTGATATTGCCGCGTTAACCGGCGACACCAAATATTTAAACGCCATTGATGATATCTGGGGCGATGTGGTTAATAAGAAGTTATACATCACGGGCGGCATAGGTGCTACCGGTGCCGGCGAGGCTTTTGGTGATGCTTACCAGCTGCCCAATATGTCGGCTTATGCAGAAACCTGCGCGGCCATTGGTAATGTTTACTGGAACAACCGTATGTTTTTACTGCATGGCGATTCAAAATACATTGACGTATTGGAAAGAACACTTTATAATGGTCTGCTATCGGGCGTATCATTAAGCGGTGATCGTTTCTTTTACCCCAACCCCTTAGCTTCCATGTTTCAGCACCAACGCAGTGCCTGGATCAGCTGTGCCTGTTGCATCAGTAACATGACGCGGTTTTTACCATCGTTGCCGGGTTACGTTTACGCCAAAAACAAAAATGATCTTTACGTAAACCTGTTTATGAGCAACTCCAGCAATATTAAACTTACTTCGGGCAACGTAAACATTGTTCAACAAACGGATTATCCGTGGAAAGGACAAGTTGATATTACAGTTAATCCTGTAAAAACAACAGCCTTTACCTTAAGGATACGTATACCAGGCTGGGCCAAACTGCAACCCGTTCCAGGCAACCTGTATACATTTATGAATAAAACTCCGCTGCCTGTTGTTATCTATGTAAATGGCAAAGCAACCTCGTTTGTAACCGAAAAAGGCTATGCTGTTTTAAACCGTAACTGGAAAAAGGGCGATAAAATTTCCCTGGCATTGCCTTTGGAAACCGAAAAAGTTTTGGCTAATGAGAAAGTAAAAGACGACAGAGGCCGTTTTGCATTCGAACGAGGACCGATAGTTTATTGCCTTGAAGGACCAGACAACCGCGACAGCCTTGTTCAGAACATATTAATTGATAAAAATGCCATTGCCGAAGCAAATTATAAAGCCGATTTGTTAAATGGTGTGGACGTTATTAGTATTGGCGGCAAAAGTACCAAAAGACAGTTAAACAGCGATAGCCTGATAGAAACAGACCAAAAAGTAAAGGCCATCCCCTATTATGCCTGGGCCAACCGCGGGCCAAGTGAAATGACGGTATGGATACCTTATGAAGCATCGGCCGCAAGCCCGAAACCGGCACCAACCATCGCCAGCACAAGTACAGTATCCTCGTCATTAAAAAACAAAAGAATGTACATGGCTATTAAAGACCAGTACGAGCCAACCAGCTCTGGCGATACTAACTATCCTTACATGCACTGGTGGCCGGCCCATAATACCAGCGAATATGTGCAGTATGACTTTAATGCCGAACATACCGTTAGCGAATCGAAAGTATACTGGTATGACGATGGACCATGGGGAGGCTGCCGTATACCAGCTTCATACCAGCTATTTTATAAAAAAGACGGAGAATGGGTACCTGTAAAAAACACAACTCCCTATACCGTAAGCAAGGATAATTATAACAAGGTAACGTTTGAACCGGTTAACACCACTGCTTTAAAAATGGTGATCCAGCTCCCGGCCGACAATTCTACCGGCATTCATGAATGGACGGTGAAATAAAAAAGCTATAGCAGCCAGCCAGTAAAAAGGCCTGAATCGCGGTTTAATCCCCGCAGTTCAGGCCTTTTTTATCTCTTGCCATTTCTGGACAAGAATATCGCGATTTCAATTATTTAATAACAGAACTATGCAGCGTAGTGCCTGATAGTTTGATCTGGTACGGCCATTCTTCGTCATTATTTACATTCCCATCGCTCACGTGTTCCCAATGCTGGGTTGGGGAACCACTTACTACCAGCCATAAATAAGCGGTATTTGCTGGCACGGTAAAATTGGCGGTACCATTGGCATTTGAATAAACATTGCCATAAACTCTGCTGCCATCCTCTTTTACAGCCAAAAAACCATATCGCCAGCCGGCCTTGTCAATATTTATTGCGCGATAACCGGCAGCGCCGGCAATGCCTTTAAAATTCAGGGTAACCTTTGTCCCCGCAGCCGGTACATTTAGTTTAATACCATTATAGCCATAATTTTGAGGGCAGTTACTTTCAGCAATACGGTACCAACCATCACCTACACTGTTTAACGTACTCATGTGCTGATTGGCATAAGGTTTTGCGGCGCCGTCTATACGTGCCATATCCCAGGTTATAAATTTTCTGTAAGCATCAAACATCTCATCGTTAAACTTAGCCTGGCTCAGCCCAGTTAACCGTTTATAGGCCATCACAGGATCTTCTCCCTTAACTGCGCTGCGCCAAAGTTTACCTACAAAATCGCGGCCCCGTTTACCCGACCAATATTCTAATACATAGGGCGAATGATATTGATTCTCCTCATGTAAAAATGCCAGGTGCGTTTGCTTCATAAAACTCACCAGGTGGTAATTTTCAAATGTCATCCAGCTGGGGTAATTCTGAAACAGCATATATTGAGAGGTCATTTCAAATATGCTTTGCCCATGGCTGCCAGCAGGTGCCGAAGTAAACCCCCATGCGCCATCGGCGTGTACCATGAATTGAAATGAATGGCCAAGTTCATGCGCCAACGCCCCATACGGATTAGCACTTATCCTTACAGCGGGTGTCCACAAAGCGCCAATCTTGTCTTCAATGCCGCCACCGTATGCAGTACCATCGGTATTGCTAAAAAAAACGTAGGTGAGCATCTTATAACCGTCGGTTAATGATTTGCCTTTTGTAACAAACTTTAGGGTATCTCTGTAACAAGTATAAAAGCGCTCCAGTTCACTTACTGCTGTCATAGGGTTAAATCGCCTGGCAGGTTCAGAATAAGTTATTGGCGTGTTGCCGTACTCCTTTGCCCAAAACATGGCTATATCTGCCGATTCAACCTTCCTTTGGTTACTGAAGACGCTGTTATTATTGGAATAATCATTACTGTCGGGCACCATCCATACGCTGCGGGGGTAATAGATCGTTTTTGCCAATGTATCTGATTGATTTTTACCGGGCGATATTACTTTGAATGGACTTACTTCATTTTTTATAGCTGGATGTTGGCAGGCAAATAAGCCGGTTGCAGAAAAAAGAGAAAGGAATGCAGGCAGATAACGTGGTATCATACGAACTTTTTTATGGGTAAATAAATGGGATAGGGAATTAGGTAAGTTACCTTACCGATAATCAAAATTAAGGATGATAAGCGGCAGGGAATTCAGGATATTGATAACTTGTTCTTATATATTAACGACGTTGACACATAAATCAGCATCCCTTCAGGGGTTTAAAACCTCAACTCCAACCCCGGATGTCATCTTCAGCCATGGCTATTTTAAAGTCGGTATGCTAAAAGTTAAGATATAGTTAGCTTCGGTTAATTTATAAACAAAACAGATTACGGCCGCCAATAACTTTACAAATTGGAATTCAGAAACCTTCAATTGTAAAATTATGTATATCAAACCATTACTAAAAAAATTGCTACTAACACACGTTTTTGTGTGTTGTTCAATACTTACAATTCTCGCTCAGACTATCCTGAAGGGACACGTAAGTTCA
This sequence comes from Mucilaginibacter sp. P2_A4, assembly GCF_056405015.1. Taxonomy (NCBI): domain Bacteria; kingdom Pseudomonadati; phylum Bacteroidota; class Sphingobacteriia; order Sphingobacteriales; family Sphingobacteriaceae; genus Mucilaginibacter; species Mucilaginibacter sp. P2_A4. The sequence continues at coordinate 6,379 of NZ_JBFUCX010000013.1, read as the reverse complement.
GAAAAAGGGGAAGCCATTCCGGGCGCCCTGGTTAAAATAAAAGGGAGCGCCGGCGGAACAACCACCGACGGGAGCGGTAACTTTTCAATAAGTTATACCAAGCCAGGCACCTTAACGGTCAACGCATTGGGTTATAAAATATTTGAGGTCCCGATTTCTTCACAGACCACTATCGAAATCAAACTTTCTGAAAATGTAACCCAACTTAGCGACGTTGTGGTAACGGCAATTGGCGTTAAACGCGAAAAACGCATGCTTACCTACAGCACACAGGAAATAAAAAGCGAAGAGCTCAGTCGTGCTAAAGAACCCAACCTTATTAATGCTATGGATGGTAAGCTGTCGGGTGTACAAATTACGTCCTCGTCTGGTACGGCCGGTGCATCTACACGTATTGTGGTACGTGGTGCGGTATCTGTAAACGGTAATAATGAAGCCTTATTTGTTGTTGACGGCGTGCCGATAGATAACACGGAAACCGGCAATATAGGCGGCGGCGCGGCCGGGGCCGGGAGCAGCCGTATTATTGATATAGATCCTAATAATATAGAAAGCATCAACGTTTTAAAAGGCGCGGCAGCCACCGCACTGTATGGTTCAAGAGGTGCATCTGGCGCTGTACTCATTACCACCAAAAGCGGTGCACTTAATAAAAAAGCGGCGATAACCTTTACGTCCGACTATTCCTTTGAAAAAGGCCTTTTCCCCGAAAAACAAAATACTTACGGGCAGGGCACGGGCGGCGTTTTTTACAACGGCGAAACCCAGAAAACCAGCGCATCCTGGGGGCCTAAAATGGATACCCTTAAAATCAATGGTGTAAAAGCGCCAACCTATGATCCTTTCTCTTTCTTCAGAACCGGGCATACTACCACCAATACCTTAAGCATTGGCGGTGGTAATGACAACTCTACTTACTTTATCTCCTATTCTTATTTAAATCAACAGGGTATTTCACCTAACAACGATTTCAAAAGACATTCATTTTTTACTAAATACACCACCAATATTGCAAAAAACTTTTCGACAAGTTTCCAGCTGGGTTATTCAAATTCGGCCCAGGAACGTTTGCCAGAAGGCGCAAGTAACGGACCTTTGTTTGTTGTTTTAGTTCAGCCCATATCATGGAACCCTTACCCGGTACTTAACCCGGATGGTTCACAACGGCTTTACAGATTCTCCAGAAACGCGCCTTTATGGACATTGGATAACATCAGCAATACAGCCACAGTAAACAGGTTTTTACCGGTAACAACTTTTAATTATAACGCTACCAAATGGTTAACCATAACTGAAAGGCTTGGCGCTGATATTTATACCGAACAGGATAAATACACCGAAAACCCAAGCGCGGCAATCGGCCTAAAGGGCCAGATAAAAGACCAGGTTGTTAATTACAGACAATTCAATCATGACCTGATAGCCAATGCAAGCCAGAAAGTAGGGAAGTTTGATCTGAACCTGTTATTGGGAAATAACTATAATTCCATTTACTCGCAAAGCACCAATTTAACCGGTACCGGTTTGGCTGTACAGGACTTCTATAACGTATCTGCCGGTTCAACCTTAACCGGTTCTGAAGGCCACAGCTCTCAACGAAAAATTGGCTTTTACTCCCAGGCAAATATTGAATATGATAAATTCCTGATCTTATCGCTCACCGGCCGTTATGACGGCAGCTCGGTACTTTACCAGAAAAAGCAGTTTTATCCTTACGGATCAGTTGCAGGTGGTTTTATATTCACTCATTTTTTACCTGAACAAGTAACACAGGTATTGAATTTTGGTAAAGTTCGCCTATCCTATGCAACCGTGGGTAACGACGCGGTGGGGCCGTATGCTTTGAATACGCCATATGTGCTTGCCGGTAGAAATACAAATGCCGGTTATTTTCCATTTCCATTCCAGAGCCAGCCAGGATTTTTACAAAGCTCCACCCTTGGAAACCCTTACCTGCAAAACGAAAAGCTGAAAGAATTTGAAACCGGGTTAGAATTAAAATTCCTGAATAACAGAATAAGCTTTGAAGGTTCTTATTTCAATCGGAAATCTTTAAATGGCATTATCCCTGGCATCCAGATTTCAAATGCGACAGGTTATGGCGGTACAACCGTTAATTCGGCAAGTATCAGGAATAAAGGGTTTGAGTTGCTGTTAAATGCCAGCCCTGTTCAATCAAAAGATTTTAGCTGGGATGTAACCCTCAACTTTACACGGATACGCAACAAAGTATTGGCTATCAACGACGAAAAGAAGATCACCCAGCTAGGACGTATCATTGTTGGGCAGCCATATAATATTTTTTATGGAACACGCTACAAACGCAACGCCAGCGGACAAATGCTTATTGACGACGCCGGTTTACCTGTAGTTGATTCTGAGCAGGGAGTGGTTGGTGATGCCAACCCGGACTGGACAGGCGGGATAAGCAACTCATTCCGTTACAAGCAATTTAGCCTGAGCTTCTTTTTCGATGTGAAAATGCATGGCGACGTGCAAAATGATGTGGAAAGTGTTGCCTTCTTTTACGGAACCGCTAAGGTTACAGAAAACCGTGAGCCCTTTGTAGTAAGCGGTGTTAACGCAACTACCGGTGCACCCAATACCGTTAAAGTTAAAGCGCAAACCTATTACCAAAGCAGGCAGTACGAATCATCTATACAGGATGGTACTTATATAAAACTTAGGAATGTAAGTTTTGCTTACCAGCTTTCTCCTTCTATGATACAAAAAACTCCATTTAAAAATGCTTCGTTAACAGTAACCGGCCGTAACCTCTGGATTTATAGCCCACACTTTACCGGCGCCGATCCTGAAGTTAGCTCCTATGGCAGCGCCAATGGCGTGCAAGGCATTTATGCTTTTTCAACACCAACTGCAAGGTCATTTAACCTGTCATTAAAGTTAGGTTTTTAACCCATGTTTAACCGATTTAAAAATTATCAAATGAAAAAAATAACGATATATCTGCTTGTTCTGATAGCTTTAACAAGCAGTTGTAAAAAGGTGTTGGATGTAAATAAAGACCCAAACAATCCCATCGATGTTCAGGAATCACTATTGCTGGCTCCTGTTGAATTAAACGTATCTGACCAGGTTTACGCCGGCAATGCCAGCATCATTGTACAAAATTTTATGCAAACGATAACGGCCAACCAGCCTAATCCTGGTATATGGAACTACCAGTTATTCAATATTGATTTGGATGGCGATTGGTTTAATTATTATGTAAACATTCTTAATAATCTTAAAATTCTTGATACCAAAGCCACTGCCGATGGGCAAGCCAATTATTCCGCTATCGCTAAAATCTTATCAGCTTACACATTAGGAACAGCCACAGATATCTGGGGCGATATCCCCTATTCACAAGCCTTTAAGGGTAACGACAAACTTACTCCCGTTTATGATAAACAGGAAGACATTTACAAAGCGGTTCAAACGCTTTTAGATAACGGCATTGCAGATATCGAAAAAAACAGCACTACCAAACCAGCAGGCGACGATTACTTTTATAACGGCGATATGGGTAAGTGGAAAAGACTGGCCTATACCTTAAAGGCGCGTTATTATATGCACCTTACCAAGGCCCCGGGTTACACCGCTGCAACACAAGCAGACCTTGCCTTAGCCGCACTTACTAAGGGGATGGGAAGCAGCGACGATGATTTGAAGTTTGCATATTCAGGTGCTGCAGGCAGCGAGAACACCATCAGTCTTAACTTTTCGCCGGTTACTACTTACGTGTTGAACAACACCTATGTTGAAGGATTTAAAAGCCGTTTTGATCCCCGACTGAGTAAAATTGTAAAACCAGCCGAATCGACCAAATTATATCATGGACGAACAGTTGGTGAAGTCACCGGCGATCTATCGACCTATTCATACCCGGCAGATTTTTATGCCGGAGCAAACTCTCCTAATTATATCTTCAATTACGAAGAAGCATTGTTCCTGAAAGCCGAGGCTACATTCATCAAATCCGGAGCAGCAGCAGCGCAGCCAATATACCAGGACGCGGTTAAACTAAATATGGCCAAGCTTTCGGTAACTACCGGCGACGCCAACGCTTACGTGCTGCAAAGAGGCACACTTACTGCGGGCAATGCCATTCAACGGATAATGGAAGAGAAAAGCATAGCTAATTTCTTCAATATCGAAAATTTCAGTGACTGGAGACGGACTGGCTACCCTGCTATTACCAAATCAAACGGTGCGTTATCAGATATTCCACGGAGGCTGTTATATCCGCAAAGCGAGATTTTAACCAACGCACAACCCCAGCAAAGTGCTAAACTTACCGATAGGGTTTGGTGGGATGCACTATAACATTATTTAACTTTTCACTTCATAAAAAAATCCTCCTGGCATCAGGGGGATTTTTTGTTTTCAGAAACTCCATCTGGCTACAAGTCATCTTTAGAACATGAGATCACTATTCTTTCGGCCCGTTATCCAATCTTGCTGTGTTAAATAATACCTGATAATATTTTCCGCAATTCATACTGCCGGTCTGATGGCTTGGGTAAATTATTGTAAAATATTTTCAATTTCTCCTTTTCCGTTTCTTCCAGGTCTTTCAACGGGAACTTTTCAGCCAGGCGCGCCAAAGCCTGAATTGCCCAGTATTGTCCAAATGCAGTTTCTTCTTTGGTTAGGGCGTCAATCAATGGTTTTAACCCCTGCAGATCAGCTTTGGCGCTACTTTTATAAGTTGGAGAAATGATCACTAATTTTCTTAACCGTTTAGGACTTTGTATAGCAAATTTGTAAGCCACAGAGCCGCCCATACTAGCGGTTGGCTGCCTGAAGTAGGCAACGCGTTTAAAACATTGAAGCCTGAATTTTTTACAAACACTCCTATGAATGCCGCATATGAGGCTGTGTCACCCGATAAGACAAAATGGACTAAGTTCTTAGAGCAGATGATCGCTTTCGCTTCAATGCCATTTGACTTCGGAGACTCCAATATTTCGAAAATTTCTGCGCCTGTATTAATCATAGCCGGTGACAACGATGGACTGGATAAAATTGAGTTAATGAAAACATATAAGCTATTAGGAGGAGGCGTTTCCGCTGATCTGGGTACATTGCCAAAATCACAATTGGCCATTGTGCCTTCACAGGGGCATGTTAGCCTGATGATGCAGACGAACACAATATTAAGTTATCTAAATACCTTTTTAAAGTGAAACATAATTGCATTAAAAAGAGCTCGGTCAGTCAGCATTAGCCTGTATTTTACTACTTCATTTGCATACAATAAGGTGTGCAGTTTTTAGAATTTGTTGTTTCCTACTAATTTTATGTAACCAATTAACAGAAAACCTTTTATCTCTCTAAACTGTAAACCATTATGGTGATGGTAAAATAGTGTATACCACAGAAGGTATAATCAATCCCCCGGCCCTGAAAAAACTTATTGTTGATAATAAATATATAGGCCGGCATTACTAACACTTAGCTCTTTCACTGTTTTGCATCGTTTACTAACGTGTTAAAGCTGGTAACCTAAACAGAGGATCAATAATTGGTTGCATCATAATACAATGCCGCTGCGCCCAAAATACCGCTATTTTCTAAGGCTGATATTTCTACCCTGATCCGCTCTGCCGATTTGGTATAGGCAAAGGTTTTGATCTGCTGCCACATATTTGCCTGGAAGAAATCATAAGCATGCCGCACCGATCCGCCCAAAATGATCAGTTGTGGGTCATAAGCATACATCACCATTTTAATGGCATGCCCTATATGTGTGCCCAATTCTGCGTATAAGGTCAACGCCCGGGCATCGTTTTTTTTTGCATCCTCAAAAACCTGTATACCATCCAACTGGTACACATTTTGAAAGAAAGAGCCGCTGCAATAATACTCCAGTATGTTATCCAGGTAATTGAACAAGCCGAACTCTCCCGCTCCGCAATTGTACCCGGCATACAGCTTATTATTAATGATTACACCGGCACCTAAACCAGTACCCAGTGTTAAACCAATCATAGAATCAACCCCGTTGCCTTTCCCAAAATGATACTCGCCCACGGCAAAGCAATTGGCATCGTTATTTACAAAAACGGGGACATGATAGCGTGCCTCCATTAATTTTTTCAAAGGCACTTCTATCCACGAGGGAATATACAGCACATCATAAACAATACCCTCCGCTACATCCACTACGCTGGGTACACCGATGCCTATCGCTTTTACCGAATCATCTATCAAAGCATCCACCACCTGGTAAATATCATTCAGCACATCCTCAACAGAACCATCACTATGGATACGTGCCGAAACAATATCAGATAGGGCATTTCCCGTTACTACCGCCCCGCGTATGTTTGTAGCGCCAAGATCTATTCCTATAACTTTAATATCCTTCATC
>NZ_JBFUCX010000012.1:0-241935 GCF_056405015.1 Mucilaginibacter sp. P2_A4 | reverse complement strand
ACCTGACTGCTTAAAACGGTTATAATACTTTAAAAAACTTCTCGGATCGGTATCATGAGCTGAATAGAAATCTTTGGCAAACCTAAAAATAGTATGTTCACCACGCTTTACCTGTTCATATTCACCGATTAAAAAACGGTACTTGCTCAGGTAATTTCGCTTTAAGGTAAGATCGTTGTTTATGTTCCGCATAACTTTTAGCTTTATTAGTTAAAGCTAATTCTGTTACCGAATTATCTGACCTTTACAGCAATGACGACCTGTTTTTTATTTTTAGACAGCCTAAAAGAAAAAGGTAAATTCTATAAATTCTATAAATTCCGGTTCAGACAAAATCAATCTTCATCCTGTTCTTTTTTCTGCTCTAAAATTACAAAAGCGCTGCGTTTTGGTGCAGGCATTACTGCCGTTTCCCCTTTAACAAATTTCCATATCACTTCGTTAAGGTCAATGTCAGGCGCGGCGTCTTCTTTGGCAAAATTGAACAGTTCAGATCGTTTACTACTTTCATTCACCGCGATGTTGCGTTGCTCAAGGTCAACCTGGGCTTGTTTAGCTATGTAAGGTGTAAGATCGGGTTTGCTGGTAAAGCAATCATACAATGGCATAGCGGCGGCATCATACTGGCTCATCGGCGGCAGACCTAATATCAGTTCGATGGTACGCAATACGCCCGATGTGGAATACATGCCATGGATAACCGCGTTACGCTTTACATAAGGCCCGGCAACAAACACAGGCGAACGGTGTGCATCAATATGATCCGGACCGTTCTGGGCATCATCTTCTAAAATAAACACTACCGATTCTTTCCAGATTGGGCTTTTTGAAAGGTGCTCGATGAACTGGCCTATAGCCAAATCGTTATCGCCGACGGCGGCTGTAGGCGATATGGCGCCCTTCCTTTGTCCGCTGGTATGGTCATTGGAGATGCGTACACTGTTAAACCTTGGTACAGCATTTATAGTTAACAGGGAATCGAAATCATGTGCCCAGATAGCTACCCGTTTCACATCCTTCACGTTGAGGTCAAAGCCGGGAGCTTGTTTGCAATAGTGCCCTTCCAGCGATTTTAAGTTCGCTTTGCCGGGGTTGCCATCACTCACAAACTCACCATAAGTGCGATAGCTTATACCGGCACGTTTACAATAATCCCATATAAAGCCGTCGCGCGGGTAGGCTGCCTTGCGGGTTCCTTCAAAATCATAATTACCACCGCGACTGCCATAGCTGGTTGGCCAGGTTTTCTCCACAAAATCGGTAGCGTAGGCTGCCATGCTCCAGTTATGGCCATCGGCACTTACTTCGGCATCTACATAAAAGTTATCTAACAAAACAAACTCATTGGCTATAGCATGGTGGTTTGGCGTAGTTTTTTTACCGAAGATACATAATGAAGTATCGCCGTTACCCTGCGGCATATCGCCTAAAACCTGGTCGTAAGTGCGGTTTTCTTTGATGATATAGAACACATATTTAATAGGCGATTTTTCGCCCATGCGCCTTGGGATAGGGTTACCCTGCTCGCCGTGGGCTGTTTTAGCAATTTTATTACTGAAGGGCGTGTTGGCATACACCTGTTTGGTATAGGCCTTAAGCTGCTCTGCTCCTGGTGTGTTGATGAATGATAGTGCACCTTTAAACAGCCCGCCAATGTATTGCTCACGGCTGTTGGTAGCGCCCTGCTTGTAACCGCTGTTGTCGGTTTTAAGGATGGGTTGAGGGCCTTTAGGGTTGGGCATTGATGTAAAACCCTTGCCATTGGCAACCAGTATTTTTTTACCCAGTACTTTTACATTGGTAGGGTACCAGCCTACCGGGATAAAGCCCATGCTGCGGCTGCTGCCGGGTTTAGTAACATCAAATACTGCAAGGCAATTATTATCGGCATTGGCAATGTACAGCGTTTTTTGATCGGTTGATAAAGCCAGTCCGTTAGTTGTGGAACCGGTTAGGCGGGTAGGGTAAAGGGCTGCTGCTATGGTTTCTATTATTTTATGACTGGCGGTATTTACCACCGAAACCGAATTGTCATTAGCATTGGCCACATACAGGTAATTGCCCTTTTTATTCAAAAGCAGCTCGTTAGGGTGGCTTTCGGTTTTTATTGTGCTAAGGGTTTGTGTGGCAATGTTGTAAAAGCCCAGTTCATCGCCGCCCCATAGGGAGATGTAAAGCGTTTTTTCGTCGGGAGATAACAGGCAGCTATAGGCTTCGGCCGGGAGTTTTACCTGTTTTACAATTTTCTTTGCTGCCGGGTCTACAATGTATAAAGTGCTGTCCTCTTTTGTAACGGTATACAGGCGGGTATCACTTTTATTAATAGCCATCCCGGTTGGGCATACCTTATTGTTAGGCCATGACTGGGCCGCCAGCTTAATGGTATCCGGTGTGCCAAGCTTATTATTGTTTATATTGAAAACGTAGATCCAGTTGTCATTACCGCCTGATGCGTACAGTTTCTTTTCATCGTGACTAAAAGTAAGACCATACCATGATTTGCGTACCACTTTTTCATCCAATAGCTTTTCGTTCTTTGGATCAATAAGTTGAACCGACTGCGTGCTTTGGCCGTTATTGGTAACTGCAAGCAGCTTGCCCGATGTGGATAGCTGGATGTTTAAAGGCAGATCGCCAAGGGGTAATGAGGTGCCTGCCGGGCTAAGTTTCCAGCCGTTGGGTAATAATACCTGCCCGGTTTGGGCTATTTTACCCGGCGTTTGGGCGTAGGTAGTTAATGAGGTTGCTAATATTGCTAAGCAAATGAGTAGCTTTTGTTTCATGATAGTAATGATTGTAGTCAAAATTACATAATCATTTTACATAGATGGGCGGGTTAACACAAACTTAATATGTAAGATTATTGCTATAATCAAACACTCTATGTCATTTCGAACGAACAGGCGTAGGGAAAAAGAAAGGGGTGAGGAGAAATCTTATACGACCTGCATGTTTGCTTGTCGCTTATATAAGATTCCTCCTCACCCCAGTGCTCGTGTCATTCCGTTGTTCGTCGGAATGACAATGAGTAATAGCTTTTTTACTTCAATAGGTTTCTCCAGCTCACCTGGTCGCCAATGATCTTATCCAGATCGGCAGATGCTACACGCTCCTGGGCCATGGTATCGCGGTAACGGATGGTTACGGTATCGTCTTCCAAAGTCTGGTGATCAACTGTGATGCAGAAAGGTGTACCAATGGCATCCTGGCGACGGTAGCGTTTACCAATGGCGTCTTTCTCTTCATATTGTATGTTGAAATCAATCTTCAGCCTATCCATAATTTCGCGGGCTTTCTCTGGCAAACCATCTTTTTTGGTTAGTGGGAAAATAGCAGCTTTAACCGGGGCCAGGCAAGGGTGCAGGCGCAGTACGGTACGGCTATCCTGTTTCTCTTCGGTGCTCAGGTCTTCCTCCTCGAACGCGTTAATCATGGTTAACAGGAACATCCTGTCTAAACCTATAGAGGTTTCAATTACATAAGGGATATAGTTACCATAAGGTTTGCCCGTTTCAGGATCAACCTCGGGGTCAAAATATTGCAGTTTTTTACCCGAGAATTTCTGGTGCTGACTCAGGTCGAAATCTGTACGGCTGTGTATTCCTTCTACTTCTTTAAAGCCAAACGGAAAGTTAAACTCAATATCAAAGGCAGCATCGGCATAGTGGGCCAGTTTTACGTGTTCGTGGTAGCGGTATTTGGCAGCATCGGTACCCAGGGCAAGGTGCCATTTTAAACGGGCTTCTTTCCATTGGTTAAACCACTCTTTTTGCGTGCCAGGGCGTACAAAGTATTGCATTTCCATTTGTTCAAACTCACGCATGCGGATAATGAACTGGCGGGCAATAACCTCGTTACGGAAAGCCTTACCTATTTGCGCAATACCGAAAGGGATTTTCATCCTGCCCGATTTTTGCACGTTAAGGTAGTTTACAAAGATTCCCTGAGCAGTCTCCGGGCGAAGGTAAACCACATCCGCATCATCAGCTACAGCGCCCATTTGGGTGCTAAACATCAGGTTAAACTGGCGTACATCTGTCCAGTTACGGGTACCGCTTACAGGGCAGGCAATGTCATGCTCAATAATAAGTTCCTTTAAACGGGGCAGATCCTCATTTTTAAGGGCCTCATCCATATCGTGCTGTAAAGCTTCCGCTTTATCAGTCTTGCCATCTTTATCGTAACGGTCAATCTTATCCTCCAAAAGCTGATCGGCACGGTAACGTTTTTTTGAATCCTTGTTATCGATCATCGGGTCGCTGAAACCATCAACGTGGCCGCTGGCTTTCCAAATTTTGGGGTGCATAAATATGGCACTATCAATACCAACAATGTTATCATGCATCTGCACCATGGCTTTCCACCAGTAGGTTTTAATGTTGTTCTTTAATTCGGCACCATTCTGGCCGTAATCATAAACAGCGCTTAAACCATCATAGATCTCGCTGGAAGGGAAAACAAAGCCATATTCTTTGGCGTGCGATATAACATTTTTAAAAAGTTCGTCGGTTGATTTGCTCATAATAGCTGCAAAGATACAATTTAGGCGGAAAGGTAAAAGGTAAAAGGCGAAAGGTGTGTTTTGGGGCAAAATACATCTTCCTGTAGAGACGCATAATTGCGTCTCCGGCATGCAAATCATCCTTGCAAATTCTGAATGTCCTGCGGGAGACGCAATTATGCGTCTCTACAAAAAGAACTCAGCTGCGGTTATCGACCCAAAGTGTCCGTCCGGTTCCCGGTGACCGTGTTTTGCGGACGCTTTGCGGACACCGCTATACCGGGCTACCGTCTCTGTATGCTGGCGAAGACTCACCCCGACCAGGCTTCGCCGGTCGACCCTCTCTTCGGCTGCGCCGGAAAGAGGGTTAAAAAAGCTAATTTAAAATTTTCAGCCCCCTCTTTCCAACGCAGTTGAAGAGAGGGGTGTCGGGCGTAGCCTCGACAGGGTGAGTCGTAGCCTTGGTTAGTTTACGTTGTTTGCCTTCAATTTACTACCCTTTCCCTTCGTTTAAATTAATTTTATTCTTTATTTTAAAGAATTTTCTGTATATTTGAGAGGGTGTTGTATATTTTATACAAATCCAGGTGTCCGCAAGGTGTCCGGTTACATGGGCTTCCCGGGACGGACGGACAGGCAGACAAACAGATGGAAAGGAACTCAACCCTGTCCGCAAGGTGTCCGAAACTGTCTCACTCCCCTTTGCGGACGGACACCCAAACAAACCAACATATTCTACAGGCAGGGTGCATCCGTACACAGTCAAGGTCACACATATATATATATACTAATATATATATAGGCTATTGGATAAGTATTTTTAAAAAACGCGGTTTTTAAAAATTACATCAGCAAAAAAAAATAAGGCAGACTATTCAACTATTTTATTTAGCATTTCTCTTGCTATACTTCGTAGTGTAACTATGTTTATAGATATGGCAATAATATAAAATGCAACAAAAAACAATGGGGCATAGTATTCACCCTCGTGTATTAAGGTGATTGATAGGGCAGCCAGTATCAACACTGTTGCCATTAAGTTTTTGTACCAGGTAAAGGTTATCAATGCCTCGTTGTTTAACATGCTGATTTCAAATTTGCCGCCATCTAATCGTTTCGCTGCCTCAAAATTCCACATCAATTTCCAGGGGTTTTCATCAAATTCAACGCTGCTATCGGTTACGTGGTTAATCCTGTATTTACCATCATCCAACAGCGATACTATTTTGCCGGTTATAATTGAGGATGGAGGTTAGTTGATTGGCTTATTTTAAACTTTAATTTCATTTGCGGTAAGGGTAGGTTGAAGTTAATAAAGATAGTCTCATTAACGGCATCGATGTTTCTTTACCAAACTCCCAATTTCCAACTCCCAAATCTCACAAACCTGTCCGTCCGTCCGCAGGTGTCCAAGCACTACTGAACGGACGGACACCTGCATGTTTGCCAAACTAAAATGATCAAATCCCAAATCCCAACTCCGAAATCCCAAATCCAACGAGGGGTGTCCGTCCGTCCGCAGGTGTCCAACACTTCCGAACGGACGGACACTTGTAAGAGCAGATCCCCAAATCCGAAATCCCAATTCCGAAATCCCCAAATCATTAAAGGAGTTAAAACTAATTGATAAAAAAACACTTTTATTAGTTAGCTTTAAATAACTGATAAGCCCTATGGAAACCATTGTAAAGATCATCTCAACCCGGTACGTAACCCATAATGTTAAACAATTCAGGCTGGAAAAACCTGCCGGTTTTACCTTTACACCGGGGCAGGCAACAGAGCTATCCATAAATCAGGATGGTTGGAAGGATAAAAAAAATCCCTTCACCTTTACCTGCCTTACCGATGACCCATACCTCGAGTTCACCATAAAAATATACCCCGATAGTGATGAAGGCGTTACCAACCAGTTGAGCAAATTAAATGCCGGCGACGAATTGATACTGCGTGATGCCTGGGGTGCTATAGAATACAAGGGCCCTGGTTACTTTATTGCCGGCGGTGCTGGTATTACCCCCTTTATAGCCATTTTAAGGCATTTAAATAAAGAGAGGAAGCTTGCAGGCAACAAGTTATTTTTCAGTAACAAAACGGATGTGGATATTATTTTGGCTGATGAACTCAAAAGTATGCTCGGTCCCGATGCGCTGTTTTTAATAAGCGCCCAAAAGGATAGCATTCACGATACCCGCCGCATCAACGAAGCGTTTTTAAAAACTGAAGTAAGCGATTTTACCAAACACTTCTACATCTGCGGCCCCGACCCAATGGTGGAAGCCATTAACGGTATTTTAACTGGGCTGGGTGCAAGTGCAGATCTGGTGGTATTTGAGCGGTAGGGGCGGCAATAACATCGCCACAAATAATATCGGTTTGTTGTGAAAATAACCTACTTTTGGCGCACTTTATCACATGGTTAGGTTATTTATGCGGTCGTTTGTTTCTACTTGGTTTTCAGCTGTATTACTGGTTGTTTTATTGATATTTAATACACAGTACATATATGCCCAGGCGCCGGCAATAAAGTATACAACTCCGCATGTTTATGTAATTAACAAGCCCATAACGCCTTTGGCACCTGCAAATACAGGCGGCGCGGTCCCTGCTACAATATATGGCACAGCAAGTATCGCTGCTGGTCCCGGTAATTTTGGTATAGTGGCCGGGGTTACAACGGATGCTGCCGGAAACATTTATGTAGGAGATTTTGACAGAAACGTTATTTATAAGGTTACTCCTTCCGGAAATTCGTCAATTTTTGCCGGGTCAGGTTCAATCGGTTATGCGGATGGGTTAGGTGCTGCTGCATCATTTTATGAGCCAGACGCACTGGCTATGGATAATAACGGCAATTTGTATGTAAGCGACCTGGGAAATGCTTTGATAAGAAAAATTACCCCTGACGGTTTGGTAACAACCTTTGCCGGAAAAGCGCAGGTGCTCGGTTCGGTCAATGGTACTGGTTCGCAGGCACGGTTTAACGGGCCGAGGGGTTTAGCAGTTGATGCGGCTGGCAATGTTTACGTAGCCGATCAGGGCAATAACTTAATTAGAAAAATAACAGCCGCGGGAGTAGTAACAACTTATGCGGGCAATGGTTATGCGGGATTTAAAAATGCTAATGGGTCGGCGGCAGCTTTTAGTACGCCTACTGGAGTTGGACTTGATGTTTCAGGGAATTTGTATGTTGCAGATGCAGGCAATAATGCAATACGAAAAATTACGCCGGCAAGGGACGTAACTTCATTTGCTAGAGGGCTAAATTTTCCGCGTGATGTGAGGGTTGATGGTACAGGTAATGTGTATGTTACCGACCAATACAGTTCTACTGTTAAAAGAATAAGTCCGGCGGGTGTAGTTACCACACTTTCGGGTTCTTTTATTTCGCCCATTGGATTAGTTTTGGATGGTAAGGGTAATTTATTTTTGGCTGAAAATGGCCGTAGACTGATCCGGAAAATAATTATATCAGGTTATACCATAGATAAAGCCTTGCCTGCTGGTTTGATTTTTGATCCTAAAACCGGTATTATTACAGGTACGCCCACCGTTTTATGGCCAGCAACAAATTATACAATTACGGCTTACAATGGAGGTGGAAGCAACAGCACTACCTTAAATTTAGAAGTGGTACTTTCTATAATATTAAAGCCATCAGTAATTACCTTCCCCCCTCCGGTAAAAATTAAAATTGATGCTGATAATATTTTACATCCCGAGGCTACCAGTACCAATAACGAAACCCCAATAGCTTATACCAGCAGTAATCCGGCGGTTGCTTATTTAGGGGCAGACGGACAGATCCATGTAATTGCACCGGGAATTACAATTATTACAGCAAACCAGCAAGGTAACGAGAATTATAGTGATGCCGCCCCTGTATCGGTGCCCTATACTATAACTCAGGACCAGGTTATCGTGTTTCCGGCTATAGCCATTAAAAAGGCATGTGACGCTGATTTTTTTGCAGGTGCTGTAAGCTCAAATTCAACTATTCCACTTACCTATATTAGTAGTAATCCTGCCGTTGCTACCGTTTCACAAGTAGGGGATATTCATATTGCGGGCCCTGGTAGTGCTACTATCACTGTTTCGCAAGGTGGGAGTAATTTATATAATGAAGCTTTACCGGTTTCACAAACGTTAACGGTAAACCCTCTGATAACGCCATCAGTAAAAATCAGTCCCGATTTTTATGCTAGTTGCGATGGGCTATTGCTAGCCTATACCGCAACGCCCACAAACGGCGGCAATAACCCAACTTATCAATGGAGGCTGAACGGTAATAACAGCGGCGATAACAGTGCGGTTTACACCAGTACCACCTTAAAAACCGGCGATGTGATTACCTGTATAGTTACCAATAATGATCAATGTGCGCCGGTTTCATCGCCGGTATCAAACCCGGGTTCGCTCAGTGCCGATCCTAATGTTACTACGGAGTTGGTTATCACATCATCGGCAACAACGGTTGATATAGGTACACCTATCACCTTCAAGGCAACGGCATCTGCCAATGTTCCGATTGTACCGGCATATACCTGGATGGTGAATGGGCAAATAGCAGGCACCAACAGTGCCACTTTTACTTCTAACACCTTATCAGATGGCGATGTGGTTACCTGTGGTATTCTTATTGAAGGCAAATGTATTGTTAACCCATCGGTTACATCCAATAGCATCACCGTTTCTGTATTAATACCCGTAAAAATAATTGTACCTAATGCCTTTACTCCAAACGGCGATGGAAGTAACGATACCTGGAATATTGCAGCATTACTATCTTATCCTAATTGCACGGTAAGTATCTACAACCGTTATGGCGCGGCTGTTTATCAATCTAAAGGGTACCAATACCCCTGGGATGGACGAATGAACGGTAAGCAACTACCAGCCGGCACCTATTATTACATTATAGACACCCAAAAGGATAACCAAAAACTGTCGGGACCGGTAACTATATTGAGGTAGTTGTTAATTGCCACTGTCCCACGGTAACGGACACCTGCGGACGGACGGACACCCCCAATCTAAAATAAATCCGAAATCGAAATTCCGAAATCCGAAATACTCTTCTAATTTTACGGCATGAGTATCCGGGTAGAAGCATTGACAAAAGTTTACGGCGATCAAAAAGCGGTTGATGGTATTAGTTTTACTGCCGGGCCCGGCGTGCTGGGTTTCCTGGGGCCAAATGGCGCGGGTAAATCAACCACCATGAAGATACTTACCTGCTTTATACCACAAACATCGGGTACGGCATCTGTATGCGGGTTTGATGTAGTGAGCCAGTCGCTTGATGTACGCAGGCACATTGGCTACCTGCCAGAGAGTAACCCGCTTTACCTGGATATGTATGTAAAAGAGTCGATGGCGTTCATTGCAGGCATCCATAAAATGCAGGAGCCCGAAAAGCGCATAGCCGAAGTTATTGAGCAAACCGGCCTTGGGCCCGAGCAGCATAAAAAAATAGGGCAGCTATCTAAAGGCTACCGCCAGCGTGTGGGGCTTGCCCAGGCAATTCTGCACAATCCCGATGTGCTGATACTGGATGAACCCACATCCGGCCTGGATCCTAATCAGCTTATTGGCATTCGCCAGTTAATTACCGATCTGGGTAAAACCAAAACCATTATCCTATCTACCCATATCATGCAGGAAGTTGAAGCTGTATGCGATAAAGTGATCATTATTAACAAGGGAAAAATAGTAGCCGATGATACCCTTAAAGGCTTGCTGGGTAAAAATAATAAAAGTACGCTTGAAGGTATTTTTATTAGTCTTACCAATTGATAAATGAATTTAATCAGCTAAGTTTGCGCCACTTAACCTTATTATAATCATATGAAAAAAAACGTACTTGCGTTAGTTGTTTTATTATGCGCTGTTGTTAGCGCCAACGCCCAATCCTTTGGAGGCGATGCAGACCGTACACCCAGATTAAGCGCTGGTTTTGGAGCCGGTGGCACAATAGGATCACACTCCGGCGATTATCCCGCAGCGGGCAGTGTAGATGTAAAGCTTGAATTTCCTATAGCATCAAGCCCGGTAAGTATCACCGCTTCGGCAGCTTATACTTTTTTTGTGTCAAAAGACGGTTACTATTTTGGCTACAACAGCAATGAAGGTAATTATAGCAGCGGTTCACTGGCATCATTTGCTCCCGTTATGTTGGGTGCCCGTGTATACGCCGGCAAACTATTTTTTGAAGGTGCAGCCGGCGCTTCCTTTAACCTTAACTCCAACCACAGCGATTATACCAGCAAAACTGTTGCATTGGTTCTTTCGCCAAGCATAGGTTATGGTTTTAGGTTTGGCTCGTCTCAAAAGTTTGGCCTGGATCTTAGCCTGGCCTATGAAACCCGTTTGGAAAGTAGCAAAAGCATTATTTTATATAACGATGGCATGGGTAACTCCTACACTGCGGGTGGTTATGGTAATTACAACCAGATTGCTTGCCATGTGGCTTTTAGCCTTGGTTTGTAATCAAATAAAAAAAGTATTGATGAACCCTGGTATTAGATACCGGGGTTTTTTATTAAATATTTACAAGGCACATATTATTTTACCTGGTTTGTTGCATTTGCAAACTTGCTAACGTAAAGATTTCAAATGCCTTAACCATGAATAACCTTATCACTTATATGAAGAAATTATTGCTTGCAATGGCAATTTTAACTGGCTTTGCAGTTGATGCCCATGCGCAAACTAACTACAACACGCACCCACGCGTTAGCGCTGGTTTTATATATGGTGGTGCATTAGGCGCTGCTGCCGACAATTATACCTACGCCAGCGGATTTTTAGTAAAGTATGAAATACCTGTTAAATCTATACCCCTGAGCCTTACGCTTACATCAGGGTACAGCTTTTTTATTCCCCAAACCCGGTTCTATTCTTATATTAATCCTGGCAATGGTGGTGGTACGCATGTTAATTATTCGGCCGCTGCCTTTGTTCCGTTAGAAATAGGCGCAAGGGTTTATATAGCCAACAAACTATACTTTGAGGGTAATATTGGGGCATCACTAAATGTAAACTCGCCCCATGAGTATTATACCGATAAAACGCTTGCATTATTGGTTTCGCCCAACCTGGGTTATTCTTTTCGCTTTGGCTCATCGGGTAAAGCAGGCTTAGATTTAAGTTTAGGCTACGAAAATCGTTTCGAGAGCGCGAGCTTAAATTATTACCAGGGCAATTATGGCAGGCTTGCATTAAGCGCTGCATTTAGTTTGGGGTTGTAATTTCATTAAACCTAAATACCAGGGCTCCGGGCATTTGCCGGGGCTTTTTTATTGCGATGATTTTTTATTGCGATAAAAACGGTTAGGTTGATACCTGCACCTTCCTGATGATATTTTAGTAAAATTACAGGCATCAAAGGCCACTTTGAGAAAGAGAAAATCGGCCCACTAAATAATTTGTGAAAATAATTAATATCCTGTAATACAGATCATTGTAATCAGATGTAATTATCACTACATTTATCTACTATTACAATCTGCTATTTCATTTTATAGCTAATAATCCCGGTTTTGATGATAAGTTTAAAGCCTGGAAAATGTTGCCAGGCCTTTAAATAACCTAAAAATAAAATATCATGAAAACATTATTAATTGTATTAGCAAGCATTAATGGTTTGATGTCATTATGCAGCTGCAGTAAACAAATCCATTCCCATAAACAGGTTATGGTAAGCTACCACACCAAAGATGGTGTTATGAAACAATTTGGCGTTCCCGACGAAAAACGAGAAGCAAACCACCTTACCGAATGGCTTTACAATTGTGATACTTCATCCAACCTTTATCATTCAAAAACAAAAGTGGGAATCGATGGAACATATAATACCGTTTACGGCAGTTTAAATCATAATACGGTAACTACTGATAAATTTACACCCTTTAACAAGTACGTAAAATTCACCTTTGATGAGCAGGGTAAGGTTGTAAATTGGGATTCAGATCATGTAAATTTTGAGGAACGAAAAAAGAAACCCGGCGCTACAATAGCATTGGTAGTGGGCTGTGTAGCGGCGGCAACTCTTTTTGTTGTTAGTTTGGTTGCCGTAGATAATTTTAGTAATTGGGGATATTGAGTTTTTATTAAAAAACTATTAAGTAAATATCCTTGCATGAGGTCCCGGTATTATTTAGCGGGACTTTTTTGTTATGGCGATTTTTAAGTTTTATAATTCAAAAGTACACCTTTGCTTTAGTGTATTATTGTTGTAATTTCGGCGTTTCAGCATAAATATACAGCAGTGCTTAGCATCTTAAAAAAAGAAATAATATCATACCTCAGTTCGCTGGTAGCCTATGTTACCATTGGCGTATTTTTATTGGTGCTGGGCTTATTCCTGTGGGTGTTTCCAGATTCCAGCATCCTGGATTATGGCTATGCCGGGCTCGAAAGCCTTTTCAGTACCGCTCCATACCTGTTCATGTTCCTGATACCGGCTATTACCATGAGGTCATTAGCTGAGGAACGTAAGGAGGGTACTTTCGAATTACTTTTTACACGCCCCTTAAAAGATTGGGAAATAGTGCTGGGCAAATATTTTGCCTGCCTGCTTATTGTACTTTTTGCACTGCTGCCTACATTGGTTTATTATTTTTCGGTAAGTACGCTGGGTACGCCGCAGGGCAATATTGATAGTGGAGCAGTTATAGGATCATACATCGGCTTGTTTTTATTAGGCGCGGCATTTGCTGCTATTGGTCTGTTTGCCTCCTCTATCACCAAAAATCAAATCATAGCTTTTACTGTAGCTGTTTTCCTGTGTTTCTTTTTCTATAGCGGTTTTGATTCTTTAAGTCAGCTGTTATCCCTGCAGGAGCTTGGTTTGCAGAGTTTAGGTATAACACAACATTACCAGTCTGTAAGCCGCGGTGTACTTGATACCCGCGACCTGGTTTACTTTATCCTGTTAGCGGGGATATTTACCTGGCTTACCTTATTTGTACTGATAAAACAGCGGCAAAAAGAATTGCGCGGTACAATCATGATCGGCCTGTTAGCGGTATTTATCGCCCTGGGCGTACTATCGCAATATGCTTTTACCCGGATTGATTTTACTACCGAGAAGCGTTTTACCATATCATCAGTAAGCAGGCAGATCATGGATGGCCTGCCGAAGCCGGTAAAGGTTACTGTTTACCTGCAGGGCAATGGTTTGCCTGGCGGGATGAAACGCCTGCAAAATGCCACAAAGGATATGCTTAGTGATTTAAGCGCCTATAGTCATCATCACCTGCAATTTGAATTTGTCGACCTAATTGCATCTATCAAAAATTTATCTCCCGATCAGCAAAAGCAAACCTATGAGGATTTGGGAGCAAAAGGTGTGGTGGGACAAAAGCTAAGTTTTAAAACCGACGACGGCGTATCTGAAAAATTGATATTCCCGGAAGCTGTTGTAAAAACGGGCGACAAGGAAGTAGTAGTAAATTTAATACAAACCCGGATAGGTTCATCAGAAGAAGAACAATTAAATAATTCTATTCAGAATTTAGAATACGCCTTTTCATCGGCTATAAAAAAAGCGGTAAGCGGTGGCAAGCAACAAATTGGTTTTACCGAAGGGCATCATGAATTAACCGATCTGCAATTGAATGATGCTATGAAAGCTTTATCAGATGGGTTTGAGGTTGGCAGGCTAAACCTGGCAACTATTCCATTTAAAGCATTACAAAACATCAAACTACTGGTGATCCCTAAACCCGACAGGAGATTTACCGAACTGGAGAAATTTAAGCTCGACCAATATATTATGCGTGGTGGCCGTGTACTATGGACTATTGACCAGGTAAGTGCCGAACTGGATAGCCTGCGCGGGCATGGCGGCGAGCAACTGGCCTTTGCAAAACAATTGAATCTTGATGATCAGCTTTTCAGGTATGGGGTACGTGTCAATTATGACCTTATAGCAGATATGAACTGTTCGCCAATACCAGTAAGTACTGGTAATGTTGGTGGGCAGGCGCAGATCCAGATGCTGCCCTGGTTGTTTAACCCCTTGTTTATGCCGGTTTCAAAGCATCCCATAGTAAAAAACCTGGATGCTATTCACAGTGAATTTGTAAGCACAATTGATCTGCTCGAAACCAAAGACATTAAGAAAACAATCCTGTTAACATCATCTCCTTATAATAAAAAGATGAGTGCGCCCCATGTGCTATCCTTACAGGCGCTGGAGCAGGAACCAAATCCTAAGGATTTTCAAAGTACACCAAAAACTGTTGGCGTGCTTTTGGAAGGTAAATTTATATCAAACTGGCGCAATCGCCCATTACCTGATAGTTTAAATGAGCAGGTGAGTATACTGCCAGAAAGCGTGCCCACAAAGATGGTGGTGATAAGCGATGGCGATATTTTAAAGAACCAGGTGGGAGGGGATGGTTCGCCTTTTCCGTTGGGATATGACCGTTATACACAGCAAACCTACGGCAATAGAAATCTGCTGCTCAATATTGCCGATTATATGACCGATGATTCTGGCCTTATTGCGCTGCGTACCAAAGAGATAAAGATTCGCCTGCTGAACAGGGCCCGTATCCGTAACGAAAAATTGTACTGGCAACTGGTAAATACAGCAGGCCCACTTGCTTTAGTGTTAATATGTGCTATTTTTCAACATTATATCCGCAAGCGAAAGTATGCCCATTAAATTTTATATTTTTGATAGATTAATTAGACCCATATGAGATTTATTGTTTCTACCACAACCTTACTCAAACAACTGCAAGCGGTAAGCGGCGCGTTAAGTAACAGCACCGTATTGCCTATATTGGAAAACTTTTTGTTTGAGATAAAGGAAGGAAACTTAACCATTTCTGCTACCGATCTGCAAACCAGCATGACCACCTCCTTAACTGTTGAAGCAAAGGAGAATGGCCGCATAGCTATACCATCGCGTATTTTGTTAGAGACCCTAAAATCATTACCAGAGCAGCCTGTAGCTTTCTCTGTTGATGATACTACCTTCGCCATTGAAATAAATGCCGGCGACGGTAAATACAAGCTGAGCGGCGAGAATGGTGAAGATTTTCCGAAAATACCTGTTGTTGAAAATGCATCATCAGTAAATTTACCTGCATCTGTTTTAGCCGAGGCTATTAATAAAACCATTTTCGCGGTAAGTAACGATGAGTTGCGCCCCGCCATGACAGGTGTTTTTTGCCAGTTAAGCCAGCAACATCTAACATTTGTGGCAACCGATGCGCATAAGCTGGTACGTTACCGTCGTAAGGATGCTAAGGCTGCAAGCGCAACATCGTTCATATTGCCTAAAAAGGCATTAACATTGCTTAAATCATCCTTACCAAGTGATGATGTAAATGTATCTGTTGAGTATAATTCAACCAGCGCGTTTTTTAAGTTTGGTAATATTAACCTGGTTTGCCGTTTAATTGATGAGCGTTACCCTGATTATGAGGCGGTTATTCCACAAAACAATCCTAATAAATTAATAATAGACAGGCTTACCTTCCTGGGATCGTTAAACCGTGTGGCTATTTATGCCAACAAAACAACCCACCAGGTAAGGCTTAAAATCAATGGCAGCGAGCTGAACATATCATCAGAAGATATTGACTTTGCTAACGAGGCGCACGAGCGTTTAAGCTGCCAGTATGAGGGCGAAGACATGGAAATTGGCTTCAATGCACGTTTTTTAATAGAAATGTTGAAGAATTTAAGTTGCGAAGAAGTATCTTTGGAGATGTCAACACCTAATCGTGCGGGCTTATTGCTGCCACAGGGTGGTGATGAAAATGAAGATGTGCTGATGCTGGTTATGCCGGTTATGCTCAATAGTTATGCTTAAGTGTTAACTTAAATTATAAATCCAAAATCGAGTCCGGCTTTAAAAACCGGACTTTTTTGTTCGCCGGTGATAACAAAAATTACGGTAAACAGTTATATAGCTTATAATTAATATGGATACCAGGATAAAAGCTTTGTTTATGATTGTGGCTGTGGCATGTTGGGCATCCTGTAAAAAAAATAGCGATGCACCCACCGCAACAACCGCAACCCGGGTTAACCTGATAAACGCATCAACCAATAATATTAATTTTTATTTGAACGGCACCCGCATTAATAATACCACCACCTATTACCCCGGCGGAACATTGGGTTATGTTGCTGTTTTGGCCGGAGCGCAAAATTACTCGGTTAAGATTGGTGGTAGTTCGGTGCCGTCGTTTAGTAAATCGCTTAATTTTAGTAAAGATTCGGTTTACTCATTGTACGTATCGGGCACAACCGAAAATGATATATTTAAAACTGCCGATGTATTGGTTGCTGATACCAGTGGTTTGGCAAAAGTGCGGTTTGTAAATGCCTCACCCGATGCTGTAGCGCTTGATTTGAAATTTGAGGGTACATTAAACGAGGTGAAATTTACCGGCGTAAGTTATAAAACAACTACTCCTTACGTATTGGTTAAGGCAGGCATAGTTGATTTGGCTATTTATCAGTCATCGGTGCCGTTAACCCCGGTAGTGCGGGATACGGTTACGCTTACAGCGGGGGGCATATATACCTATTATGGCTATGGCAGTATAAAAAATGCAGCAAGCTTTGGTACCGGCTTTATAACAAACAAATAAAAGTACATTAATGGTTAATCAAAATAAAAGCGGTTTATTGGTTTCATTATTTACGTTTGCCGTAGTAATTATGTTGCTTCCTTTTATAGCATCGTGCGGTAAATCAACTAACATATCGAACTCAAACACGCAGATACAGATCATCAATTTAAGCTCAGATGTGCAGCCATTAAATTTATATCAAAACTCTTTAAAGCAGGGTAATGGAGTCACTTATACTTATCCCACTAATTCTGGTTACTTTTTTTTGTCAACCATTACCCCTCCATTACAATTCAGAACAGCTACCGCGGCGGCATTAAATATTCCTTTTCAAATTGATACGGTATTAAGAGCCAACGCCAAATACACGCTTTTTTTGACAGGTTTCCTGAAAGATAGTACCATTAAAAATTCTTTACTATCATTAGATACCGCAACCCTGCCACCAATTGGAAGGGCTAAAGTGAGGTTTGTACACACATCACCCACATCGCCTACGCTTGATTTGCGGGCGAATGACACACTGGCATTTAGCAACCGGTCGTTTAATACCATTTCGCCATATATCAGTATACCTACAGGTAATTATAATTTCACCATAAACGTGCATAGCACCCCATCAAAAGTAGAATATACGCTAAAAAATGTGACGCTTTTGGATGGTCGTGCATATACAATTT
Organism: Mucilaginibacter sp. P2_A4; assembly: GCF_056405015.1. Taxonomy (NCBI): domain Bacteria; kingdom Pseudomonadati; phylum Bacteroidota; class Sphingobacteriia; order Sphingobacteriales; family Sphingobacteriaceae; genus Mucilaginibacter; species Mucilaginibacter sp. P2_A4. Next base: position 224,152 of record NZ_JBFUCX010000012.1, on the reverse strand, counting down.
ATACCCAGGGTATTGTGGGGCGTACAGATTCTGTTGCCTTTGGCGCAGCGGTTTTAACTAATAATTTATTGATAAAAGCTACCCAATAGTGGCAATTCTTTTTATATTTCTATTTTTGGGCAAAATTTAAAAAAGTGGAAGTAATAAAAAGTATCATCGATTTTATACTGCATATTGATAAGCACCTGGTACAAATAACCAGTGCATACCAGGGTTGGACGTACCTGATATTGTTTGCCATCATTTTTGCGGAAACCGGTTTTGTTGTTACTCCTTTTTTACCCGGCGACTCATTGTTGTTTGCAGCAGGCGCCCTTATAGCCGGCGAAAAATCGGGCCTGGATATTTATTTATTAACTATTATATTGATTGTAGCCGCGTTTGCCGGCAATACGGTGAATTATTTGTTGGGCAACTTTTTGGGCCCAAAAGTATTTAAGGAACATAACAAGATATTAAAGCTGGATTACTACTTAAAAACCAAGGCTTTTTTTGATAAACATGGAGCAAAGGCTGTTATTTTTAGCAGGTTTATGCCTATCATCCGTACCATTGCGCCATTTGTGGCGGGGGTTGGCCGGATGCCATTTTTAAAGTACAGCTTGTATAATATTATTGGCGGGGCTTCATGGATAGTTGTTTTCCTGTTTGCGGGATTATGGCTGGGCAAGGTTCCTTTTTTTGAAAAGAACTTCTCACTGGTTGGCGTAGCCATCATCCTGATATCAATTATTCCGCCAATTTACGCCGCTGTAAAAGGCCGCACTGTTAAACGTAAAAGGCAAACAGTATAATATTAAACTTTATTAAAAAAAACCTACTCTTTTGCCGCTTTGGGTAAACGGGGGGATGTTTTAATGCTGATAGTAACCGAAGGGAGATCTGGCTGGCCGGCATCAACCCATGCCGAATACCAGAAACTACCAACCGAGAGGATTGACGCACGCATTCGCCGTTCAACCATGCCTTTTAATATTTTTTGATAGGCCAGGGTATAGGCTGGTGAATAATCTTTGATCTCTTTTTTGCCATGCAGCACCATGCTGTATTTCTTATCAGCCGGGAAACTTCTGGTCAAAATTCTTTCAAAACGCAATACGGTATCCACACTTTTAAAGGATGTGCGGCAGATCCTGAATGCCTCAGCCAAAGGGTTTTCAATGTAATGCGCCTTACCAACCTTTAAATTATACTTATCGCTGCAAAGTTCGGGTATGCGGCTTTCCCATAAACCGTGTATACCGGTTTGGTCGCTCAACTGGCCATTATAGTTTTGGGTAAGATGTAAGGGCACATGAGCATCGGCAATGTAATGACCCAGGTTGGCTGATGTGTTGAGAATGGCAGTGGTATCATGAGCCTTAAACGCCCGCACCAGTTTATAATACTGGTATTGTATGGTCCATGGAACTGTACCATACTTATCCAATGTATCTGCCGAATATTTGGCTGCCGCGTCGGTCCATTTCTGGGGCATGGCGGCCCAGGGGTGTTTGCCATAGTGGTCGGCATCAAAAAAATGTCTGGGTGCTTCTGTAGAGTCAACGTAACGGCGTTTATCGGCGCTTACAGCATGTTCAACAATATAGTTGATGTTGGCCTTGTAAAAAGGTGACATGCCTTTGGGGAGGGTGTAAACGGCCATGCGGTTGATGCGATAATGGGCAAAGAAACCCCATGACGAGCAGAGTATAATTAAACCGATGCCTGATAAACCTAAAACGATACTCCGCTTCATGAAGTAAATATGGGTTTAAGTTTTGAGTTTTAGGGCAGAGGAACTATAATTTTCCTACATAAAGCTTGGTGTCATAATTAATGGTGATCACATCATTTTGTTGATATTTATTAAAAAGGTTTTTTAAATCGGCCATCATTGATTCATACCCTGTTTCATCTTTTGCAGGCATATACGATGAGGAAAGTAACCGACCGGCCAATCCATTAAAATCAAATATCTGCTTGTTTTGCAATACTTCCAGCTTAACTGGTTCGGGAGCAAAAAAAGCACCGATGTGTTCCTTATCAATATTACGATGGTCAACTTTAACATAATCCTTACCATGTTTTATAATGAGTTGATCATACTCTTTTTCAAAATCCGATTCTGTTTTTCGTTCATTCCATATCAGCGCGACAAAACCACCGGGCTTTAATATTCTTTTAAACTCGGCCCTTGTTTTTACAGCATCAAACCAATGGAATGCCTGCCCGGCTATAACCGCATCCAAACTGCCCGATTCAAGGCATGTATTTTCGGCAGTTCCATTTATAGCTTTAAATCCGGGAAAAAGGTTCAATAGTTCTATTGATTTCTTCCTCATCTCCAGGTTGGGTTCTACGGCTATTACTTTATAGCCGGCAGTGAGGAATAATGCTGTTGATATTCCTGTACCGGCTCCAATATCCGCAATTAATTTATCTCTGGATAGAGCATAATTATCCTCCAAAAATTCAACAATAGTTTTGGGGTAGTGGGGTCTGTACTTCACATAATCATCCACCCGATTACTGAACCTGGTTGTGCTGTTGCTTGTCATGTTGCGTTGGTTGACTATTGAAAAAAGCAGCATTAGGTTAAATTTGTTTTAATAATTTAACCCCGATGGGTTTAACAGTTCCCAAAACGAGCTAAGCAACTGAATTTAACTTGAAAACTAAAATTAAAAACAACTTGCATATTTAAATTTATCGCCCTATATTTGCAGTCCTTAAAATAAGTAGAAAAAGAATAACAAAGCTATACGATGGCAAATCATAAATCATCTTTAAAAAGAATCAGATCAAACGCTGCGAAGCGTCTGCGCAACAGGTACCAGGCTAAAACAACCAGGAACGCTATTAAAAAATTAAGAGGCACTACCAGCAAAGCTGATGCAAGCGCTCTATTAACTAAAGTGATCTCTATGCTGGACCGTTTAGCTAAAAAGAACGTTATTCACAAAAACAAAGCTTCAAACAATAAATCGAAGCTTACTAAATTTGTAAATACTTTAAGCTAACATTAGCTTCTAAAATATTAAAAGGGATTTTACCATCGGTATCATCCCTTTTTTTGTTTGCAAGGTTTTTCATACTTTAATGCCGTGGAAAACTACGATAACAAGATCGGTATAAAATCATGGGCCGAGGAAGATCGCCCGCGCGAAAAACTAAGCGGACAGGGCAGACGGGCCTTAACCGATGCCGAACTGATTGCCATCCTGATAGGCTCGGGCAGCCGCAACGAATCCGCTGTTGAGCTCAGCAAGCGCATTCTGCACCATTACGAGAATGATTTGAATAAACTGGGCAAAGCCTCCATTAGCGAATTATCTAAATTTAAAGGAATAGGCGAGGCCAAGGCCATATCTATCATTGCCGCATTAGAGATCGGCCGCAGGCGTAACGACAGCGAAACAAAAGCGGTAGATACCATTGGCAGTAGTCGCGATGCTTATAATATCATGCGCCGGCACCTGGTGGATTTGAACCACGAGGAGTTTTGGATCATATTGCTGGGGCGCTCGCAAAAAGTGTTAGGCAGGGAGCTGATAAGCAAAGGTGGCTTGGCCGCAACGATATGTGATCCTAAAATTATTTTTCACGCCGCCTTACAGCACCAGGCCAGTGGGATTATATTGGTACATAACCATCCATCGGGTAATTTGAAGCCCAGCCAGGAAGATCTTACACTCACCAAAAAATTAATTGCAGGCGGCAGGCTACTTGATATCAGTATATTTGATCACCTCATTATCACCGACAATGGCTTTACCAGTTTGGCCGATGCTGATTTGATGTGAGGGCAGATGCGCAAATTTCAGATTTCAAATGTGCAGATGGTTTGCAAAACATTTTCACATTACTGCATCTTCAAATTAAATAAATCCCAAATCCGAAATCCCACATCCGAAATCTTTATATCTTTGCCGATTATCATTTCTGAATAATGAAGATATCGTATAACTGGCTTAAAGAATTTATTGATACCGATAAAACTCCCCAGGAAATTTCAATCATCCTTACCGGTACCGGTTTGGAGGTAGAAAGCCTGGAAAAAGTGCAACCCATTCCCGGCGGATTAGAAGGCCTGGTGATAGGTTTTGTAAAAGAGTGTGTTCAACACCCCAATGCTGATAGGCTACGGATCACCAAAGTTGATGTAGGCGGCCCTGAAGACCTCCAAATTGTTTGCGGAGCTGCTAATGTGGCTGCGGGGCAAAAAGTGGTTGTAGCTACTGTGGGTACTACTGTATACCCAACTGCAGGTGAACCATTCAAGATCAATAAATCAAAGATCCGTGGTGAGGTATCTGAAGGAATGATCTGCGCCGAGGATGAGATAGGCCTGGGAACCGATCACGCAGGTATCATGGTGCTTGATGCTGATGCTGTAATTGGCACATTAGCAAAAAACTACTTCAAACTGCATGACGACTTTATGTACGAAATAGGCTTAACACCTAACCGTGCGGATGCCACATCGCATTTAGGTACAGCCCGTGATATTGCCGCGTTTTTAAAGATCGGGATAAAAAAACCTGATGTAAGCGGGTTTAAGGTTGATAATACCAGCCGGACTATTGAGGTTGTGGTGGAGAACGAGCAGGCAAGTCCGCGTTATTCTGGTTTAACCATTAGTGGCGTTGAGGTTAAGGAATCGCCGAAATGGTTAAAGGAAAGGCTGGCTGTTATCGGCATCCGTTCTATCAATAATATTGTGGATGTTACCAACTATGTGCTGCATGAACTTGGGCAGCCATTGCATGCTTTTGATGCCGATGAGATAAAAGGGGATAAAGTACTGGTTAAAAATTACGCCGAAGGAACTGTTTTTAAAACGCTGGACGACGTTGATCGCAAATTATCAGAGAATGACCTGATGATTGGTAATACCGAAGAGCCAATGTGTATTGCCGGTGTTTTTGGCGGCGCGCAATCCGGGGTTAAATCAACTACTAAAAATATTTTCCTGGAGAGTGCTTATTTCAATTCGGTATCGGTACGTAAAACATCTAAACGCCACGGTTTAAAAACCGATGCATCATTTAGGTTTGAGCGTGGTACAGATCCGGATATGACTGTTTTTGCGTTGAAACGTGCGGCTTTGTTAATACAGCAGGTTGCAGGTGGTAAGGTATCGTCACAAATTTCTGATCATTATCCTGCTCCGGTTGCACCTTTTGCTTTCGATGTTACTTATAAAAATATTGATAGGTTAATTGGCCAGGAAATTACACATGGCGAGATCAAGGCGATCATCGAGGCGCTTGATATCAAGATAGTGAATGAAACTGCGGATTCGCTGTCGTTACAAGTGCCCCCATATCGTGTTGATGTAACCAGGGAGGTTGATATTGTTGAAGAGCTCCTGCGGATTTATGGCTACAACAATATTCATATACCTACACAGATCAGGGCTTCGTTAAACACTTCGCAAAAGGCCGAGAAGGATACCGTTCAAAACCAGATTTCGGATTTATTGACAGCTAATGGCTTTAACGAGATCTTATCCAATTCGTTAACAAAGTCTGCCTATTCAGATAACCTGGATGTTGCGGTAAAGATATTGAACCCCTTAAGCAGCGATTTGGATGTAATGCGCCAAACCTTACTGTACTCTGGTTTGGAAGCAATTGCTTATAATCAAAATCGCCGCAGTGCCGATTTGAAGTTTTACGAATTTGGTAAAGTGTACAGTGTAAAGGATGATAAATACAGCGAGGTTCAGCGTTTTTCTATTTTCATTACCGGTGCCGATGTGGCCGAGCAATGGAACCAAAAGCAAAAGCCCGTTTCATTTTACAATCTGAAAGCTATTGTTGACGGTATTTTGAAACGACTGAGCATTACCGACTTTGTTGTTGAAGATGCAACCTGTAGTAAACTGGCTTTCGGGCTGCAATACATGTTAAATGGAAAGCAGCTGGTGAAATTTGGAACAGCAGGCGCAAACGCGCTAAAAAAGGTAGACGTAGACAAAGAAGTATTTTATGCTGATTTTAACTTCGACATGGTATTGGCAGCGGTACGTAAAAACGTAATAGTTTACCAGGAGGTTTCTAAATTCCCGGCCGTACGTCGTGATCTGTCTATGTTGGTTGATAAGGCTGTTTCATTTGGTCAGCTTAAACAAATAGCGCAGAGAACAGAACGCAAGCTATTGCAGGAAGTTAGTGTATTTGATGTTTACCAGGGCGATAAATTGCCGGCGGGTAAAAAATCATATGCGCTGAGCTTTATTATACAGGACAGCGAAAAAACGCTTACCGATAAAGCCATTGATTCCATAATGCAGAAATTAATTTATAATTTAGGAAAAGAAGCAGGAGCGGAGATTAGGAAGTAATTATTGAATTATTGAGTTAGTGAATTAGTGATTTTTCGCTTTTTTATTAAGTCGGTAAATAAATTGAATAATTCCGAAATTTAGTAAATCAATAATTAAAAATGCCTTCAGTAGCAGAACAGTTAAATAAGATAGTTGAGAAAACCGAAAGGCTAATTGAGCTCTGCGCTGCTCTGCAGGAGGAAAATGATTTGTTGAAACTGGAGAGTGAGGCCCTTACTGTTGCACTTGATGCAAGCAAAAATAAGACGAAAGACCTGGAAGAAAAGCTTCGTGTATTGAAACTTGCAAAATCATTTTCAGAAACAAATGAAAAAAGTGTTGACATTAAGCAAAAAATTAACGACTTTGTGCAAGAAATAGATAAGTGTATTGTATTATTGAAAAAATAGTACAAAAAGTGAAAAGCTCAATGGGAGAAATCTCAATAAAAATAAATATTGCTGACAGAGTTTACCCCTTAAAGGTGAACATGGAAGAAGAAGAGATAATACGCAGAGCGGCCAAACTAATTAACGACCGGATAAAAGAATATCAGGAAAATTATGCAGTGAGGGATAAGCAGGATCTGCTTTCGATGTGTGTGCTGCATTACGCAACATCATCATTAAAAGCCGAGAAGAAGGTTAACGTTGAGGATACTGACGTTGCTGAAAGGGTTTACAAGTTGGACCATATGCTGGACGAATTTTTTTCGAAGTAATAAACGTTCTTTAAATATATACAGAGCACATTTAAGATTTAACCGCAGTTAAATTTTGGGTTTCACTATTAAAAACTTAACGCTTCAATATGAGCGGATCAAAGAGGCATGCGTTACTATATGTACTAACGTAACCCATGATTCCAATATCCGAAATGAAGTTTTTAAATACATGATACTTGAAAATTAGTTGCGGTTTTTTTATATACATACATACCAATAAACCTAAAATGGACATTTTACTATACATTATTATCGGCTTGCTTGTTGGCTTAGGCCTTGGCATAGTCATCGGGCGCTTCCTGTTACGGAAGCTTTTTAAAGATCAGGAAACATCGGCACAGAATAAGGTGAAAAAAATATTAAAAGATGCTGAAAACAATGCCGAGATCCTGAAGAAAAATAAATTACTGGAAGCGAAAGAGAAGTTTTTGCAAATGAAAGCTGAACATGAGCAGGAAGTAACAAATAAAAATAACAATGTAAACCAACGCGAGAATGGCGTTAAACAAAAGGAGCAATCATTAAACCAGCGCCTGGAGAACATGAACCGCAAGGAGAATGAGCTGGATAATACGCGCAAAAACCTGGAGAAACAAACCGAAATTGTTGTTAAAAAACAAGAGGAAGTTGAAGTTTTGAAAAACTCACACGTACAGCAATTGGAAACTATAGCGGGTTTATCTGCAGATGATGCCAAGAACCAATTGGTTGATACTTTACGTGAAGAGGCCCGCTCAAAAGCCATGATCCAGATTAAGGATATTGTTGACGAGGCTAAACTTACAGCTACTAAAGAGGCTAAAAAGATAGTTATCCAAACTATCCAGCGTACTGCTACCGAGAGTGCTATTGAAAACACGGTTTCTATTTTTAATATAGAAAATGATGAGATCAAAGGCCGTATCATCGGTCGTGAAGGTCGTAACATCCGGGCTTTGGAGGCTGCAACGGGGATTGAAATCATTGTTGATGATACCCCAGAGGCGATCATTCTTTCGGGATTTGACCCGGTAAGGCGCGAAATTGCAAGGCTTGCCATGCACCGTTTGGTAACCGACGGCCGTATTCACCCTGCCCGTATTGAGGAGGTGGTTGCTAAAACTAAGAAGCAAATTGAAGAAGAAATTGTAGAAATAGGCGAGCGTACCGTAATTGACCTGGGTATTCATGGTTTACACCCCGAGCTGATCCGTATGGTTGGCCGTATGCGTTACCGTTCATCTTACGGGCAAAACCTGTTACAGCACTCACGTGAGGTAGCTAACTTCTGCGCTACTATGGCTGCCGAATTAGGCCTTAATGTGAAGATGGCAAAACGTGCAGGATTATTACATGATATTGGTAAAGTGCCTGATGATAACCCCGAACTGCCACACGCTATTTTGGGTATGCAATTAGCCGAAAAATATAAAGAGCATCCTGAAGTTTGTAACGCTATTGGTGCTCACCATGATGAGATCGAAATGACCTCGATGTTATCTCCGATAATTCAGGCTTGTGATGCTATCTCAGGTGCCCGTCCAGGTGCCCGCCGTGAGGTTGTTGAAAGCTACATTAAACGCTTGAAAGAACTGGAAGAGCTGGCTATGTCATATCCTGGTGTGGAGAAAACTTTTGCGATACAGGCTGGCCGCGAACTGCGGGTTGTAGTTGAAAGCGAAAAGATAAGCGATGCCCAATCAGAAGTATTGGCTGCCGATATATCAAACCGTATTCAAACAGAAATGACCTATCCGGGTCAGATAAAGGTTACCGTGATCAGGGAAACCAGGTCTGTAGCCTTCGCAAAATAATTAGCGAAAAAAAAATTAATGCAAACCCTTTCGGCTATTAGCCGGAAGGGTTTTATATTTACAGTAAAATGGCTTCAAGTAAAACATCAAACAACAAAAAAAGCGACATGCCCGGGAAAACAACGGATGCTGATGGCACCCGTGCGGTTGATGTTTATTTTGCCAAATATGCCGAGAGTCACCAAAACTCAACAAATGAGTTGATTCATTTTATTTGTATCCCGCTTATTGTATTCAGCCTGCTTGGATTAGTATGGTCTATTCCGTTTCCCAATCTTAGCTTTTTAGGTGCCTACAATGGGGTGTTTAATTGGGCATCGTTTTTAATAGCTTTTAGCATTTACTATTATCTTAAGCTATCACCCATGTTATCGTACCTGATGCTATTTATATTGTTTGGCTTTAGTTACGCTATCATTGGGATAGAGCATTGGCACAAAACAGGTGGCCCTGCACTGTGGCAGGTGAGTTTGATCATTTTCCTGGCATCATGGGTTGGGCAATTTATAGGACATAAAATTGAGGGGAAGAAACCGTCTTTTCTTGATGATATTAAATTTTTGCTCATCGGCCCCATATACCTGCTTCACCTGGTACTTAAAAAGCTTTCTATTAAGTATTAGATTAAAGCGGAAATCCTCATACTCATGAGGATTTTGCAAAATAATTAATCTTGTAAATCAGGCGCTAAACTATTCACTCCGCGAAATAGTGATGCAAACCTGCTTGCCATTTGGTTAAACAAACCTTCATCAACGCAATACCTGATATTGCCTTTATGCCCGGCAGTTTTAATTATCCCCAGGGTTTTTAATTCAGCAATATGCTTGTTAATTGTTTCATGGTTAAATGGAATAGTGTGGAAATTTTCTTTGGTTATTGAATTGCCATTAGTTATTATAAGGCGGATGATTGCCACCCGTACAGGTAGTGCTAAAGCTTTGGCAAAGTTGGCAAGTTCGTTATCAGTGTTTGAAAATTTAGAATCAATAAAAGGCATAATTATTCAACGATATTAATGAAAATTGGTGCTGTGACGAATGAACTTATAACGCAAATTCGTCGCGATTAAAATAAATGGTTAATGGGGAGGCTTTAGGAGCAATGTTTACTAAAAAATCATGCTCAATCCTCGGCGAAGGTTTCCACAATCAATGAATGAAAGTTTTCTAAATCTTCAAATTTTCCAGGTACGGATGAGGGAAAAGATATTGTCTGAATAAATAGTCTTAAAATTCCGGAAGAAGTTTTTTGTAATCGACTGGTTTTGGGCAAAAAATAAGCGCGTTTGGGCAAATCTGAGAAAGGGTGTGGCAAAAAGGATAAGGTTTTTACCGGAAATTACTCTTGGCCGCGATAAAAGAACAAAAGGGACCGATTTATTACCATTGTAAATTGAAAGCGTGCTGTGGTAAATTTTGGCGCCACTTTTATTTAAAATAGAATAAGCTTGTTTGTTGCTTGTATTGTGGTCTTTTGCACACCTTGTAACATAAACGCATGAAAAAAAGAGGTATAACACCGCTATAAATAAAGATAAAATCTTTTTGCTTACAGTGGCTGTGTTCATATTATACCGCAGGATGGATTTAAAATGCCAAATGTATGCGCCTGATATTAGCCCCGGGTTAATAAATGATTAACATAACATCACTGAGAGGTAGTATTTGTTAGATATGAGGAAATTGTCGCTCAAATATACTGTGGAGGTGTAATTTGTAATTTTGCCAATGCTCTTTTTTACGGCTTAGATTACCGGATTATTGATTGCATTAAGCATATCTTCAAACGCTTCGGTATATTCATTCCAACGTTGCTGGTTTACATCATATAATGATTTTTTGCCATCAATGGTAAATGTAATGAGATGTGCGTCTAATAATTCCTTTAGGTGATGAGATACTGTTGGCTGCGCAAGAGGTAATATTTCAACTATCTCGCCACAGGTAAGATGAGGATTCTGTGCCAAAATACGTAATATAGCTATCCTTGCAGGATGAGAAAGCGCTTTCGCTATCATTGATATATCCTGATCTATTAAGGAAAATTCAGCTTTTTTGTGATTAGCCATATTAAAATTGTGCTGCAAAGATATAATTGAAACCAAACAGTGGATGCATTTAACTTAAATCTTCATCTAATCTTCATTTATCTGCAATCTAAATTCAATATAAATTTAATATCTAAGATATTCGATTTGATAATTTTGAGTTAACATGAAATTAATACGCCCCGGGTAGTTTTGCAGCTGATTAAAATTAGCACGTGAAAAAATTACTCATCCTTTCGTTAATATTTACTTTTTATACCAGTTTACTATTTGCGCAGGGAACTGGCAAAATTGCCGGTAAAGTAATAGACCAAAAAACAAGCGAAACTCTTATTGGTGCATCTATTGGCATCCAAGGCTCAACCAACGGTGCATCTACCAATGTTGACGGCCGGTATATATTAGCAGCGCTTCAGCCCGGTAAGTACATTATCATTGTACGGTATATAGGTTATCAAAGCAAATCGATATCCGATGTTGAGGTGAAAGCCGGAGTTGTAACTAATCTTGATGTGGCTTTGCAGGAAGCCACTACCCAGGCGCTTAAGGAGGTTGTTGTAAAGGCCACCTTTCGCCAGGCTTCAGTTGCCTCGTTATATTCGGTTCAAAAAAACAGCGCATCTATATCGGATGGTATATCATCGGAAACTATCAGGAAATCACCAGACAGGAGTACGGCCGATGTGTTAAAAAGGGTAAGCGGAGCAACCATACAGGATAACAAGTTTGTTGTTATCAGAGGATTAAGTGACCGATATAATACAGCACTGCTGGATGGAGCTCAACTACCCAGTACAGAGCCTAACAGAAAAGCGTTCTCATTCGATATTGTACCTTCTAATCTTGTAGAAAATATCATCATCAGTAAAACCGGAACTCCTGATTTGCCTGCTGATTTTACAGGTGGTGCTATTCAAATCACCACTAAAGACCTTCCTGATCAGAATTTTGTTACACTGGGAATTGGCGGCGGTTACAATACCGCGTCTACTTTTAAGGATTTTAAAAGTGGAACAAGGAACGCTACTGATTACTTGGGATTTGATAATGGCGACAAAAGTTTAGCTGCTGGTTTTCCTTCATCCACCAGGATAATAAATGGCCTTACAACAGAACAGAATATATCGGCCCTTAAAAAATTACCGCAGGACTGGAATATCTATAATAATAAAGCCTTGCCTACTCAAAACTACCAGTTTACTATTGGCAGGGTAAAAAACTTTGAAAAAAGCGGAAACAGGTTTGGTGCTATTATTTCATTAACATACCGTAATTCGCAAAATATTTACAACGATGTAGTGCGTGATTATTATGATTACGATTACAAGGATAATATTTACAAGTTCTCGACCAATATAGGCGCGTTGGCTAATTTTGGTTACACTTTTGGCAAGAATAAAATAACCTTTAAAAATACCTATAACAGGATATATGACGACCAGTTCTTATCCAGAACAGGTACAAACGCTGCAACATCAAGTGATGTAAAGTTTTTTGCCTTTGACTTATTGCAAAAATCTTTACTAAAATCTACAATTGAAGGTAATCATCCTATAGGAGACAATAATGCTAAAATTAACTGGTCATTAAGTTATAGTAATGTATTGAATGATCAGCCAGATCAGCGTAAAGTTAGTTACACAAGGCTTATTGCAGATAGAAATAATCCGGACGTTGGCTTTGGAGCCAATTTATCAACATTAGGAAAAGACAATGCAAGGCAATATTCAAAGTTGAATGAAAACGCATATTCTGCAGCCGTTAATTATTCGCAGCCAATAAAAATGTTTAATAAAACGGCAACATTAAAAACCGGGTTAAACTCTTTTTATCGCGACAGGAATTTCGACATCAGGTTTATAGGCGTCTTGTTAAGAAATGATGATCCGGAAGTGAGAGAAAGACCTTTAAGTACCCTTTTTGGCAAAGACCTTATCAACAATAATATTTACAAAATTGATGAGATTAATCCTAAGCCTGATTCTTATTCGGCAAATTCACTTACAAATGCCGGCTATGCAATGCTGGATAATAAGATAGGTGAAAATTTCAGGGTAGTTTGGGGAGCCAGGGTTGAGCAGTTTAAACTGGATCTGACATCAAAAGACAATTTAAATAAAGTAAAACAAAATTATGTTGACGTACTTCCATCAGCTAATTTCACCTATAGCTTAACAGAAAAAATTAACTTAAGAGCATCCTATTACCGCACATTGGCCCGCCCGGAATTCAGGGAGTTAGCTACATCAGCCATTAATGATTATGAATTATTGGCATCGCTGCAAGGTAATCCTAATCTTAAAAGAGCCCTTATCAATAATGCCGATCTTCGTTTTGAGTTTTATCCATCAGCCGGTCAGATAATCTCAGTTTCCGTTTTCTACAAAAGATTTAAGGACGCGATTGAAACATATAACCAGGATGCAGGTTCACAACGTATTATCACTTATTTTAATACAGATAAAGCTACTGTTTATGGGGCTGAGTTTGAAGTGCGGAAATCATTAGATTTTATTGCGCCCGGCAATTTTTTCAAAAATACTACAGCTTACGCCAATGTCGCTATAATCAAATCAGAAGTATTTAATCCATCTGATGGAAGTATAAACTTTCTTGAAGCCAAGCGTCCGCTTGTAGGGCAAGCTCCTTACGTAATCAATGCAGGTTTACAGCATAGCTTCCTGAACAATAAATTAAACTTTAATGCTTTGTACAACAAAGTTGGCAGAAGGCTTTCTATAGCAGCCGGCGCTGCCTTCCCAAGCGTTTGGGAAGCTCCGAGAGACGTAATTGATTTGCAATTGGGTGTTAAAGTTTTAAAAGGTAAAGGTGAGATAAAGTTTAATGCGGGCGATATTTTAAACCAGCAAAGCACTTTATACTATGACAATAACACGAGCAAAAAATATGAAGCGAACGCAGATCAAACCCTGAGCCGCTTTAAATCAGGAAGCAATTATTCATTTGCTTTTAACTATACATTCTAAAATAAACTTAAACCCTGTTATCTATTAAAAACTATTTGAAAATTAATTTATCACATCCAATTAATTACCCAATTAACAATAAATAATAAAAAACGAAAATGAAAAAAATCTTATTAATGGCTGCGTTAAGCCTAAGTGTACTTATATCAGGTTGTTCAAAAAGCAGCCCTGATGACGGGGCTGTTAATCCTCCCGTAACCAGCAATGTTGTTGAAGTTAGCGCTGATGTTACTGCTAATACCACATGGACGGCAAGTAAAATTTACCTTTTGAAAGGCAATGTTTACGTTACCAACAATGTTACGCTGACTATAGAGCCAGGAACAATAATTAAAGGCGACAAAGCAACAAAGGGTGCATTAATTATTACACGTGGCTCAAAAATAAACGCCACAGGAACAGTGGATAAACCAATTGTATTTACTTCAAACATTGCCGCAGGCGGCCGTTCACAGGGTGACTGGGGTGGATTAGTTTTATTAGGTAAAGCACCTAATAACCTTGGTACTTCAGTGGCTATTGAAGGTATATCTGATGCTACAGATAAAGCCAAGCATGGTGGTACTGATGCAGCTGATAACTCAGGTGTATTAAAGTATGTACGTATCGAGTACGCAGGTATTCCATTAGGCCCTGATAACGAATTAAATGGTTTGTCATTAGGTAGCGTTGGCTCTGGTACTACAATTGAGTATGTAGAGGTTTACCGTTCAGGAGATGATGCTTATGAGTGGTTTGGTGGTACTGTAAATGCAAAACACTTACTTGCAATTGATAGCTGGGATGATGATTTTGATACAGACAATGGTTTTTCAGGTAAAATACAATTTGGTTTAGCACAGCGTTTAGCTGCAACTGCTGACGTTTCTGGATCAAACGGATTTGAATCAGATAACCTAAGTTCAGGTACTAATGTTACCCCACAAACCAATGCAGTATTTTCAAATATGACCATATTAGGTCCTAAAGAATCTGCAACTTTTACTTCTATAAACGCAAACTTTCAACATGGTGCTCAAATCCGTCGTAATTCAGCAATCAGCATATTAAATTCGGTTATTGCAGGTTATACAGAAGGTATTTTTTATGATGATGCATTACCGGCTGGTGGTACTGAGAATGCTTCTGCCAACTATATTTCAGGTAAATCAGTATTTGCTAATAACCTTATTATAGGCAGCAATGTTAAAAATAACCAGATAAAAGCATCTAATGCAACAACTCTTGGATTAATTACACCTAAAATCACTTTAAACAATATATTTACTGTTGATGCTTATGCTTCTTCGGTTTATACAGATCCGTATAAATTTGCAGCAGATTTAGCTCCTGCAGCAAGAGCAGGTGTGCCAAACTTTATCCAAACTGCTACATCTGCAGCATTAACCGGTGCATTATATACTGATGCAAAAGTTGCTGATGCCTTCTTTGAGAAAGTTGCTTACAAAGGCGCATTTGGAACAACTGATTGGAGTGCTGGTTGGGCTAATTTTAACCCGCAAGTATTGCCTTACACTACACCAGGTGCGGTAAAATAATTGAAAACAATATAATAAAAGAGAGGGGAGCGTTTGCAACGCCCCCTTTCTTTTTAAATTAAAATAAAGAAATTGCTTACATTTATAGCTAATCGCCTACCACATTAAACAGATGTTAATATAATAATACAGTGTTAATCTTAAGTTAACATTAGGGGCTGACTTTTGTGTTCAAAATAAACACAAATGAAAAAGCTCTACTTTATCCTTTTATCACTGCTGATCATCGGGGTTGCTAATGTCGCTAATGCGCAGATTACCACCTCTTTAGTTAGTGGAAAAGTTACCGACCAAAAAGGTGTAACCTTGCCAGGTGTAACTATTACCGTACTTAATACAAGTACCGGTACACGTTACGGTTCGCAAACCAACTCCGATGGTCGTTACACAATTGCCAACGTTAACCCGGGTGGTCCTTATACCATCACTGCTACTTTTGTCGGATTTAAAAAAGATGAAAGATCAGATATCACTTTAAGTTTAGGTACAGCTACCTATAACTTCGCGCTTGCAGATGAAACTACAACTTTATCTGAAGTGAAGATTAAAGGTACTGCCGGTGGTACAAAAACAGGTGCAAGTACCCGCATCAACCAAAATCAAATCAAAAACCTGCCAACTATCAACCGCAGCTTACAGGATTTGACAAGGTTAACACCTCAAAGTAACAACAACTCTTTCCAGGGAACCAACTACCGTTACAATAACGTAACACTGGATGGTGCCATCAATAATGATGCGATTGGTTTTAGCCCATCATTAGGCGGTCAAAACAACGCTTCTGGTCAGGTTGGTAGCAGTACACGTACAAGCCCAGTATCATTAGATGCTATACAGGACGTACAGGTATTGGTTGCACCTTACGATATTAAAATTGGTAACGTATTGGGTGGTAGTATAAATGCTGTAACCCGTAGCGGTACAAATGATTTTTCGGGTTCAATTTATGGTTACGGTCGTGGTGCTTTCTTAGTAGGCCCCAATAACGCATCTGCCGCTGCAGGTGGCGATGGTTCAAAAATACCTTCTACATTTCATGATTACCAAACCGGTATCCGTTTAGGTTTCCCAATCATTAAGAATAAATTATTCTTCTTCACCAACGAGGAGATTGCCCGTCGTCAGGATCCTGTTATCCGTGGTGCAGATGCAAGTGGCTCAAGCCAGATTCTTAGCTTACAGGATGCTAATAAACTTGTTGCCGCGTTTAAAACATTTACAACCAGTGCGGCCAATCCAAATGGTATTGATCCGGGTACTTATTCAAATACTTCAATCTATTCGCACTCAAATAAATTCTTTAACAGGTTGGATTGGAATATCAACGATAATAACCAGTTAACCATCCGTAACAATACCATCAGCTCAACAGCTACAAACTTAGAGCGTGATCAACAAAACTTCCGTTTTGGTGGCATTGATTATGTATCTCATAACAACTCAACATCAACTGTTGCTGAGTTAAAATCAAGGTTTTCAAACAGCGCGAGCAACAGTTTAGTTATTGGTTACTCAAACGTACATGATTACCGTGATCCTACTTCAGATCCATCTTTACCACAAATTGAAATAACAGGCCGTACCCCGGGTACTACCATATTTATGGGTACCGACCGTGAGGCTGCTATATTTGATATGCACCAAAAAACTACTGAGTTTACCGACAACTTTACTTTAACAAAAGGTAGACACACATTTACGTTTGGTACACACAACGAGTTTTATAACATCACTTACAACTTTGTAAACGCATGGAATGGTCGTGTTGCTTACAGCAGTATAGAGAATTTTATAGCAAACTCACCTTCACGTGTACGTGCTAACTTTAACTATACTGATAACACTCGTGATTATATCATAGCTCATCCATCAGCTCAATTTAAAGTTAACCTGATGAGTTTATACGGTCAGGATGAAATACAGCTTACAGATAATTTTAAATTAACCGCGGCTTTGCGTTTGGATTATGCAGGTGTGCCTAACAAACAGCCATTGAGCAGCAAAACAACAAATGCTCCTGTTGATCCTAACTACGGTAATACATTTACCTATACTAAGCCACGCGACATCAAACAAAATTATTTAAACAATGTTGAGTTTAATCCACGTTTATCATTCAATTATGATGTAAATGGCGATCAAAGCTTAATTGTACGTGGTGGTAGCGGTTTATTCACCGGCCGTGTACCTTTTGCATGGTTTGGTTATGCGTTTTACAACAACGGTGCTACTTATGGTGCTTATGATAGTAAAGCTGCTCAAAAACCACTTACTAACCCAGTTCAGACATCTCCAAACGGAGGTTTAAACTATGTTAATCAGCAAGGTTTCAATACTGCAGCTACAGGCCCAACCCAGGTAGATTTAATTGACAATAAATTTAAAATGCCACAGGTTTGGAGAAGCAGTTTAGCGTTTGATTATACAACTGATGACCAATGGAAATTTACTTTGGAAGGTATTTATACTAAAACCGTTCACGATTTAAAATTCCAGCAGGTAAATACTAAGGATAGCGTAACTTATTATTCTTACGATACCCAACACCAACAGCCAATATTTGTAAATCAAAAAGTTAACTCATCATATACTAATGCTTATGAGTTATCAAACACAAGCCTTGGCTACCGTTATAGCTTAACAGCGCAGGTAGGTAAAACATTCCCTTTTGGTTTAAGTGGTAACGTTGCTTATACTTATGGCCATTCAAAAGATGTTACCAATGGTATCCGTAACTCAATGGAATCAAACTGGCAGTTAAACCAGGCTTTAAATCCTAATAATCCAGGTTTAGCCAACTCAAACTTTGATATCCGTCACCGCATCGTTTCAAACGTAAACATCCGTCATGACTGGGATGCTGCCAAAAACTACACTGCAAACTTTAGCTTCTTCTTTAGCGCGCAATCTGGTAACCCATATACTTATGGTTTTTATCCAAGTTCAATTGACGGAACAGGCCAACAAGTTAGTTTAGCTTACATTCCTAAACAAGGCGAAACAGTTAACTTCTTTACTGATATAGTAGGTGGACAAACTGCTGCACAACAAGCAGCTGCATTTGATGCCTTTATTGATAAAAGCAGCTACTTATCATCACGTCGTGGTAACTTTACTCAACGTAATGGAGGCTTTACACCATGGAATAATCAACTTGATTTCCGTTTTGCTCAAGACTTTAAATTCGGTAGCGGTAAACACAAACAAGTGATCACTTTCACTTATGATATTGTTAACCTTACTAACTTGCTGAACAAAAAATGGGGTCAGTATTACTTCTCAGCTAACACTTTCAACTCAACTTCAAGCATTGGTTTAGCTCCAGCTAAAAACGGCACACCAAGTTTTGGTAATGCAGCAACAAGCTATCCAAAATATACTTTTGCAGATCCAGGATTACCATATTCTGTTGATTTATTTGCTTCACGCTGGCAAATGCAGTTTGGTATACGTTACGCTTTCTAACATTACTAAACACACCATAATAGTAAGTCCCTGCAGGTTTATCCGGCAGGGACTTTTTTAGTTTGTATGGTTAATCAGTAATGGCCTTTTTATACTTATTCTTAAAATATAAGTAAAATGGAATTCCACTTAAAATTAAAAACAGGCCGATAATGGATGCCTGGGTTTGGGTAACAATGGTATTTATCACCAGGATAACGCAGAATAAAATAATGATGATTGGAATTACAGGGTAGCCAATAACTTTGGCTGTTACAATGCCTTTCATCTTCATCCGTATCAGTCCCAGCGTAGTTAAGCCGAAAAACGCGTACGATGCAAATATAACCAGGTTAGTAATTTGATCGAAAGTGCCGCTGCAAACAAGTATCACGCTCCACACAGCCGAATAAAGCAGCGCGATATGCGGGGTGCTGAATGATGGATGAACTACAGCTGCCTTTTTAAAGAAAACGCTTTCCTGCGCCATCCTGAAATAAACCCTTGGATACGATATAATGCAGCCGTTAAGTGCGCCAAAGGTACATACCATAATAAGTATAGCTATAATTACCGCACCGGCTTTACCCATTAATATACGGGCAACTTCGGCAGCCGCTATTTTATCGGCACCCAGCACGGCCAATTGTGATACCGGCAATACTTTCATATAGGTATAGTTAAGCAGTACATATAGCGTCATGGCGATGCCTACGCCGCCGATAATAGCTAAGGGTATATTGCGTTTAGGGTTTTTGATTTCGCCGGTAACAAAAGTAATGTTGGCCCAACCATCATAAGCCCATAGCGCGCTAAGCATGGCGCCAAATAGGCCACTAAATAAGGCAGCGCCCTGCGGATGAGTTACGGTAGAGGTGGCCGCCCGGATTGCGACAGGAGGATTGCTGTACATTAACCCTGAAACGATAAGTAGTAAGATGCCCAGTATTTTGGCTGCCGTTACAATATTGTTTAAGATCCCTGCCTTATTTACGCCCCTGTAGTTTACCCAGGTTAGCAACATAATGGTAAGTACGGCCAGTATTTTAATTCCCGAATCGGCAAATGGATATATGGATTGCGAGATGCCGACATCTTTAAATGTATTAAGTGGGTTGGGTAACGGAATAAGCGTATTAACAGACTGTGCAAATACAAATGATAAAGCCGCGATGGCGCCACTACCAACTATGCTGAAGATTGTCCATCCGAACAAAAAAGCAACAAAGTCTCCATAAATAAGGCGCAGGTACTCATAAACCCCACCTGTTTGGGTGGTCATGGAGGCGAGGCCGGCATAGGTGAACGCGCCAAATATGGTAATAATGCCCGCTATTATCCAGGCCATTAAAATATAAGGCTCGCTGCCCAGCGTTTGCGACATGGGCACAATTTTTTTAAACACGCCCGAACCGATCATGATGCCGGCTACCAGCAAAATGCCGGTAGGCAGGCCAAGTACCTGTTTTAAATGGCTGCTATTTTTGGTATCGGGTTTGTTTTCCTGCATGATCTTTTTTGGGATTTTGAAATGATCAAACAATATAAGTTAATTCGGGAGATAATATTGTGACAGGGTAGGTAGGTATAAAACAAAAACACTCCACCGGGCTGGCCGATGGAGTGTTTTTGTTATGGAGGGTATATTTTAAATGCTATCCTATAAATTTTTACCCAGTTTATCTAAAATATCCTGCGGTACCTGCTCCAGGTCAAGCACCAGGAAGCCATCCAGGCAATCGGCAAATTTAGGATCGATATTAAAGCTGATAATTTTCGCATTAAGGGCAATGTATTGGCGCAGCAATACAGGTACTTTCATATTGCGTGTTTCTACTTCCGATATCAGGTTATCCAGGCCTTTAAAGCTATCCTCGCCAGCCATTAATAAATCGGTATCAATACTTGAAAAATCAACTTTGAACTTTTTACGCGGCTTTACATATTGTGCCAGTTCATGATCAAAGTGATTCCTGTTTATATAATCAACTATGAGCGATTTGGAGAATTTTGAAAACGAGTTACTGATACTTACCGGCCCAATCAAGTACCTGTATCTTGGGTTATCTATCAAAAATTTAAGAATGCCTTTCCATAACAGGAATAAAGGCAGCGGCTTGGTTTGGTATTCCTTGCGGATCCATGAGCGGCCCAATTCTAAACTTTTACGCAATACGGGGGTAAACTGGGTTTTAAGTTTAAAAAGCTCGGTGATGTAGAAACCTTTTTTACCTACGCTGTAAAATATCTCATCGCCCAAACCAATACGGTAGGCGCCAACAATCATTTTAGCCTCAAAATCCCAGATGAAAAGGTGATTATAATAAATATCGTATTCATCAAGATCGATACTTTTGTTGGTACCTTCCCCAATCTCCCTGAAAGTTACCTCGCGCAGGCGCCCAATCTCGCGTATTACATTTGGGATAACCGATGTAGGTACTATAAATACCTCATAGTTTTTTTCGGTCCATACCTTATAATTCTCCCTCAGGGGTGCAATTTCCTTTTCAAGTGTTACCGCATCAATTTCGGGAACAATATCGGTTGGCAGTCTTTTTATCTTAAACAGGTTGCGCGGGTTGAATATCTTTTTTTCTTCCTCTAAACCTGTACCTAAAGCGTAAGTGCGGGCGCGTAAAAAATTAAGAAGCTTAGCGCTGTTATTATAATCAGGAATCTCCAGTACGTTAATGGGTTTACCAATACGCAACTTGATGGTATGCCCATGCTTATTAAATAACTCAGAAGGCAGCTTAGCCGTACGCAGGGCAGGGTGGATAAGACTTAATAAATTAAATAGTAAGCCATTATTTCCATGGAAATAAATAGGTACAACCGGTACTTTAGCCTTGGCTATTATTTTACCAACCACCGGGTGCCAAAGACGGTCAGTCACCTGCTGTTGCTCCACTTTAAAGGTTGATACTTCGCCGGCCGGAAAAATACCTATTGGCGTACCGTTATTCAAAAGCTCGAGCGTGTTTTTTAAACCGCTGATGCTTGAAGAGTGCTCTACGTTTTCAAATGGATTTACAGCAATAAAAAAGTCGGTAAGGTTAGGGATCTTTTTTAGCAGGAAGTTGGCCATCAGTTTGGCATCAGGCCTTACTGTTAATAACAGTTTTAAAAGTACCAGGCCCTCAATACCACCATAGGGATGGTTGGCAATAGCAATAAAACTGCCTGTTTTGGGTATGTGCCTCAGGTCGCGTTCATCAAATTCAATGTCAATACCGCAACCGGCCAAAATTGCATCAATAAATTCGATGCCTTGTTTGGGTTGTGCCTGGGCAAACAAATCGTTTACCTGGTTAATTTTCATGATTTCCATCAACAAAGCGGCCAGGCCAGGCATTTTCAGCTTATCAAGTTTAGTGGCTTTGGCAAACTCTTCGGTGGTTATTACTTTCATTTTTAAATAACAATGTATTTTATTAATAAATAATATTCTGAAATTTCATTTACTTTAAGGCCTGATAGTTCATAATGATGAAGACGCATATTAAAACTTACCTATCCATAACTAAAAAAGAATGGAACGGAATGGTAGTGTTAATTATTTTAACTGCATTGGTTTTGGCAGCTCCATATATTTATCAGGCAAACCGCAAAGATAATACAATAAATTTTAATGATTTTAATAAAGCGGCTGCGATACTTGCCAAAGCTAAAGGTATAGAATTGGATGACGATTTGGTTAAAAAAACAGATAGACACGTAAAAATCAATCTGTTTGCCTTTAATCCTAATAATTTACCGATGGCCGATTGGGAAAAACTGGGACTAACCGAGCATCAGGCAAACGTCATAAAAAACTATGAGGCTAAAGGCGGCAGGTTTTACTCAAAAGCAGATGTAAAAAAAATCTACTCTATTACTGATACCGACTATAAACGCCTGGAACCTTATATCAACTTACCGGCTAATGATCATTACACAAAGAAAGCCGCACCCGGCGAGGTTATAGAAGTTAATAGCGCCGATTCGGCAAGGCTCATGATGATTAGGGGGATAGGGCCAGCATTCGCCAGGCGCATTATAAGGTACCGGGAGCGTATAGGCGGCTTTTACAAAAAGGAACAGTTGAAAGAGGTGTTTGGTATTGATGATGTTAAATTTGCCGAAATTAAGGATGCTATAGCTGTAGATGGACGAAACATTAGAAAACTTGATGTAAATACAGCCACCTTTAATCAATTGCAACGTTTCCCTTATTTGAGCTTTAAGCAGATGAATGCCATTTTGGAATACCATACCCAGCACGGCGATTATGAATCAATTGACGATATGAAAAATATTGCCATACTGGATGACGGAATTTTGCGTAAAATTGGGCCTTATTTAGTTTTTAAATGATTACCGAGCAAATAAAGAAAGCCATACGCGATATTCCTGATTTCCCTAAGCCAGGGATAGTTTTTAAGGATATTACTCCGATATTAAAAGATCCCATTTTGTGCGATAATATTATCAATGCCTTTGTGGAACAATTGAAGGGCACCCGGATTGATGTTATAGCAGGTATAGAAAGCAGGGGGTTTTTATTTGGACTTACGCTGGCAACCAAACTGGGTATCCCGTTTGTGCCTATCCGCAAAGCGGGCAAGCTGCCATTTACTATAAAACAAAAAGCATACAAATTGGAGTATGGCGATGCGATAATAGAATGCCATACAGATGCCTTTGAACCCGGGCAGCATGTATTGATTCATGATGATCTGCTGGCTACCGGCGGCACAGTAACTGCCGCCAGTGAACTTATTGCAGAAATGGGTGGCATAGTAGCCGGTTTCTCTTTTGTGGTTGAGCTTGGCTTTTTAAAAGGCCGGGAAAGGATAGCATCTATCAGCGATACACTGGTGGTATTGGCTGAGTATTAGCTTTGCAGTATCAAGTAGTTAATATCAAGTAGCAAGATTTTTGATGTTCAGGTGATTCTGTCAGAACCGGAATTTTCAGAATTAGCGGAATTTAATTCAGAAAATCCCAATAATTCGAGAAAGTCAATTTAGACAATTTTTTGCGTTAGGGATCGGCGCGGATACCGGCCCATGTGGATAAGGCCTGTGAAGTATGAGCATAGAGCCCGGCCGCAGGCAACGCCCGTAGTAGTATCAAGTAGTTAATATCAGTATCAAGACTATGCCCTAAGTGGCAATTAACCTGCAATCAGCAATTTTTTAAAAAATATTTTTCACTCCTTTTCTTACCCAAAAATAACCCTATTTAAACTAAACCTGTTTTTCATACCAGATACCATTTTGTACTTCTATTCAGGTGCATTTTTGGTGAAACCAAGCTGATAATTAAATCGTTAATTTGTATAACCAGTTATATAAATTAGTATGGAAACTTTACTTACAGACGGTCCGACAATAGGCGGATTCGACTTTTCTATGAACGAAAATCAGCACATGGTAGGTCAAATGGCAAGGGATTTTGCCGAGCGGAATATTAAACCTCATGTAATGGAATGGGATGAAGCCCAGGTTTTTCCTATTGAACTTTTTAAGAAATTGGGCGAGTTGG
This sequence comes from Mucilaginibacter sp. P2_A4, assembly GCF_056405015.1. Taxonomy (NCBI): domain Bacteria; kingdom Pseudomonadati; phylum Bacteroidota; class Sphingobacteriia; order Sphingobacteriales; family Sphingobacteriaceae; genus Mucilaginibacter; species Mucilaginibacter sp. P2_A4. Next base: position 199,771 of record NZ_JBFUCX010000012.1, on the reverse strand, counting down.
GTATGATGGGGGTATTTGTGCCCGAACAATACGGTGGCTCGGGCTTCGGTTATTTTGAATACGTTACCGTTATTGTGGAGATAGCCAAAGTTTGCGGCTCAATTGGTTTATCGGTAGCAGCTCATAACTCGCTATGTACCGGTCATATCCTTGCTTTTGGCAATGAGGAGCAAAAAATGAAATGGCTGCCCAAACTGGCTACAGCTGAATGGCTTGGCGCCTGGGGATTAACGGAAGCCAACACCGGGTCTGATGCTTTGGGGATGAATACCACCGCGGTATTGGATGGTGATCATTATATAGTTAATGGTTCAAAAAACTGGATTACGCATGGTAAATCGGGCAATGTTGCCGTAGTCATGGTGCGCACCGGGGCAAAAGGCGATTCGCACGGCATCTCGGCACTGGTTATTGAAAAGGGAACTCCTGGCTTTACCCATGGTAAAAAAGAAAACAAACTGGGCATGCGTGCCTCCGAAACTACTGAATTGATCTTTGATAACTGCCGCGTACCCAAAGAGAACCTGTTAGGTGTGGAAGGCGAGGGCTTTAAACAAGCCATGAAGGTGCTTGATGGCGGTCGTATTTCTATAGCTGCTCTTTCATTGGGGATAGCTAAGGGAGCCTTTGAGGCTGCAGTGGCATACTCTAAAGAGCGTAAGCAGTTTGGTCAATCTATCAGTAATTTCCAGGGCATAGCTTTTAAGCTGGCCGACATGGCAACAGAGATAGAGGCATCAGAACTCTTGATCATGCAGGCTGCTGACCTCAAGAACCGTCACCAGCCGGTAACCAAACAATCGGCTATGGCCAAATACTTTGCATCAGAAACCGCAGTGCGTGTAGCTACAGAGGCAGTGCAGATCTTCGGCGGCTATGGCTATACCAAGGATTTCCCCGTGGAAAAATACTACCGCGATGCCAAGCTTTGCACCATAGGAGAGGGGACAAGCGAGATACAGAAGATTGTAATAAGCAGGGAAGTATTGAGATAGTATCAAGTAGTTAGTATCAAGTATCAAGATTGAATAGTTTATATAAATGCCGGGTATTGGAGTGATTGCTTCGATATTCGGCATTTAACATTAAATAACATATTAGTTGTTGAAACTAACGCTGAGGTATCTAAATTTAGATATTGAAAAAGCACCTGATTATAATCCTTATCACGCTTTCATTTGCAGAACCAGGCTTTTGCCAGCAGGCAGCCTCGTTTCTTAAAATCTCCAGGACGTTAAAACCGATGGATTCGATTGACTATCGCGCAAAAATCCAATATTTTCCGGTAATACCCTCGAATAGAGAGGATTACATTTTGTCCGTTGATGAAAGCAAAATAGAGTTTATGTACGGAGTGCCTTACACAAGCGCGAAATACAATTACCTGAAGGTGCCCGTAACATTCACCAATGCCTCGGAAACAACTTTGAGATACTTTAGCATGTCAGGTTCCTGGTGGGATATTTACAGAACAGATAATCCAAATTTAAAAGTCTTCGCTCAGCATAGTTGTTATAAAAATTCGAACGTAATTTTATCGTTGTCTCCTCATCAGGATATTAAAAGAGAGATAATAATCGAAATCCCTAAAAAAGAAAGTGTGGCCATCGCATTTAAAATAGGTATTATATTGGAAATGGAATTAGATAATGATTATTCCATCAACGCTAAACCAACTCCACCCTTGTTTTCAACACCAGGCAGGCAAAGGCTCATATGGTCCAATTATGTGATGATTTCACAATGGCATGCTATTAAAAAAATATAGTCTGTTAATATCTTGCTTATCGCAGGCCTTTTATTGGACGAAAATGGTGTTGGATTTTTGAAGCCATCTACCTAAATAATATTTCCTGATTTATATTTGAGAAATGAAAAGGTATTATTTGCTGTTTACTTTATTACTATCATTGTTTTATAAACCGGGGCAAGTACAGCGGCCTGCAAAGCATCAAATGACGTCCAAACGAGGTGTAGGCCAGTATGTACTAAACATTGATTAGGACGAGATATGTAGAAACCCCTTAACTCTGTAAGTCGGGGATTGCTTCGTACCTCGCAATGACGTTTTTTTTTAAACCTTGTGTTTCCCTTTCGCTAAGGTATAAAGCTATTACATGCCCCCTGATCCCGCCATCAAAGTTCAAACAAAACCACCCACCTAATCAACCCAATAAACAAATTCAACTTCTCTCTTTGATTTTCAAATATTTGTCTCTATCTTTGGCCCTCCTTGAAAGGAGGTATTTAGGAAATTATGATCATTATTAACGTAAAAGACGGCGAATCATTAGACAAAGCATTGAAACGCTTCAAAAAGAAATTTGAGAAAACTGGAGTTTTAAGAGAACTACGTAGTCGTCAGGCTTTTGAAAAAAAATCTGTAACCCGTCGTCATGTTGTTAAACATGCCATCTACAAGCAAAATATGAACTTAGAAACTGTTTAATTCCCTAAAAAGAATTTTTTTCAGATTTCTTAACACTATATTAAAACTATTTGTACATTCAATCTCTGGATGTTCAAATAGTTTTTATGTTTTTAGAGCGTTTTATCCAATATATTAAGTTCGAAAAGCGGTACTCCCCCCATACGGTATCAGCCTATCAATCAGACCTGGATCAGTTCATGCTCTTCCTTAACAACCCTGGTAATGCCATTGTTGTGCCTGGATCCATTATTACCCATCCCGACCAGATTAGCTATCACGACATCCGTAATTGGATGGTTGAGCTGATTGACCAAAAGCTCACGCCCCGTTCTGTAAATCGAAAAATGGCTACCCTGCGTAAATATTTTAAATTTTTACTCCAGGAGGGGATAATTACGCAAAATCCGGCGTCAAAAATCCGTTCGCAAAAAATACCAAAGCATTTACCGGTTGTTGTTGAAAGTGCAAGCCTTACGCATATGCTGGATAACGATATTGTTACCGACGGCGATTTTGAAGGTTTACGCAACAAACTGGTAGTTGAAATGCTGTTTGGCACCGGCATGCGGCTGGCCGAGCTTTTGGGCCTGAAAGACAGTGATATTAACGATTATGAAGGCACCTTAAAAGTGCTGGGCAAACGCAATAAAGAACGCATCATTCCTATCAACACCGAGCTGCGGATTTTACTTGGACGGTACTCGGAGTTAAAGAAAAATCAAAATTTTCATAACAATTCGGTAATGTTAATCGTTACAAGTAAGGGTGCTGATGCATACCCCAAACTAATTTACCTGATAGTGCAAAAATACCTCTCCAATATATCAACCCAGAATAAAAAGAGCCCTCACGTACTACGGCACACATTTGCAACAAGTTTATTAAACAATGGGGCAGACTTAAACTCCATTAAAGAACTTTTGGGCCACGCTAACCTTAGCGCGACCCAGATTTATACACACAATTCAGTTGAACGATTAAAGTCTATTTACAAACTAGCCCATCCAAAGGCGTAATTAAGGAGGAAACATGAAAATTACAGTGCAATCAATTCATTTTACCGCAGACAGAAAATTATTAGATTTTATTCAGAAAAAGGTAGACAAACTCGATACTTTTTATGATCATATTATTAGTGGCGAGGTTTACTTAAAGCTTGAGAATGTGGAAGATGAGGCAAATAAAATTGCCGAGATTAAACTATTGCTGCCGGGCAACCAGATTTTTGCAAAGGAAAAATGCAAAACTTTCGAAGAGGCAACGGATTTAGCGGTTGAAAGCCTTCGCAAGCAGATTGAAAAGCATAAACAGAAGAAAGCAATTGCCGACGCAGCCGCTAAAAAGGTAATTTTGACCGAGGCAGAAGAGGGATTTTAATATAAAAAAGGCCTTTTTGAGGCTAAAATCGACGGGTTTAAAGCCCGTCGATTTTTTTTAATAAAAAATTTTGCAGCGAAGTAAATTTTTGTAGATTTGCAATCCCTTTCAGAGAGGTGCTAACGACTGCAAATATTTCTGAAAATAGTTCTTTAAAATATAAAAAAGGTTGTTAGTTTTGCCGCTCGATAAACGAAGCCATAAAGGTTTCAAAAATTGAAAGGCAAAATAAATATAAGCCTCCTTAGCTCAGCTGGTAGAGCGACTGACTTGTAATCAGTAGGTCATTGGTTCGATCCCGATAGGAGGCTCAGTTTTTTTCGGAAGAGTAATGTTTAGCTTCAACTTTGAACATTGCGAATCCGGAATCAACTAACGGGGGGATACCAGAGCGGTCAAATGGGGCGGACTGTAAATCCGCTGCTTCGGCTACGAAGGTTCGAATCCTTCTCCCCCCACTTTTTAAGTCGGCAGTTTACAATTTTCAGATAGCAATTAAAGCTTTCAGATGATTGTGAACTGCTAACTTGATTAAAAAGGTTACCGATTTGAATTTTTAGCCTGGCATGCTGCCAACTGAAAGTTGTAAACTGGAAACTAAACAAGCGGAAGTAGCTCAGTTGGTAGAGCGATAGCCTTCCAAGCTATAGGTCGCGAGTTCGAACCTCGTCTTCCGCTCAGTTAAAGCAGGCAGTTAGCCGGGCGCAGTAAGCAGTCAAAAGCTGCTGCAGCCAGAATACTGACAACTGCAAACTAAACAATAGCCGACGTAGCTCAGTGGTAGAGCACTTCCTTGGTAAGGAAGAGGTCATGGGTTCAAATCCCATTGTTGGCTCAATAGCATAAAGAGAATAAAGAATAACAATTTTAAGTATAAATTAACCTACAAAATAATTATAAATCATGGCAAAAGAAAAGTTTGACCGCAGTAAACCGCACTTAAACATCGGTACAATCGGTCACGTTGACCACGGTAAAACAACCCTTACCGCAGCTATTACGAAAGTATTATCTGATGCAGGTTTCTCAGAAGCTCGTTCATTCGATTCAATCGATTCAGCTCCTGAAGAAAAAGAGCGTGGTATTACTATTAATACAGCTCACGTTGAGTACTCAACTGCTAACCGTCACTACGCTCACGTTGACTGTCCAGGTCACGCGGATTATGTGAAAAACATGGTTACTGGTGCTGCTCAGATGGATGGTGCTATCATCGTTGTAGCCGCTACTGACGGTCCAATGCCTCAAACTCGTGAACACATCCTTTTAGCCCGCCAGGTTGGTGTGCCTTCATTGGTTGTATTCATGAATAAAGTTGACATGGTTGACGATCCTGAATTGTTAGAGTTAGTTGAAATGGAAATCCGTGAATTATTATCATTCTACGAATATCCTGGAGACGATATCGCTGTAATTCAAGGTTCGGCTTTAGGTGGTCTTAACGGCGATCCTAAATGGGTTGGAAAAATTATGGAGTTGATGGATGCTGTAGATTCACAGATCCCTATCCCTCCACGTTTAACTGAGCTTCCTTTCTTAATGCCGGTTGAAGACGTATTCTCAATCACTGGTCGTGGTACTGTTGCTACCGGTCGTATTGAGCGTGGTGTTATCAACTCAGGTGAGCAAGTTGACATCCTTGGTATGGGTGCTGAAAACTTGAAATCAACTGTAACTGGTGTTGAGATGTTCCGTAAGATCCTTGACAGAGGTGAAGCTGGTGACAACGTAGGTTTATTGTTACGTGGTATTGAAAAAACTGATATCCGTCGTGGTATGGTTATTTGCAAACCAGGTTCAGTAACTCCGCACACAGATTTCAAAGCTGAAGTTTACGTATTATCAAAAGCAGAAGGTGGCCGTCACACTCCATTCTTCAATAAATACCGCCCGCAATTCTATTTCCGTACCACTGACGTAACTGGTGAAATTTCATTAGGCGAAGGTGTAGAAATGGTTATGCCAGGTGATAATGTTACAATCACTGTAAAGTTGATCAACGCTATCGCAATGGAAAAAGGCTTACGTTTCGCTATCCGTGAAGGTGGCAGAACAGTAGGTGCTGGTCAGGTAACTGAAATTTTGAAATAAGAGTTTCAAAAAGGTTAATTGGAAACATAAGTTTTACCCACAAGGTAAGCTTATGTTTTCTTATTAAAAATATACACGGGAATAGTTCAACGGTAGAATAGAGGTCTCCAAAACCTTTGATCAGGGTTCGAATCCTTGTTCCCGTGCATAAGCAAAGTAGTAAAGATGGCTAACGTAACTGAATATATTAAAGAATCATACATCGAGTTAACTGAGAAGGTGACCTGGCCAACCTGGCGAGAGTTGCAAAGCAGTGCCGTATTGGTACTAGTTGCTGCAATGATTATCGCTATGCTTATCTTTGGTATGGACCAGATTTTACAACGTTTAACTACGGCTTTTTATAGTTCACTAACATAATATTTAGGAGATAGAGATGAGTGATCAATTGAAATGGTATGTGGTGAGGGCCATAAGTGGTAAAGAAAAAAAGGTTAAACAATATATAGATGCCGAAATTAGTCGTTTGGGCATTACGCATTTAGTACCACAGGTATTAATACCTACAGAGAAATACTATCAAATGCGCGATGGGAAAAAGATAGCCAAAGAGCGTAACTATTTTCCTGGATATGTATTGATGGAAGCCGTACTTGATGGCGAGACTGAACACATCATCAAAAATATTAATAGTGTAATAGGATTTTTAGGCGATAAGGCCGGTAATGCTATTCCATTACGCCAAGCCGAAGTTAACCGTATTTTAGGTAAGGTTGATGAAATGAGCGCCCAGGGTGAAACCATGAATGTTCCATATTACATTGGCGAAAGCGTAAAAGTAATGGACGGACCTTTCAACGGATTTAGCGGGGTGATTGAAGAGGTTAACGAAGAGAAGAAGAAATTAAAAGTTATGGTAAAGATATTCGGGCGCCGTACGCCGCTTGAGTTGAATTACATGCAAGTTGAAAAAGAATAGTATCAAGTAGTTAGTATCAAGTAGCAAGATGACTTGCAAAGCTGATAGAATGAATAGATACCAATAAAGAAATAGGTTAAAAGTAGTAAAGGTCTTGATACTTGATACTAACTACTTAATACCAATAAAAACCTTAAATGTTACTTAGCTTCCACTTACTAACATTGAGTTATAATTAAAGTAAATTAAAATGGCAAAAGAGATCGGTGCAATGGTAAAGCTGCAAGTTAAAGGCGGCGCCGCAAACCCATCACCTCCGATTGGCCCTGCATTGGGTGCAAAAGGTGTGAACATCATGGAGTTTTGCAAGCAATTTAATGCACGTACCCAGGATAAAGCTGGAAAGGTGTTGCCTGTTTTGATTACTGTTTATGTTGACAAATCTTTCGAATTTATTATTAAAACCCCTCCTGTTGCAATCCAGTTATTGGAAGCAACCGGTTTAAAAAGTGGTTCGGCTGAACCCAACCGTAAAAAAGTTGCCAATGTAAATTGGGAGCAGGTTGAAACTATAGCCAAAGATAAAATGGTAGATCTGAATGCATTTACTGTAGAATCAGCCATGAAAATGGTGGCAGGTACTGCCCGTAGTATGGGAATTACCGTATCAGGTACGGCTCCCTGGAATTAAATTGATTTCGGATTTCGGATTTTTTTAAATCTCAGATCTCAGATCAAAAATTAAAAATTTATACAAAATCAGTTTAAGAAGTGGCTAGATTAACAAAAAATCAAAAAGCGGCACTCTCCAAAATTGAGGCAAACAAATCGTATACATTAGAAGCAGCAGCAAATTTAGTTAAAGAATTAACCCTTACTAAATTTGACTCTTCAGTTGATATAGACGTTCGTTTAGGTGTTGACCCTCGTAAAGCCAATCAAATGGTACGTGGTATTGCAACATTACCTCATGGAACCGGCAAAACTGTACGTGTATTGGTGCTTTGTACTCCTGATAAGGAACAAGAAGCTAAAGATGCAGGTGCGGATTTCGTAGGTTTGGATGATTATATTGCCAAGATTGAAGGCGGATGGACTGACGTTGATATTATCATCACTATGCCAAGTGTTATGGCTAAGGTAGGTCGTTTGGGTAGAATATTAGGCCCGCGTAACCTTATGCCAAACCCTAAATCAGGAACAGTAACTCCAGAAGTTGGAAAAGCTGTAACTGAGGTTAAAGGTGGTAAAATTGACTTCAAAGTTGATAAAACAGGTATCATCCATACCTCAATAGGAAAAGCATCATTCCCTGCAGATAAAATTTATGAGAATGCATTAGAAGTATTGCAGGTTATCTCAAAATTAAAACCATCAGCAGCAAAAGGAACATATTTCAAGAGCATTCATATCTCTTCAACCATGTCTCCGGGAATAACAGTTGAAACTAAATCAGTAGCGGGGATCTAATCATGAATAAAGAAGAAAAACACGACCTTGTTCTTGCCCTTACTGAGCAAATGAAGGAGTACGGTAATTTCTATATTACTGATACCTCTAACTTATCAGTTGCAAAGATCAACAACATCCGTCGTAAATGTTTCGAAAGCGATATTACGATGAAAGTGGCAAAAAATAGCTTGATTAAAAAAGCTATGGAAGCTGCGGGTGGCGATTACAGCCCAATATTTGAAATTTTAAAAGGTTCATCATCAATCCTTTTTTCTAAATCAGCAACTGCTCCGGCAAAGTTGATTAAACAATTGAGAAAAGGAAATGAAAAACCAATTTTAAAGGCAGCTTATATTGATTCAGCAATATTTATCGGTGATAACCAGATAGATACTTTGATCAAACTAAAATCAAAGGAACAACTGATAGGCGAAATTATTGGTTTACTGCAATCACCGGCAAAGAACGTTATTTCAGCATTACAATCAGGCGGAAATATACTTGCAGGCGTAGTAAAAACATTACAGGAAAGAGGTTAACGAACACCTTATTAAAGTTCGATAATAATAAACAAAAAGCATTAAAAGTAAAATTTAAATAAAATGGCGGATTTAAAAGCGTTTGCTGAACAGTTGGTAAACTTAACAGTAAAGGAAGTAAACGAATTAGCTCAGATCTTAAAAGATGAGTATGGTATTGAGCCTGCTGCTGCAGCTGTTGCTGTTGCTGCTGCTCCTGCTGGTGGCGATGATGCCCCTGCTGCTGAAGCAGTACAAACTGCATTTGACGTTATCCTGAAAGAAGCAGGCGGCGCTAAATTAGCAGTTGTTAAATTAGTAAAAGACTTAACTGGCTTAGGTTTGAAAGAAGCTAAAGATCTTGTTGACGGTGCACCAAAAGAAGTTAAAACTGGCGTAACTAAAGAAGAAGCTGAATCTTTGAAAAAACAATTAGAAGAAGCTGGAGCAGTAGTTGAGGTTAAATAAGTTAACCCAATAAAATATAGCATGAGACTCCGACCTATTTTGGTCGGGGTCTATTGCTGTTTATAAAGGTTTGGATTGAGAAGATAATAGATATGAGATTTGAGATATGAGGCTTTACCGTTTATTAGTAACGCTAAAGTCTTTAAAACATCATTCCCGTCTCAAATCTCACATCTCAAATCTTACATCTACAAAAGTTTATTAATAAACTAAAAATTAAACACCTTGGCAAACAAAATTAATCAAAGAGTAAACTTTGCAACCAGTAGAAAGGTACTTGATTACCCCGATTTCCTGGATGTTCAGTTACAATCTTTCCAGGAATTTTTTCAATTGGAAACCACCTCAGACAACCGCTATAAAGAAGGTTTGTTTAAAGTGTTTGCTGAAAATTTTCCTATCTCAGATTCAAGAAACATCTTCGTTTTAGAGTTTCTGGATTACTTTATTGATCCGCCACGTTATGATATACAAGAGTGTATCGAGCGCGGATTAACTTATAGTGTACCATTAAAAGCCAAGCTTCGCCTGTCATGTAATGATGAGGAGCACGAGGATTTTGAAACAATTGTACAGGACGTGTACCTGGGAACTATCCCTTACATGACTCCTAAAGGTACGTTTGTTATTAATGGCGCCGAGCGTGTAATTGTATCTCAATTACACCGTTCACCAGGTGTATTCTTTGGCCAAAGCCGCCACACCAACGGTACAAAATTATACTCTGCCCGTGTAATACCTTTCAAAGGTTCATGGATTGAGTTTGCTACTGACGTTAACAACGTGATGTATGCTTATATTGACCGTAAAAAGAAATTCCCGGTTACCACGTTACTTCGTGCAATTGGTTATGATTCTGATAAAGATATATTAGAGTTGTTTGAACTTGCCGACGAAGTAAAAGTAAGCAAATCTGGCTTGAAGAAATTCATTGGCCGTAAGCTTGCTGCAAGGGTGCTTAAAAAATGGGTTGAAGATTTTGTGGATGAAGATACAGGTGAAGTAGTATCTATCGACCGTAATGAAATCATTCTTGAGCGTGAAACCGTACTGGAAGATGACCATATTGATATGATCATTGATGCTGGGGTTAAAACCATTATCCTTAATAAGGAAGATGCTTCAACCAGCGGTGATTATACTATCATATATAATACATTACAAAAAGATACTTCAAACTCTGAGAAGGAAGCGGTTGAGCATATCTACCGTCAATTACGTAACGCTGAACCACCTGATGAGGAAACTGCTCGTGGTATTATCGATCGTTTGTTCTTCTCTGATAAGAGGTATGATCTGGGCGATGTGGGCCGTTACCGCATCAACCGTAAGCTTAAATTAAATACCTCTGATGAAACTAAGGTTTTAACCAAGCAGGATATCATTGCCATTGTTAAGTACCTGATCAAACTGATCAACTCTAAAGCTGAGGTGGATGATATTGATCACTTGTCAAACCGTCGCGTTCGTACAGTAGGTGAGCAGTTATATGCTCAGTTTGGTGTAGGTTTAGCCCGTATGGCACGTACTATTCGTGAGCGTATGAACATCCGTGACAACGAGGTGTTTACCCCAACAGACCTGATTAACGCACGTACATTATCATCTGTGATCAACTCGTTCTTCGGAACAAACCAGTTATCACAGTTCATGGACCAAACCAATCCACTGGCAGAGATCACGCACAAGCGTCGTCTGTCAGCCCTTGGGCCTGGTGGTCTGTCACGTGAGCGTGCAGGTTTCGAGGTTCGTGACGTTCACTATACCCACTACGGTAGGTTGTGTACTATTGAAACTCCCGAAGGACCAAACATTGGTTTGATCTCTTCACTTTGCGTACATGCCAAGATCAACAACTTAGGCTTTATTGAAACACCATACAAACGCGTGGTTGAAGGTAAAGTACAAGTTAATGAGCCGGTTATCTATTTATCTGCAGAGGATGAAGACGGTAAAACTATTGGCCAGGCTAACGCGCATTATGATGATAACGGAGTATTCGCGCTTCCGAAAGTAAAAGCACGTTTTGAGGGTGACTTCCCGATCATTGATCCGGAGAAACTCGACTTAATGGATATTGCTCCAAACCAGATCACCTCAATCGCGGCTTCATTAATTCCGTTCCTGGAACATGATGATGCTAACCGTGCATTGATGGGATCAAACATGCAACGCCAGGCTGTACCTTTGTTACGCCCTGAAGCGCCGATTGTTGGTACCGGACTGGAAGGTCGTGTTGCTAAAGATTCACGTACACTGATCAATGCCGAAGGCGATGGTGTGGTTGAATATGTAGACGCGAACGAGATCCGTATTAAATATGACCGTAATGATCTTGACCGCCTGATATCATTTGATGGCGATTCAAGAAGCTACCGTTTAACCAAGTTCAAGAAAACCAACCAGAGTACTACCATGAACCTTAAGCCAATTGTTAAAAAAGGCCAAAGGGTATCAAAAGGAGAAGTGCTTTGCGAAGGTTATGCTACACAAGCAGGTGAACTTGCCTTAGGCCGTAACCTTAAAGTGGCATTCATGCCTTGGCAAGGTTATAACTTTGAGGATGCGATAGTAATATCTGAGCGCGTTGTATCACAGGATATATTCACTTCACTTCACGTTGAAGAGTTTGAATTGGAAGTACGTGATACCAAACGTGGTGAAGAAGAATTAACACCAGATATCCCTAACGTATCAGAAGAAGCCACCAAAGATTTGGACGAAGACGGTATTATCCGTGTAGGTGCCGAAGTTAAGGAAGGCGATATCCTGATTGGTAAGATCACTCCGAAAGGCGAATCAGACCCATCACCGGAAGAAAAACTGTTACGCGCCATTTTTGGTGATAAAGCAGGTGATGTTAAGGATGCATCTTTAAAAACTCCGCCATCAATTGCTGGTGTTGTTATTGATACCAAATTATTTAGCCGTGCTAAAAAAACGTCGAAAGCCGAAGAAAAAGCACAGTTAGAGAAACTGGATAACAAACATGATAAAGCTGTAAAAGATCTTAAAAATACTTTGATTGAAAAGTTATTTGAGATCGTGAACGGTAAAACATCACAAGGTGTTTACAACGTTTACAAAGAGCTGCATGTACCTAAGGGTGTTAAATTTACCCAGAAAATTTTAGTTGAGCTTAGCTATGAAAATATCAACCCAACTAAATGGACAACTGATGATGATAAAAACGACCAGATAAAAACCTTACTTCATAACTACAACATCAAGGTTAATGAAGAGCTGGGTGCTTACCGTCGTGATAAATTCGCTATCAGTGTGGGTGATGAACTGCCATCAGGTATTGTTCAAATGGCTAAAGTTTACATCGCCAAAAAGCGTAAGCTTAAGGTGGGTGATAAGATGGCTGGTCGTCACGGTAATAAAGGTATTGTTGCGCGTATTGTACGTGACGAAGATATGCCTTTCCTTGAAGATGGAACACCGGTTGATATTGTGTTGAACCCACTGGGTGTACCTTCACGTATGAACTTAGGGCAGATATATGAAACCGTATTAGGTTGGGCAGGTAAAGAGTTGGGCATTAAATTCGCTACTCCGATTTTTGATGGTGCAAGCCATACTGAAGTGGAAGAGTGGGTTAAAAAAGCAAACTTACCAGAATCTGGCCGTACCTATTTATACAATGGCTTAACAGGCGATCGTTTTGATCAGCAGACCACAGTAGGTATTATATACATGCTGAAATTAGGTCACATGGTTGATGATAAGATGCACGCACGTTCAATTGGGCCATACTCATTAATTACACAACAACCATTGGGTGGTAAAGCCCAGTTTGGTGGTCAGCGTTTTGGTGAGATGGAGGTTTGGGCACTCGAAGCATTCGGTGCAGCAAACATACTGCAGGAAATATTAACCGTTAAATCGGATGATGTTATCGGCCGTGCCAAAACTTACGAGGCTATTGTTAAAGGTGAAAACCTGCCAACTCCATCAGTTCCTGAATCATTCAACGTATTGGTTCATGAATTAAGAGGTTTAGGTTTAGATATCACATTAGAATAAGGTTAAAGCTTAAAGGCTAAAGGTGAAAGGTTTAAGACGTAACGTCGTACCCTTTTGCCTTTCACCTTTTACCTTTCACCTCAACTTTAAAAAAACAAGGAGACTATGTCTTACAAAAAGGATAATAAAATCAAAAGTAATTTCACCACGATTACTATCAGCTTGGCCTCTCCGGAGTCCATCCTTGAGCGTTCAAGCGGTGAGGTTTTAAAACCAGAAACCATCAACTACAGGACCTATAAGCCTGAGCGTGATGGTTTATTCTGCGAGCGTATTTTTGGTCCGGTTAAAGATTATGAGTGCCATTGCGGTAAATACAAACGTATCCGTTACAAGGGTATCGTTTGTGATCGTTGCGGTGTTGAAGTAACCGAAAAGAAAGTACGTCGTGAGCGTATGGGCCACATTAACCTTGTAGTTCCTGTTGCTCATATCTGGTACTTCCGTTCGTTACCAAACAAAATTGGTTACTTATTGGGCTTACCAACAAAAAGACTTGATCTGATCATTTACTACGAACGTTATGTAGTAATACAGGCAGGTATTAAAGAATCAGACGGAATCAACAAAATGGATTTCCTTACTGAAGAAGAATACCTTGACGTATTAGATACCCTTCCAAAAGAGAACCAGTACCTTGACGACAAAGATCCTCAGAAATTTGTGGCCAAAATGGGTGCTGAGGCTTTAGAGGAATTATTAAAACGCCTTGATTTGGATGAGCTTTCATTTAGCTTACGCCACCAGGCAGCAAACGAAACTTCACAACAACGTAAAAACGAAGCATTAAAACGTTTACAGGTTGTTGAGGCTTTCCGTGATGCAAAAACCAGGATTGAAAATAACCCTGAGTGGATGATTGTTAAGATCGTTCCGGTTATCCCGCCTGAGTTGCGTCCGTTAGTACCTTTAGAAGGTGGTCGTTTCGCTACTTCAGATTTGAATGACCTTTACCGCCGTGTAATTATCCGTAACAACCGTTTAAAACGTTTGATCGAGATCAAAGCACCGGAAGTTATCTTACGTAACGAAAAACGTATGTTACAGGAAGCTGTAGATTCGTTATTTGACAACTCACGTAAAGTTAACGCGGTTAAAACTGAAGGTAACCGTGCATTGAAATCACTTTCAGATATCCTGAAAGGTAAACAAGGCCGTTTCCGTCAAAACTTATTAGGTAAACGTGTGGATTATTCTGCCCGTTCGGTAATTGTTGTAGGGCCAAACCTTAAATTACACGAGTGCGGTTTACCAAAAGATATGGCTGCCGAGCTGTTTAAACCATTTATCATCCGCAAAATGATTGAGCGTGGTGTGGTTAAGACAGTAAAATCTGCCAAAAAGATTGTTGACCGTAAAGACCCATTAGTTTGGGATATTTTGGAAAACGTATTGAAAGGACACCCTGTATTACTAAACCGTGCGCCTACGCTGCACAGGTTGGGTATCCAGTCGTTCCAGCCAAAACTGGTTGAAGGTAAAGCGATCCAATTGCACCCATTAACCTGTACAGCATTCAACGCGGATTTTGACGGTGACCAGATGGCCGTTCACGTACCACTTGGTAACGCGGCAATTTTGGAAGCCCAGGTATTGATGCTTGCATCACACAACATTTTGAACCCTGCCAACGGTACGCCTATTACAGTACCATCTCAGGACATGGTGCTTGGTTTGTACTACATAACCAAAGGCCGTAAAACTGATGAAGGACGTATAGTAAAAGGCCAGGGTTTAACTTTTTACTCTGCCGAAGAAGTAATTATAGCTTATAACGAAAGAAAAATTGACCTGCACGCCTTTATCAAGGTTAAAGCCTTTATTAAAGATCGTGACGGAAAGATTGTAAGCAAAATTATTGATACTACTGTAGGCCGCGTGTTGTTTAATCAGCATGTACCTGTTGAAGTAGGTTATATAAATGAATTGCTAACCAAAAAATCACTGCGTGATATTATTGGTGAAGTAGTGAAAATTACCGGTATGGCACGTGCAGCCCAGTTCCTTGACGATATTAAGGAGTTAGGTTTCAAAATGGCATTCCAGGGTGGTTTATCATTTAACCTTAAGGATATCAATATCCCTGCAGAAAAAGTTACACTGATCGAAACAGCTTCTAAACAAGTTGAAGAGGTTATGGGTAACTATAACATGGGTTTCATTACCAACAACGAGCGTTATAACCAAATTATCGATATCTGGACACGTATCAACAATCGCTTAACAGCGAATGTAATGGACATCCTGAGCAACGATAACCAGGGCTTTAACTCGGTGTATATGATGCTTGACTCAGGTGCGCGTGGTTCTAAAGAGCAGATTCGTCAGCTTGCAGGTATGCGTGGTTTGATGGCGAAGCCTCAAAAATCAGGCTCAGGTGGTGAGATTATTGAAAACCCTATTCTTTCAAACTTTAAAGAAGGTTTGTCGGTATTAGAGTACTTCATTTCAACCCACGGTGCGCGTAAAGGTTTGGCGGATACGGCGTTGAAAACAGCTGATGCTGGTTACTTAACCCGTAGGTTGCATGATGTTGCCCAGGATATGATTGTTGGTATGGTTGATTGCGGTACTTTAAGAGGTATCTATACAACAGCTTTAAAAGACAACGAAGATATTGTTGAGCCATTATATGACCGTATCTTAGGTCGTACCACTTTACATGATGTTCATGACCCTATCACTAACGAATTGTTGGTATCAGCAGGTCAGGATATTACGGAAGAAATTGGTAAAAAAATAGAGAACTCTCCTTTAGAAGGTATTGAAATACGTTCGGTATTAACGTGCGAAAGCAAACGCGGTGTGTGCGCTTTATGCTATGGCCGTAACCTTGCAAGCGGTAAACGCGTGCAAAAAGGTGAAGCTGTGGGTGTAATTGCTGCACAGTCTATCGGTGAGCCGGGTACACAGTTAACATTACGTACATTCCACGTGGGTGGTACCGCCTCAAACATTGCTGCTGAATCACAGATTAACGCAAGGTTTGATGGTATCATTGAATTTGAAAACGTGCGTACTGTTCAATACAAGACTGACGAAGGTGTAGTTGATGTAGTATTGGGTCGTTCTGGTGAGTTCCGTATAGTTGAAGAAGGAAGTAACAAGGTAATTGTTACCAACAACATTCCTTACGGTTCATACCTGTACATTCAGGATGGTAGCAAAGTAACTAAAGGCGATCGTATCTGTTCATGGGATCCGTACAATGCGGTTATCATATCGGAGTTTGCAGGTATCACAACATTTGATGCCGTATTAGAAGGTATCACTTTCCGTGAAGAATCTGATGAGCAAACAGGTCACCGTGAAAAAGTAATTATCGATACAAGAGATAAAACTAAGAATCCTGTAATTCAAATTGCTGATAATAAAGGCAACATCATTAAAGGATATAACATCCCGGTAGGTGCTCACATTGCTGTTGAAGAAGGTGAAAAACTACAAACCGGACAGGTTATTGCCAAGATCCCTCGTTCAACTGGTAAAACCCGGGATATCACCGGTGGTTTGCCACGTGTAACTGAGTTATTTGAAGCACGTAACCCATCCAACCCGGCTGTAGTAACCGAGATTGATGGTGTGGTAACTTTAGGCGGTATTAAACGTGGTAATCGCGAAATGACCATTGAATCAAAAGATGGCCAGATCAAGAAATACCTTGTTCCATTGTCAAAACACATCCTTGTACAGGATAACGACTTTGTGAAAGCTGGTATGCCTTTATCAGATGGTTCAATATCACCTGCTGATATCCTGGCTATTAAAGGCCCGGCTGCAGTACAGGAATACCTGGTGAATGGTATACAGGAAGTTTACCGTTTGCAGGGTGTGAAGATCAATGATAAACACTTCGAGGTGATTGTACACCAGATGATGCAGAAAGTAGCTATTGAGGATGCAGGTGATACCCGTTTCCTTGAACGCGAAGCTGTTGACAGCTGGGATTTCATGACCGAGAATGATGAGATATTTGACAAGAAGGTTGTTGTTGAGCCAGGTGACTCAGCTACATTGAAATCAGGTCAGATAGTTTCATTGAGAAGGTTACGTGATGAGAACTCTATTTTAAAACGTAAAGATTTAAAATTGGTTGAAGTTCGCGATGCTATCGCTGCAACATCAAGCCCGATACTGCAAGGTATCACCAGGGCCTCATTAGGTACCAAATCATTTATCTCTGCTGCATCGTTCCAGGAAACTACCAAAGTACTGAACGAAGCCGCGATAGCAGGTAAGAAAGACTTAATGCTTGGCTTGAAAGAGAACGTTATTGTAGGTCACCTGATTCCTTCTGGTACAGGTTTACGCGAGTACGAAAATATCCGTGTAGGTTCACAAGAAGAATTTGACCGCTTAATGGCTTCAAAAGCTGAAGAAGTAGAAGCATAATTAGCATACTTTTAATTTTATTATAAGCCCTCCAGTAAAATGGGGGGCTTTTTTTGTGTCAAAAGTAAATTTGCTAAAACAATTGATTTCAATTTATGTTTAAGATGGAACTTATCAGGTATGCTTAATATTTAGCAAAACTTTGATAATGGAGATAATTACAGTAAAAACGACTTCGATAAAAGAATGTCTTTTTATACTTTAGTAGGATGGAAGAACAAAACGAAAATCAGCTTAATATTGAGCTTTCTGAAGAAATTGCAGAAGGCATCTATTCAAATTTGGCAATAATTACCCATTCAAGCTCGGAGTTTGTGCTCGACTTTATCCGGGTGATGCCCGGGGTACCTAAGGCGAAAGTGAAGTCGAGGATAATTTTAACGCCTGAGCATGCCAAACGTTTATTGTCTGCATTAGAAGATAATATCGAAAAATTTGAAACCTTAAATGGCCGTATTAAGATCCAGCAGGACCCTTCTGGCTTTCCAATGAATTTTGGAGGCACCATGGGACAGGCGTAAAATTTTGATTATGATATTAAAATGCGCTTTTAGTTAATAAAAAGTTATGTTAAAGGCTTGTTTATGAAAAAATTAATAATTTGTTAATTGGATTGTAAAAAAAAGTATATATATTGCATTGTTTTAAAATTTGCCACCTATAAAAACACGAGATCTTAAATTTATGAGAAGAAACTACCTGTTAAATTCATTTTTAATCCTGTTTATTTTATTCGTTTCCGCCGGTTTATTTTCGTGTTCATCAACAAAAAAGGTTAAATACTTTCAGGATATCCCAGATTCGGGTAAACTGGCTACTATTGCATCTTCAAATTATACTCCGCCCAAAATTCAGGTAGATGATATTTTAACTGTTCTTGTGCAAACCATAGATCCTCAAAGTACAGCGGTTATTAGTTTGGGTAATATTCCTGCACCGAGCACAAGTAATTCGATTTCTGGGGGGGCGGCCAGCTTAAACCAACAGGTTGCTACTGGATATTTGGTTGATAAGGACGGATATATTGAGCTGCCAATACTTGGAAAAATAAAGGTTTTAGGATATACCACATCAGAGGCTGTTGCTGTAATACATACGGAAGCTTTGAAGTATTATAAAGAAGTAACAGTTATAGTACGTTTAGCTAATTTTAAAATTAGTGTAACTGGAGAAGTATTAAAGCCAGGTGCTTATATTATGCCTAATGAAAAAGTTAGCATAATGGATGCTCTTGCGGTTGCCGGAGATCTGACAATTTTTGGTAAAAGAGAGAATGTACTTTTAATTAGAGAAAATGAAGACGGTACAAAAACTCCGTACCGTATTAATCTTAAAAAAAGCGATATAATGTCTGCTCCATATTACTATTTGCGGCAAAATGATGTTATTTATGTTGAGCCAAGAAAAGCTAAGTCTGATGCTACCGACGCTGCTCAACAAAAATATATTACTATAGCCGGTGCTCTTTTATCTATTATTCTCGTTTTAGCCTACAGAGTAAAGTAAATGTATGTTTAGTGGCGAATGCAGTGCTTTTCGTCGAAGATAAAACCATCACATAACCTATCTATTATTTATAAGGAATTTCGATTTTATGCAACAAAATTCATCTATTAAAGATCCGCGGGATGAGCAGGAATTTGACTATAAGAAACTTGTAACAAGGATAATATCTAACT
The DNA here is from genome assembly GCF_056405015.1 of Mucilaginibacter sp. P2_A4. Taxonomy (NCBI): domain Bacteria; kingdom Pseudomonadati; phylum Bacteroidota; class Sphingobacteriia; order Sphingobacteriales; family Sphingobacteriaceae; genus Mucilaginibacter; species Mucilaginibacter sp. P2_A4. The sequence goes on along the minus strand of NZ_JBFUCX010000012.1, from coordinate 180,475 downwards.
GGTATTTATTTGTATTTGGTTTAATTATATTTGGATCAATAGCCTTTTTATATAAAAGATATTCTACTACTGATTATAGAGTCAGTGCAATGATGATTGTAGAGGATGATAAAGGTGGTGGTTCCGGATCAAGTGGAATGGGCGGACTAGCCTCCTTGACAGACATCTCATCATTATTGGGCGTTACAAGTAATGCAGAAAACGAGGTAAATATACTTAAGTCTAAGACCATAGCATCTAATGTAGTCGAAGATTTGAAATTAAATATTCTTACTTACCGTAATGACCGGTTTAAAGAAACTGAACTTTACAATCAGGCGCCATTTAATATACTTATAAGCTATAAATCAGACTCACTGAAGGCAAGAAAATATGACGTTGCTTTGAAAAATGGCGTTATACATATAAAAAATAGCAGAGATGACATTGATATTAAGGCAAAATTTGGGCAGGTAATAAATCTTCCACAATATAATTTAGTTTTATCTCCCACGGGTAATCCTACCAATGCGCTCGGGTATACAGTAATAATTACATCTAAAGAATCTGCTGTCGAAAGTCTGTCGAAATCGTTAGATGTTAGTTTATCAAGCAAAACCACCACTACTATTGATTTGTCACTAACCAATCCTAATTCAAAAAAAGGAGAAGCGATATTAAATAAGGTAATGGAGGTTTATTTGAAACTTAATAGGGCAAACAAACTTCAAATTGCCGATAGCACACTTGCATTTATTAACGAAAGATTAAATCTTGTTGGGAATGAACTATCTGGTGTCGAAAAAGAATTTGAGCAATTTAGAAAGCAAAACAAAATTGCCGACGTTGAAGAGCAATCTAAAGCTCTTATCGGTGCAGCAAGCGACTTTCAAAAACAATTGAGCACACTTGATGTGCAAATATCTGTAGTGCATGATTTGCAAAAGTATCTTAGCAATCCTGGTAATAAGAAAATAATTCCTTCGGCCTTAGCCTTACCATCAGATGGTTTTTCTGAGGCAATTGATAAGTACAATCAATTACTTTTAGATAGAGATGCTAAAAGTATGGTTAGCACTGAAAATAATCCGTATTTGAAAAATTTAGATACTCAAATTGATAATTTTAGAACCATTATATTAAAAAATGTTAACTCTTATTTACAAGGGTTAGAGGTTAGCAAGGATAACCTTAAATCACAAAATAAAACCTTCACGGGGCAAATTGAACAAGTGCCTGCTATATCAAGAAAATTTTTAGATTATACAAGGCAACAAACCGTTAAACAAGATTTGTATATATTCCTACTTCAAAAAAGAGAAGAGACAGCGATTTCTAAAACGTCAACAATCTCATCTTCGAAAATAGTAGACACTGCTAAAAGTGAGTATGAGCCGAATTTGACGAGACCGTCATTAATTTCAATGTTGATTTTCTCGATGGGCTTCATCTTTCCTTTGGCTTTTATCTATATTAAGGAACTGCTTAATGTGAAGATTAGTTATAAATCGGACGTTGAAGAAAATTCTGATGTGACTATTGTTGGGGAGATAGGGCATAATGAAAACGGCAATAGTTTGGTAGTTGATAACAATTCCAGATCAATAATATCAGAACAATTTAGGGGTTTACGAACCAATTTACAATATCTAATGAATTCTGATCAACCCCAAGTGATAATGATAACATCAAGTATGAGTGGGGAAGGTAAATCATTCATATCTCTAAATATCGGGAGCGTTTTGGCATTGAGCGGTAAAAAGGTTGCGTTTATTGAGCTGGATTTGCGCAAGCCTAAGTTGTCACAAAATTTAGGTTTGGAAAATGATTTTGGGTTTACAAACTATATAGTATCAAGTAATATGAAACCAGAGGAAATTGTAAAACCAGTCTGGTTTAGTGAAAATTGCTTTTTGATAAGTTCAGGGCCGATACCACCGAATCCATCTGAATTATTGCTAAATGAGAAGCTTGGGGTTTTAATAAGTAAGTTGAAGGAAACATTTGATTTTGTAATTATTGATAGTGCTCCTTTAGGCTTAGTATCCGATGCTTTAATTATTGAAAAATATGTTGATTTAACGCTCTATATAGTGCGTAATAAATATACCTTCAAAAGCCAATTGGGAATAATTAATGATTTGGTAGATAGTAAAAAGCTCAAGAAAGCCTATTTGGTAATTAATGATATTGCTGCGAAGAAAGGCGGGTATTATGGAGGGAATGGCTACGGATATGGTTATGGTTATGGTTATGGCTACGGTTATATTGAAAATCATAAAGCAAAGGAGAGCTGGGTGAAACGTTTTTTTAAAAAATAAATTCTAAAATAGGACAGAAAAGAATTACAATAGGTATTTCAGTAAATAGGGTATGGTTTCTTTTAAATTACAAGTTATCGAAATAAAAGGTGAAACGGAAGACACTGTTACCTTATGTTTAAAACAACCTGGACTTAAGAAGATTAAATATTTGCCAGGTCAGTATTTAACCCTAATATTCAGAATTAATGGTCGTAAGTATATCAGGCCGTACTCATTTTCATCTGCTCCGCAAATAGATCAATATTTAGAGGTTACAATAAAGAGGGTAGAGGGTGGAGTAGTTTCAAACCACGTAAATGATTTTGTGAGGGTCGGAGATCAGGTAGAAGTGATGCCTCCGATGGGCGATTTTGTTTTTGATAGCGAAAATGTAGATGCAGATAAGCATGTGGTGTTGTGGGGGGCCGGAAGCGGTATTACCCCGTTAATTTCTATAGCTAAATATATTCTATATAAGAAGACGGGCAACAAGGTAATTCTTGTTTATGGCAACAGAAGTGGGGAACAGATTATTTTTAAGGATACGATAGGTCAACTTGAGCGTAATTTCCCTAATGATCTTAAAACTTGGCATTTTTTTACCCAATATAGCATTAACGGAGTAAACCCAAGAATCATAGAAGGGAGGATAAGCCCTCAAAAAGTCCTCGATGTTTTGAAGGATGAGGTTGATTTGCAAAATACTTTACACTTTATATGTGGGCCTACAGGCTTAAAAGATTCAGTTAGGGAAACGCTAAAATATTTTTCGGTAAATCAGAAAAATATTTATTCGGAGGATTTTGAAAACGTCAAAAATCCTGCCGATTTTGAAGATGTTGTTACCAGAATGGTTGAAATCAACAGGGATGGAAAGTCGTATAATGTAGAAGTTATTAAAGGAAAAAGTATTTTAGAAGCCGGACTTGATGCATTAATAGAACTTGATTATTCCTGCCAAACAGGAAATTGTGCAGTTTGCAAAGCTAAAATTGTCTCTGGTGATATAAAGACAATTGGAGTTGAAAAGATACCGGATAGTTTAAAAGATGACGAATGCTTGCTGTGCTGTGCATATCCGTTGTCAGATAATATTCAGGTGAATGTTTTTAGTTAACACTTTTTAAATAAAAAAACATACATGAAAGTAGTTTTGCTTGCCGGAGGGTTAGGTACCCGATTATCAGAAGAAACAGTTTTAAAGCCAAAGCCAATGGTAGAAATTGGTGGTATGCCGATTTTATGGCACATCATGAAGATTTACTCAGCTCATGGTTTCAATGATTTTATTGTTTGTTTAGGGTATAAAGGTTATGTTGTAAAAGAATATTTTGCAAATTATTTTTTACATAAATCGAATGTAACTATCGACTTGGGGAATAACTCAGTGAGTGTACATGATTCAAATGCTGAGCCGTGGAAAATCACTTTGGTAGACACCGGTAACGAATCGATGACTGGGGGACGGATAAAGCGTATCCAAAAATACACAAATGATGAACCTTTTATGCTTACCTACGGTGACGGAGTGAGTGATATTAATATCAAAGCCTTGGTTGATTTTCATAAATTACATGGTGGATATTGCACGGTTACTTCTGTACAACCTTCCGGACGGTTTGGTTCGCTGGAGATATCCAACGAAAATAAGGTAACATCATTTTTGGAAAAGCCTAAGGGAGATGGTGCATGGATTAACGGTGGGTATATGTTGTGTGAGCCAAATGTGTTCGATTATATCAAAGATGGAGATGCGACTATATGGGAACAAGGGCCTATGGAGTCTCTTACTAATGATGGACAAATGTTTGCATTTAAACATCACGGCTTTTGGCGTCCAATGGACACTTTGAAGGATAAACATGATTTGAATGATTTGTGGGACTCAAATAAAGCACCGTGGAAGATATGGTAGACATGTTTGAACTTTTAAAGAGTAACTATCAAGGTAAAAAGGTGTTTCTGACTGGCCACACCGGATTCAAAGGTTCGTGGATGCTCAAAATGCTGTCGCTATTGGGCGCTGAAATAAAAGGTTACGCGCTCGCTCCAGAAAATGACTTTGACCTCTATTATTTGCTAAAAGGAGATGAGTTGTGCGAATCTTTAATTGCAGATTTGCGTGAAAGGGAAAAACTGAAGAATGCGATTGTGGAATTTCAACCGGATTTTGTTTTTCACCTCGCCGCGCAACCGTTAGTGCGGTTATCTTATTCTATTCCCTCAGAAACTTTTGAGATAAATGCTATTGGAACAGCTAATTTATTGGATGGGGTAAAACTACTTGACAAAGCTTGCCATGTAGTATTAATTACAACAGATAAAGTTTATCATAATAATGAATGGGTGTACCCATATCGTGAGAATGACCGTTTAGGAGGCTACGATCCCTATAGTGCCAGTAAAGCTTGCGCCGAATTGGTCATTGACTCATATCGCAATTCATTTTTTAATGCGAAAAATTTTGATGAACACCGTAAATCAATTGCTGTTGGCAGAGCAGGGAACGTTATTGGCGGAGGTGACTGGGCTAAAGATAGGCTGATACCGGATATTGCACGTGCTTTATCTAATAATGAAAAGATTTTAATCCGCAATCCAGATGCAGTAAGACCCTGGCAACATGTGTTGGAGCCTTTAGTTGGTTATTTGTTATTAGGATCAAAATTATTAATCGATCCGTTATTTTATTCCGATGCATACAACTTCGGACCTGGACTAAACGACGCTTTGCCAGTTATTGAGATGGTTAAATTGTCAATTAGGGAATGGGGAGAAGGCAAGTATGAAGTCTTTAAGGACTCTAAACAACCGCATGAAGCAGGGCTATTAAAATTGGATATAAGTAAAGCCATAAACGATTTAAATTGGAAGCCTAAATATTATGCGTTACAGACAATTGAAAAAACGATAGCATGGTACAAGTATTATTTGAACAATCCTAAAGACATTATTTATTTTACTGAAAAGCAGATTAAGGAATTTTTGACCTTTCATGAAGCTCCACAGTATTGAATGTATATGGAAATTAGTTAAAGAATCACTGAAACAATATGATAAAAAATATAAACAGCCCAGAATTGGAAAAAAGTCTTCGCGAGATCGCGAAAGCCCAAACTACCAAAACAATCATCGCAGGTCAGAATTACATTCCAGTAACGGGTAAGGTTCTTGATGAAGACGATATTATAATGGGTGTAGAAGCTGCTTTAGATGGCTGGTTAACTACGGGGCGCTTCGCTAATAAATTTGAAGTAGATTTCGCCAACTATTTCGGAGCAACTAAGGCTCTTTTGGTAAATTCTGGATCTTCAGCGAATCTTGTGGCGTTTTACGCACTTACTTCTCCCAAATTGGGCGCCCGGGCTATCGTTCCTGGCGATGAAGTGATAACTGTTGCTGCCGGGTTTCCGACTACTGTAAACCCGATTGTACAATTTGGTGCTGTTCCGGTTTTTGTAGATATTGATATCGCTACTCATAACGTGGACGCATCATTGATAGAGGCAGCCGTCTCTCCTAAAACAAAAGCAATTATGATTGCTCATTCACTGGGAAACCCATTTAATCTGGATGAGGTTATGCGAGTGGCAAAAAAATATAATTTATGGGTTGTAGAAGATGACTGTGACTCATTAGGCGCCACATATAGAGGGAGAAAGACGGGTACTTTTGGAGATATCTCGACATTTTCGTTTTATCCAGCGCATCATATCACCATGGGCGAAGGCGGAGCAGTATTAATTAACAATCCGGAATTGGCAAAATTAGCCGAAAGTTTTAGAGATTGGGGACGTGATTGCTATTGCGAACCAGGTAAGGATAATACCTGTGGATGCAGATTTTCTCAGCAATTAGGAACACTTCCTTATGGTTATGATCACAAATATACTTACTCGCATGTTGGTTTTAATCTGAAGGTAACTGATATGCAGGCCGCTTTTGGCGTATCACAGCTCAAAAAAGTTGATCATTTTGTACAACGCAGGCGTGAAAATTATAAGGCTCTCTACTCCAGAATGAAGCAATTTGAGGACGTATTTATCTTACCGGAGCCCACCGCTGAAAGTGATCCGTCTTGGTTTGGATTTTTATTAACATTACGCGAAGGGGATGCCAATGACCGGCACATGTTAGTACAACATCTGGAGGAAAATAAGATCGGAACACGTTTATTATTTGCGGGAAACCTACTTCGTCAACCAGCATACGCTAATGTGAAACATCGTGTTGTTGGCGAATTGAAAAATACAGATATTATTATGAATCAATCGTTTTGGTTAGGTGTTTGGCCTGGCTTAAATGAAAGTCATTACGATTATATGGCTGATGTGATAAAGAAGTATTTACAATAGATAAATATATTAAGGGGCCGTTTGCAATTTTAAGTATAGATATTTTGAAATGAAGATTTTTATTACAGGGGCTACAGGCTTTATTGGAAGATATTTGGTTGAAGAATTAAATAAGCATGGTCATAATGTTACAATAAATCTTCTTACTAATGAAATATCACCATTTCATCTTAACAAAACCTTTATACTAGGCGATAAAAATATAGTTGAATGTGTCCAATTTTTTGAACAGGAAGCATTCGACGGTATCATTCATTTAGCATCATTTGTAAAATCTGGTGAGCACCAAGTTGACGAAGTTGAATTATTGATCGATTCCAATATCAAATTTGCTGTTAAATTGCTTGAAGTAAGTTTTAGAGCCAAGGTTAAATGGTTTATTAATACGGGAACCTATTGGCAAAATAGTAACAACAAAGATTATTCTCCCGTAAATCTTTATGCTGCTACTAAACAAGCATTCGAAGATATTGCCAAATTTTATATCGAATCAAATAAAATAAAATTTTGTACGATTCGATTGTTTGATACGTTCGGCCCTGATGATCCGCGCCCCAAAATATTTAATATTTGGGATCGGATAGCGAAGACTCAGGAAACGCTGGCGATGTCGCCAGGAGAACAAATTATAGATATTTCATACATAGATGATATCGTATACGCTTTTATTTTATTAGCACAGCATTTAGAAAACAACCATCCTGACGTTGTTAACGGAGCAGTGTATGCTGTAAAGGCTGAAAAAAGATATAGCTTAAAGGAACTTGCTTTACTGTTTGAAGAAACAACGAATCAAAAATTAAATATTAACTGGGGAGGAAGATCTTATCGCGAAAATGAAGTAATGATTCCTTGGATTAATGTAAACGTTGTTCCGGAATGGAAGCCTAAAATTAGCATAAGTGAAGGAATCAAAAGGCTGAAATTTAAAAGTTAAAATAATTAATTATAAACTATGAGGAACTTGTTGGATAAATTATTATCCGGGTCTGAAAGAACTAAAACGGTAAAGAAAAATATATTTGGATCGTTTTTAATCAAAGGGCTTAGCATTATAACATCTTTAGCTTTAGTACCTTTTACTATTCATCTTCTTGATCAAGAAAAATACGGTGTGTGGATAACAATATATTCTATTGTAACATGGATCAATATGATGGATATAGGTCTTGGAAATGGATTTAGAAATAAATTTACAGAGGCTGTAGCGAAAAAAGAGGACGATCTTGCGAAAGACTACATTCAAACATTTTATTCGTCTATGGCGCTGATTGCGTTAGGATTATTTATTGTTTATTCCGTTGTTCAGCATTTTATTAATTGGGCTTCAATACTAAACGTTAAAGCTGGATTTGATGAAGATATTCAAAGCATTGTATGGTGGGTTTTTGGGCTGTTTTGTTTGCAGCTATTTTTAAAGAATATAAGTACAATATTATTATCGCTTCAAAAAACAACTTTTAGTAATTCTTTACTTTTTATTTCAAACTTAGCCTCGTTAATAATTATATTTTTTCTTCACAGATTTGGAACTACAAATTTGTTCTCTATTTCAATGGCATTCATGATAACACCTATTGTTGTTTACGCCATTATTACCCCTTATTTTTTCTTAACCAGGTTAAAGAAATATATACCAAGTTTTGTGCTGATCCCGAAGCGTAAGTATCTTAACAACTTAATGACGTTAGGGATAAAATTCTTTTTTATTCAAATTACGACGGTAATTATGTTTTCATCTGATAATTTGATTATAACGCAGCTTTTTGGCCCCAAGGACGTAACGCCTTATAATATAACCTATCGGTTATTTTCATCAGCAATAACTTTTTTAACAATAATTGTAACCCCTTTCTGGTCGGCTTTCACAGAGGCAAATGCCCAGAAAGATAATGAATGGATTAAAAGATCGATGAAAAAATTGGTTTTAATATGGGCTGTTTTTTCTATTGTAATAATGATGGTTTGGCTGGTTTCACCATATCTTATCCATATTTGGGTCGGTAAACAGGTTGTTGTATCATATTCTTTGGCATTCCAATGTGCATTTTTTACGATTATATTGGGGTGGAATGGTCCGTTTGTATTCTATATAAGTAGTGTTGGTAAAATCAAATTAGAGCTTTGGATTGCTTTAGTTCAATGTATTTTGACAGTGCCTTTTGCGATTTTTTTTGCAAGGAATGTAAATATGGGGCCGGCGGGTGTAATATTCGCTACTAACTTAGTGTTATTGATTCCTGCTATTCTAATTCCGATTCAATATTATAAATTGATAAACAATACGGCGAGAGGAATTTGGGATCAGTAGTTTTGGCTTCGCCGATAAATGTAATTTTGCTATAAATGTGTCTACTATCGATTTGCATACCCACCTATAACAGGGCAGATGTATTAGAAAAATGCATCGAAAATATCATCTTGGAAAACGGATTTGATTCGCGGGTGGAAATAATCATATTAGATAATAACTCCAATGATCATACTGAGATCATGGTAAAGAGATTTATGCAATCTTATTCCAATGTTTTTTATTTTAAAAATGAGGTGAACATAGGAATGGAGAAAAATATTTTAAAAGTATTGGAATACGGAAAAGGTAAACTGTTAAAGCTTTGTAATGATTATTGTTTGTTTAATAAAGGTTCACTGGAAGAATTGCTTGATTTGATTGTTGATAATAGTGATCAAAGTAGTATATTATATTTTCATAACAAGCATAACACATCATCATTTGCTATTTGCGAAGACTTAAATAGTTTTTTTAAAAAAGTGACTTATTGGCCCACCTGGATTGGAACATTTTCTATTTGGAAAGAAGATTTTGACTTGTTTAACAATACAGAATCTTTTGAAGGGTTATTGTTTCCGCATTTAATGATGTTTTTAGAAAATTTTGAAACAAAGAAAAAGGTTAAGATTATTTATAAACCTTTTTTTTATGATATTCCTGGTATTAAGAAAGGTGGATATGATTTTTTTGAAGTATTTGTCCAAAATTTTGTGGGAGAAATTTTACATGGGGCTTATAATGCAGGCAAAATTAATTTATCTACGCTTTATGAAGTTAAGTCAGCATTCTATCACAATTTTCTTAAAAAATGGAGCTTGAGGGTCATCTTTGAAGAAAGCCATTCTTTTAAAAACGAGAACATGTCGTTAGTTTATCAATATTTTAAATTTTATCCAGAGTTTTATTTGTTTATTATTTACGATATACCGAAATATAAAATTTTGCAAGGAATTAAGGCACTCAAAAATAATTTTTTTAATTGATACTGAAGATGTGGTTTAAAAGGGCGGTTAGATATGGCATCAAGTTATTGTGTAATGTCGCTGCATTAATTTGGTCTTATGATGCGTCTGTGGCGTTTCATAGGTTTAAGACGAAACTATATACTACTTGGCTATCTAAAGAGTTTAAAAGCTTTGGTGAGCATGCAGCTATTGGCTGCAGTATAAATTTGCGTGGTGGAAACTATATTTCAATTGGAGATAATGTTGGCATTGGTAAGCGGACGATACTAAGTGCATACGATTTTTATAGAGGCCAATCTTTTGATCCTGAGATTTTTATTGGCAATAATACTTCGATTGGCGAGGATTGTCATATTACAGCTATTAACAGAATTGTGATAGGAAACGATGTGTTAATTGGAAAGAAAGTTACGATCACAGATAATAGTCATGGTAAAACAGAATTGGAGCAATTGATTATCCCGCCTATTAAAAGGCCACTTTATTCTAAAGGGCCTGTTATAATTGGAGATAATGTGTGGATTGGCGATAAGGCAACTATATTACCTAATGTGGTAATAGGGAAAAATTCTATTATAGGGGCTAATGCTTTAGTGACAAAGGATGTGCCGGAAAATTCTGTTGTGGGCGGAGTTCCCGCAAAAATTATAAAAATAATTGAACGTTAATACAAAGACATCTTAATGAATACAATTATAACATGTATCTTGATTTTTGCGCTTTCGATCGTTGCGTTTTCATTTATTAATTTGAAATTATCGATAAGCTTATACATTTCTTATTTAATATTAGTCCCTTACTTAGAATTTCCTCTTGGTGGTATAACCGTGTCATATAATTTGGTAAATACTTTACTTCTTATCTCTTTTCTGTATGATTTCAAAATGCGAAAAAAAGGTAAGCTTAGTTTTAAAATGATCAAGCCATTTTTATTCTTGTTTTTATTCTTGTTGTTAATTTCTGTTTTCACCACTGACACTCCATTCGATTTTCAATTGAATAGTTTGAGACTTTCGTTTATGAAAACCTGTATTTTGGCATTCATTATAAGTAACTATTCGAGCATTGATCCGAAGCTTATTAATTATATTAAGTGGTCGTTAACGATATCTTTTATAATAGCGGGGGTCTACGGTGTTTTTCTGATGGGATTGGGTGGAACAAATCCTTACACATCTTTCTTAGCCCTTCATTTTGGCGCAAACGATGTGGCAGGTGTGTACTCCGCCGTTGTAGAATCCAGACTTAGCTTCTCAAGTGCGGGTAAAATTCAATCTACTATGGTGCACCCTATGGCATGGACTTTACACCTCTGTTTTATGGTTGGTGTTGTAATTGTTCATTTTTTTAGAGACAAGAGGTTTTGGTTTATTGTCTTGTTTTCGTTGTTAGTGTTTAATATATTAATATCAGGTGTAAGAACCGGGTTAGCTGCTATAATGTTTGGGGCAATGTATTATCTGATAAGTAAAAGACAGGTAAAAGTAATGCTAACTGGACTTATTTTTGCCTTGATCGCTTTTATAGTAATTAATGCTAACAAAGACTTGTCTAATATATTTGCTTCTTTTACTGATGTTTCTGGAAAAAAGACCAGCCTCCAGGGCTCATCAATATCTTTGCGGATGTACCAATTGCAAGGAGCGTTAAGTGAAATTAAGGGACGCGAATTAGTTGGAAAGGGGTATGACTGGACTACCTACTATAAATCTAAACACGGAGACCATCCAGTGTTATTAGCCTTCGAGAGTCTTTTTTTTGTTGTTTTATGTAACAGCGGTATTATAGGAATATTTATATGGCTTGTTTTTTTCCTCATGTTGTTTAAACTTCAAAGGAAAGTTTTAAAATCGGCAGATAGCATAATTCTGATGGACACATTGGTAATTGTGTATGTTGCATACGCAATTGGAACCGGTGAATATGGATATATACAAATATTTGCATTGTACTACACATTTTTAATGTGCAGTTTAATGGAAGTTAAAGAAATTGACACAAAAAGTAAGACATATATTTATGGATAAAAAAGCTCGAGTTATAGCGTTTTATTTACCTCAATTCCACCCAATTCCGGAAAATGACGAATGGTGGGGAAAAGGCTTTACTGAATGGACGAATGTTGGTAAAGCTAAACCGTTATTTAGAGGACATTATCAACCCAGAGTACCCGCCGATTTAGGCTATTATGATTTACGTTTACCGGAAATAAAGCGAGCACAAGCAGAAATGGCACGTAATGCTGGAGTTGAAGGATTTATGTATTGGCATTATTGGTTTGGCAACGGGAAAAAGATCTTAGAGAAACCTCTCCAGGAAGTATTGGAATCAGGACAGCCTGAATTCCCTTTTTGTTTAGGTTGGGCAAATCATACCTGGACAACGAGGACATGGACTGCAAGAGATCAGTATAAATCTGTAAAAATTTTAATGGAGCAGGTTTATCCTGGAGAAGAAGATTATATAAAGCATTTCAATTATGTGTTAGGTGCTTTGAAAGACAAAAGATATATTACTGTTGACGGTAAACCTTTGTTTTTTATTTACGCTCCACTTGAGATCAAGGATTTTGAAAAATTTAACAAAATTTGGCAGGAATTGGCCGTAGAAAACGGTTTAAAAGGTATTCATTTTGTTGGTCAGGCTGCAAATAATTCAGATTGTGAAAAAATAATGAATATTGGTTTCGAAGCCGTTTGCAGGGCAGGCATCCGCGATGCTGCCGATAATATAAAAGGTAAATTTTATAACAAGGCCTTACAAAAACTTCAAAGTTATTTTAAAGCTACTCCTTTAAATAAATTTAATTATGCTGATGTTATTAAACATCTTATTAATCCTAAATTTGATGATAAGGAAAATATATATCCAACGGTAATTCCTAATTTTGATCATACGGCCAGATCTGGTCGTAAAGCGCTAATTTATCATAAAAGTACCCCCGCACTATTTAAAGCTTTAGTAAATAAAGCAGTGCAGGTTGTACAAGGCAAAAAAGATCAACACAAGATAATATTTTTACGGTCATGGAATGAATGGGCGGAAGGTAACTATGTTGAACCTGACCTGGTGCATGGACGCGGTTATCTTGATGCGCTTAAAGATGAAATCATTTCATAAAGCAGAATAATAAAGGAACACTTTACTATGAAAATCGATATTAAAGGCCATCTTTTTTACAGAATTTATTATAAGTGGCTTGATCTTAAATCATTGTTTTGTACAGTTGCTGTTAGATTTTTATGGCGACTGAAAGGGGCGCAATTAAGCAGAAAGTGTAAATTTTATGGTTACAGTTTGTTTGTAAGACATCCGGATTCTTCTATTATTATTGGAGAAAACTGCAGATTTAGATCATCATCTGATTCTAATTTAATAGGTATTTCGAGTCCTTGTATTATATCCAGTCATTCAAAAGATGCTAAAATTATAATTGGTAATAATTGTGGGTTTTCAGGTACCTGTATAATGTCTTTTTCATCAGTAATTATAGGTAATGATGTTTTGGTTGGAGCCAATACATTAATTACCGATAGCGATTGGCACAATATAAACCCTTTAAAACGACGTTTACCGGTTGAGTCTGGAAAACCGGTAGCAATTGGGAATAATGTTTTTATAGGTTACTCAGTAACAGTGTTAAAAGGGGTAACGATAGGCGATAATTCAGTGATAGGTGCAAATAGCGTAGTTACTACTGATATACCGGCAAATTGTATAGCTGTTGGAAATCCATGTAAAGTGGTGTCCGAAATCAGAATGTAGTGTACGCCTTATTTTAATATAACAGGAATTAAATTTATTCAATATTTAGTATTTACAATAAATTTTAAATGAACAAGAAGGAGTATCAGTTTTATATTAATGCCGACAGGATTATTTCCGGGCGACCGGCTAATTCCCTAAAACGAACAATAAAATTACTGTTCTTTCCTGATCATATTCAAAAATTTATGCTGCTATTAAGAAAGGTGGAATATCTTTCCGATAAGCCCGGTGTTTTAAAAAAAATTAAGTTTTTGATTGCTACATACAGGTTTAAAAAAATTAGCCTTCGGTTGGGGTTTTCGATACCAGCACACGTTTTTGGACCGGGCCTATATATTCCACATTACGGTACAATTGTAGTAAATGAGAATGCCAAAGTGGGGGCCAATTGTGTTTTACATACATCAACATGTATTGCTGGATCTGAGCTCAAAATATTGGGAAACAATGTTTATATCTCAACTGGGGCAATTATTTTGGGTGAAGTTACGATAGCAGATAACGTAACCATTAGCGCTAATACTATGGTTAATAAATCTTTTTTGAATAAAAATATGCTTATCGGCGGCACGCCGGCAAAAGAGTTAAAGGATAGAAAAGCTTGGTTTGAAGTAGAGGATGAAAGGTTTGGCGCTAGGATGGCGGACATAGACAAGTTGTACAAAAGTGTAGTTGACGATAAATAAATAAAATTATGATAGATGATTATTTAAATGTTGTTGTTCAGGGTGTTTCTTTAAAAGAGGGAATGGCTGGTTCAATGAGAGTTAAAAATCTTGTAGACCCTTTGATAGATGCTGGACTTGTAAAGGTTTCAAATTTGGCTTTAACTAATATTCATGAAACCTCAAAAATTGGCCAAAAAGGTGTTATTGGGACAATCAAATATGAGTATGCGGGCTACAAAAATCCACTAAACCCTATTGAACTAATACAATTTTATAAAACTGGAATTAATTTTTTAAAAACCGCATTTAATAAGAAGTCAAAGAATATTATTTATAATTATGGATATCCGGATATTAGAAATATAGTGTTTTTATGGTATGCCCGTTCTTTAGGTTATAAACTTATTTTCGATATAGTTGAAGATAATAGGTTGGATAAACAATTTTCGGGTTTGTTGAGTAAATTTAAAGTTAAAAGTTCAATTTACTTTTTTAATAAGATACAAACGTTGGCAAATGCAGTTATTGCAATTTCGAGCCACCTGGAGAATAGATTAAAAGAGGTTGCTGCCAATACGCCTATATATTTAATACCTATTACGGTTAATTTTAAATACTTCCCAACAGCACAGTCGGTCACAGACTCTAATAATATAAAGATATTTTATGGAGGATCGTTTTATTTAGGAAAAGACGGTATTGAATTTTTGATAGAGTCATTTAATGAAGTATCTCAAAAATATAGTAATGTCAGCCTTATACTTTCAGGGATGTCTGCAGTAAAAAAAGACATGGAGAAAGTTATGAGTATGATAAAAGGGAACCCCAAAATAGATTATAAAGGCTATTTAACTACAGAACAGTATTATGAAGTTTTGAATGACGCAGACATCTTTTGTATGCCCCGTAACAATTCTCCATTTGCTCACGCCGGATTTCCGTTCAAGTTGGGCGAATTTCTAGCAGCCGGCAAAGCTATAATAGCAACCAATGTTGGCGATGTTTCAAAGTATTTGGAAAATGGAAAAAATGCTCTTCTTATTAACCCAGAATCTGTAAAGGAAATTAGTGATTCAATTATATTTTGTATTGAAAATCCTGAAATAGTAAAGAAAATGGGAGTGGAAGCAAAAAAAACGGCACTCAAGTATTTTGATTCGCAAATACTAAGTAAGCAGGTGTTGGAAATTTTTGAATCAGTTTAATTTAGATAATCACGAGACAATATTGTAACAAAGAGTTAATATGAAAATTTTAATAACGGGTACGGCAGGATTTATTGGCTTTCATTTAGTCAGTAAAATTGTTGCCAATGGCCATCAGGTAGTTGGGATAGATTCCATTAACGATTATTACGATGTTGCATTAAAGTATGGCCGTCTTGAAAATTCGGGAATTTATAAATCTGAAATTACTTATAACAAAGAAGTTCAAAGTAATAAGTATAGCAATTATAGTTTTTATCAGTTAAATATAGAAGATGAAGACGCTATAAAAAGCTTGTTTTTAAAGCATTCTTTTGATATGGTTGTGCATTTAGCCGCACAAGCAGGGGTAAGATATAGCCTTGAAAACCCCCACGCGTACGTGAAAAGTAACATAGGTGGATTTCTTAATATAATTGAATGCTGCAGAAAAGATGATATCAAGCATTTAGTATATGCCAGTAGTTCCAGCGTGTATGGATTAAACAATGATTCGATATTTTCTACCTCCGATGGTGTTGATCACCCAGTATCACTATATGCTGCTACTAAGAGAAGTAACGAATTGATGGCCCATGTTTATAGCCATCTTTATAACCTTCCGGTAACTGGATTGCGTTTTTTTACGGTATATGGTCCCTGGGGTCGCCCGGATATGGCCCCTATGCTCTTTACTAAAGCCATTATAAACGATGAGCCTATAAGCATATTTAACAATGGCCAAATGAGTAGAGATTTTACCTATGTTGAAGATATTGTTGACGGAATATTAAAGGTACTTGATAATCCGCCTACCGGTAAAAAGGAAGAGTTTATGGTTAATGCTCTGCCTTCAAATTCCCCTGCGCCATTTGCTATTTACAATATCGGGAATAATAGTCCGGTTGGGCTTATGGATTTTATTACAATTTTAGAACAGGAAATAGGGAAACAAGCTATTAAAATTTTTAAGCCCATGCAACCCGGTGATGTAGTTTCGACTTTTGCAGATGTTTCGCCACTAATTAATGAAATGGGATATGAACCTAAAACCGATTTGCAAAAGGGTATTAAACATTTTTTTGATTGGTATCTCCAATTTTATAAGTAATAATCTTGTAATCAATTGGGTAAAAATAAAAGTTAAATCAATTTTATCTGTGCCCAATTGATTTATTTCATTATTTAACTTAAACATACTTAAGACACTTATTAAGAAAATGAACAACATTTTATTTTATGGACCTGTTGGTAATAAAAAGGGAACTATTATTGGGGGAGGCGAATCGGGTAATAAACGTACTATAAAAATCTTGTCAAAACTGGGATTTAATGTAATCGTTTTAAATAAGCCTTATCCCGTTCAAATTCCACTTTTGAAAAGTTTTATTTATTTGTTCCAATTGACCAAAACATATTTAAAATTTGTTTGGAAGCTTTTGACGCTGAAAATACATTCCTTTCATTTATCAGCCTTCTATTTTCACCTGGTATATATCGAATATCTTTTCATCGTAACGTGTAAGGTTTTTAAACTAAAATCGGTATACGAAATAAGAGCAGGTGGTGCTGAGTCTGCTTACCAAAACCGGTCATATTTTTATAGATTTATTTTTAAACAAACGGTAAAAAACGCTACCGTGGTACTTTGTCAAGGTAAAGAGGCGGTAACTTTTATTAAATTAATTACAGGTAAAACGGCGCTTTATTATCCTAATTACATAACCGAAGATCAGTATGCCTCGTATCAGTTAAATAATCGCGAAAAAGCATCCAAACCTAACCTGGTTTACTTTGGGCGCGTTGTACCGGCAAAAAATATAACATTTATAATTGATGTGTGCGATAAATTAAAGCAAGTAGGCTTTGATTTTAATATCGAGATTATCGGCAGTCTAAAAGGTAACGATGAATACGTAAACCGTTTAAAATCAATGATTGATCATTTTAACATTGCCGATGAAGTTAGCATGCCCGGACCAATTAAGACAGATAATTTATTTGCGCTATTGCTAAATAAGCACTTTTTTATTTTTCCTACTATTGAGGATAGAGAAGGACACTCTAACTCGCTTACTGAAGCTATGAGTAGGGGAGTTGTCCCAATAGTTAGCAACATAGGGTTTAACAAATCAATTGTAAATGATGAAGATTTGGTTATAGATATTTTTGATCCACAGTTATACGCCGATAAAATTATTTCAATTTGGCAATCAGGTAAATGGTCAACTCTTTCTAAAAGAAATTACGACATTATTGACACCTTGTTTACAGAAGCCGGAGCAAAAATAACGCTGTTTGAAGCACATGCTTAATATTTGCGATGGGATTGAACAGATAATCA
The DNA here is from genome assembly GCF_056405015.1 of Mucilaginibacter sp. P2_A4. Classification (NCBI taxonomy): domain Bacteria; kingdom Pseudomonadati; phylum Bacteroidota; class Sphingobacteriia; order Sphingobacteriales; family Sphingobacteriaceae; genus Mucilaginibacter; species Mucilaginibacter sp. P2_A4. Next base: position 162,616 of record NZ_JBFUCX010000012.1, on the reverse strand, counting down.
GTTTTTAACCACTACAGTAATGATGAAATCATAAATCTCTACACCATTATAATTTCATTCACCGCATTAGTAAATCATTATCACTGTTTTAATAATACAATACTGGAATACGGAGCGATCGTAACAATTTTTTTGTGTTTTTTATTCTTTAGATCGACGTAAATGGAGTTTCCAAGTGAAATGTTTTTTGAATGCGATGAGCTATTATATTCAAATCTAACTCCATTGTTGTTATCATCGTTACTCGATATTTTTTTACTGCTTAAAAATTTCTGCGCTCTTATCCTTAAGCCGATAGAATTGCGGTCGAATGAAAAATTGCTATTCCATTTTTTGAGATCGTAATCGCCCTTTACATTTCGTGAATACCCTGTTCTGGTTGTTATATTTGGGGTGTTGCTACCTTCGGGCATGACATAATAGTTGCTATCTATTGACCCATAGTTAGCAATGTCATCACCAGAAGTTTGTAGATATAAATTATTTTGCTTGTCAGTAACGGATACCATTATATTGTTAGTAACCGTAAGGTTTCTAATAGTGTTGCCATTCGGATTTCTATCGTGGTCAAGCATTATTTGTACTTGATTGTTAAACAACGTGTTATTTTTAACGGTTATCATATGTGCATTGTGGATCTTTATGCCACTATGGGCCATGTTGGCGATTGTATTTCCAGTTATGATTGTGGTTGACGTGCTATCATCTGCATAAATTCCCTCAGAGAGTGGTTGATTAGAATTAGTCCCGGCGGAATTGTATATGCCATTGGTTATAATGTTATTAATTACCTTCCTGTTTTTGTAACTCGGACCATCTAAGTAAATACCTCCACCGTCATCAAGTAGTTCCGTAAACCTGTTTACAAAGTTATTTTTAATCAAACAATCGTTTCCATCTACCTTAAACCCGTCATATCCACATTTATCAACATTATTGAAAGAAATTACCATATTATTTCCTTCAACCTCCACAGCTGAGTATCGTGATCCCATGCCTGGAATCAGACCGATGTTTGTAATATTATTATTATGGATGATGGCGTTTAAACAGTTGTTACCCTTTATCCCCGTATCATTGATTTGGTCAATATTGTTTCCATCTAACGTCAAATTCTCAGATTCATAAGCAAGAATGCCATATTTTCCAGAAAAATTCATTTGGTTGTTTTTTATCTGAATGTTTGTTGATTTACTTATTGCTACATTTGTTTCATTCGCACCTTTAAAACATATGTTTTCTACAGTAACATAGTTAACATTATAAATAGTTGCAAGAATTTTTCTTTTGGATATTTCTATTTGATAATCTTTAGGGTTTTCTGTTCCAAAATAAATTTGGATGGTTTTATTAGCAGGGTTATAATACCATTCGCCCAATTGATCCAACGTACGAGGATCATTTTGTATAAAATAACCAAACCCATCACTATATGGATATTTTGATGGGGTTTTATAGGTAATATTTTGCCCTACCTGCGATGTGATAACACCCTTTTCCAAAATCCATTTTGTTCTTCTTACAACAGCTTCGGCGCCTGTATAATTAACTTCACTATTTAATGACTTGCTAACAATAGTGTTGTTATTTATGTGCGATTCATAATTTAAGTATCCGCCATCATTATCAGTCGGGTTAGGATAGCGTCCAATACCTTGTTCCTTATTATTAATTAAAACCATATTAACAGATAGTTGGCATGTTGTACACTCTGCTTCCCAAATGCCTTTTCCTAAATTCTTCCATTGGGTAAGATTTGTAAGTCCACTAATTATTGGTTTACTACCTTCGCCGTATGCATCATAAGAAATATTTGCACTATTATCACCGGATGCGCTGATGGTCAGTTCTCCGTCAAATGTTTCGCCGCGTTTTAAAAGAATTTTATCTCCAGGGTTAAATACAGAATGATTTACTTTTGAAAGGGTTTTCCAGGGTTTCTCTCTATTAAGACCGTCATTGGAATCATTTCCTAAAGTGGCATCTACATAATATGTTTGATGCACCGGCTGGGGTGGATATGTTTTGAAAAATGAAGAAAAACAAAATATAATTGGAATGAAAATTATTAAAATGTTGACTTGTAATTTTTTAGTTTTCATGAAGAGTGTCTTTAACATCTACTAAGTTAAAATTATATCGGATAACACTTTTAGTAGTTAAAGGTTTTAATTGAATTTTGACAATTTATCTCCGAATTAATAAAAAGCAATACGCTTTAGAGATATAAAAACAATTTATGAAATCTGCCATAAGGCTAAATGAACGAGAATATATCGCTTTAATAAAATTCGCACTTGTTTTTTCTTATTACAAAAAATACATTTTTTGTAATTTTTATGCTTGTTCTTTTAATTTTTAATAGTATTTTTACGTTGAATCTACAAAAAACAAAATAAATGAAGAAAGTAGCCTTGCTCACAGGCATAACCGGTCAGGACGGTGCCTATCTTACGGAATTGTTATTATCTAAGGGGTACGAAGTACATGGTATAAAAAGAAGAAGCTCTCTTTTTAATACAGATCGTATTGATCATTTATACCAGGATCCTCATGATGCCGACGTTAAGCTTACACTACATTATGGTGACTTGAGCGACTCAACTAATCTTATACGTATAATTCAACAAGTACGGCCAGATGAAATTTACAATTTGGGTGCCATGTCTCACGTAAAGGTGAGTTTTGATACTCCAGAATATACGGCCAATGCAGATGGTATTGGAACACTTCGTTTATTGGAAGCTATAAGAATTTTGGGTTTAGAGAAAAAAACAAAAATATATCAGGCATCCACGTCGGAATTATATGGTTTAGTGCAAGCTGTTCCTCAGTCAGAAACTACGCCTTTTTATCCACGATCTCCATATGCAGTGGCTAAAATGTACGCTTATTGGATAACTGTTAATTATCGCGAGGCCTACGGTATTTTTGCTTGTAATGGTATTTTGTTTAACCATGAAAGCCCTTTAAGAGGCGAAACTTTTGTTACCCGAAAAATAACCCGGGCTACAGCTAAAATAGCGATGGGTTTGCAGGATAAGTTGTTTCTTGGAAACCTTGACGCACAAAGAGATTGGGGGCATGCGAAAGATTATGTGGAAGCTATGTATCTGATACTACAGCAGGAAACACCGGAAGACTTTGTAATAGCAACCGGTGTAACTACAAGGGTACGTGAATTTGTTAGGATGTCATTTGCCGAAGTTGGGATAGAGATAGAGTTTAAAAATGAGGGTGTTAACGAAAAAGGTTATGTGGTAAGTTGCAGCAACCCTGATTTTCAGGTAAAAACCGGGACGGAAGTTGTTGCCGTTGATGAAAAATACTTTAGACCAACAGAAGTTGAACTATTAATTGGTGACCCTACAAAGTCAAAAACCAAATTAGGGTGGAAACCCAAGTATGATTTGAAAGGGTTGGTAAGCGAAATGGTTGCAGCAGATGTTGAACTGTTTACTAAAGAAAAACTATTAAAGGATTCGGGTTATGTTATCAAAAACCAGTTTGAGTAATAGGTAATGGAAAAGGAAGCAAGAATTTATATAGCTGGCCACCGTGGTATGGTTGGTTCAGCCATACTCCGTAAACTTGAAAAAGAAGGGTTTAGCAATTTTATTACCCGCACTTCAGATACGCTTGATTTGCGTAACCAGCAACAGGTAGCCGACTTTTTTGAGTTTGAAAAGCCAGATTACGTTTTCTTAGCTGCAGCAAAGGTTGGCGGTATTGTGGCTAATAACACTTATAGGGCTGAGTTTTTATATGATAACCTCCAGATACAAAACAACGTTATTCATAACTCATATTTGAATGGCGTTAAAAAGTTGATGTTCTTAGGCTCAAGTTGTATTTACCCTAAATTAGCGCCACAGCCTTTAAAAGAAGAATACTTGCTAACAGGTTTGCTTGAGTCAACTAATGAGCCTTATGCAATAGCCAAAATTGCCGGTATAAAAATGTGCGATGCATATCGTGCTCAATATGGGTGTAACTTTATATCTGTAATGCCTACTAACCTTTACGGTTATAATGATAATTACCACCCTCAAAATTCACATGTATTGCCCGCGTTGATCCGCCGTTTTCATGAAGCAAAAGAGCAAAGCTTACCTGAAGTAACTATTTGGGGCACAGGTGCTCCCAAACGTGAATTTTTATTCGCAGATGATTTAGCCGAAGCTTGTTATTATTTGATGCAGAATTACGATGAAGAAGGATTAGTTAACATTGGTACCGGTGAAGACATATCAATTAAAGATCTCTCATTATTAATTAAAGATATTATAAATTACCAGGGCGAGATAAATTTTGATACCACAAAGCCGGATGGAACACCCCGTAAATTGATGGATGTTTCTAAACTTCATGCTAAAGGATGGAAACATAAAATAGAATTGAAAGAAGGCATTAATTTAGCCTATCAGGATTTCCTGCAATTAAATGAAACAGTCAAATAATGATTTGTTGAATTAAATAATGCCCTGGATGAACGTTGTATGAATGTTATAAATTGGAGATTTTACAAAATATTTAAAGGTAATCTTAATGAGATTACCTTTAAAGGTAAACTATTAATTAACACTATTAATCAATACTCTTATTGTGTTGCTGAAAATAATCAGGAGTTTAAAAATGCTTTAAGAAGTTCAGATATATTGTTACCTGATGGTATTGCTATAGTTGTAGCTATACGCTTAATGCTCAATAACAAGATAAAAAAAATCGCCGGAGCAGATGTGCATAATTATTTGTTAGATACATGTATTAAGAATAATAAATCTTGTTTTTATTTGGGATCATCTGAAGCTACTTTAGCCGAAATTAAAAAACGATTAAACACAGACTATCCTGGTATGCGTGTGGGGTTCTATTCTCCTCCATATAAGACATCTTTTACAGATTCTGATAATCAACAAATGATTAACGCTGTAAACAATTTTAACCCGGACGTCCTTTTTGTTGGAATGACAGCGCCTAAGCAAGAAATGTGGGCCAATCAATTTAAACCACAACTAAATGCGCACGTAATTTGTACAATCGGAGCTGTTTTTGATTTTTATGCTGAAACAGTGAAAAGACCCAATAAAATATGGATTGACTTGGGTTTGGAGTGGTTTATTCGTTTCTTAAAAGAACCTAAAAGAATGTGGAAACGATACGTGTATTATGGGCCGGTGTTTTTTTTGAAAATGACAAAGCCAGCCATTGTCAAAGAAAATTAATATGTTAGCTGGAAGTATAATTATACGCTAATTGACTTTCTAAACTTTTCTTTAAAGAGAACCATTTCTATTAACAATTTTTGCTTAAAAGTGCTTTACTAACAGTAGTTTATAGCGGGTAATTTACTTTAAATGGTGGTAAAATGGGTTTTTATCTGTTTTTACTATCAAAAATGGAACTTATGCTGAAACAAATGGTAATTAAATAGTAATGAATGATGTTTTCAAATCTGGTATTAAAACTTAACTGGCTAAGGAAAGTGGCTAGGATAGAAGCCCTGATATGTTATGTTTATATGATTTTATACCAGCCGCTATTTTAATTAGATATACAATTATTTCTGTACTTTAAATATTAATGAGGGATTAGAGTGTTCACTTCATTTACCAAAGCTTTAAATGCTAACTTGGGTTTCATGTTGAGTCAAATGTTTCTTAATAATTACCAAAAATATAATATTTTTTTTCAAAATGACTTTTTGTTTTAATGTTTGTAATGATTTGGACATTATATTACTAAATCATTAAGTATCTATATAGGCCCCTTATGAAAACAATCCTTATCACCGGCGGAGCCGGTTTTATTGGCTCACATGTAGTCCGCCGTTTTGTAACCAGTTACCCGGAATATTTAATAGTTAATCTGGACGCACTTACCTATGCTGGAAATCTTGAAAATCTTAGTGATATTGAGACGGCTTCAAATTATATATTTGAAAAGGCAGATATTACAAATAGAGAACAGCTTAACGCCGTTTTTGATAAATATCAAGTAACAGATGTTGTGCATTTGGCAGCTGAATCACATGTAGACAGGTCTATAGTAAGTCCACTTGATTTCGTTTATACCAATGTAATAGGTACAGTGAATCTGCTTGAGGTTGTTAAAGAAAGGTGGAAAGGTAGTTATAATGAGCACCTGTTTTATCATGTATCAACCGATGAGGTTTACGGGGCATTAGGTGCAGAAGGATTATTTACTGAAGAGACTCATTATGATCCACATTCGCCATATAGTGCAAGTAAGGCAGCATCTGATCATTTTGTGCGTGCATATCATGACACTTATGGTATTAAAGTCGTCGTTTCAAACTGCTCAAACAATTACGGTCCATATCACTTTCCCGAAAAATTGATTCCGTTGATGATAAACAATATCATCAATAACAACCCACTACCGGTTTACGGAGATGGAAATTATACCCGCGACTGGCTGTTTGTTAAAGATCATGCGATAGCCATTGATCTTATATTTCATGAAGGCAATGTTGGCGATACCTATAATATTGGCGGCTTTAACGAGTGGAAAAATATCAACCTTGTACATTTGCTTTGTGAACAAATGGATGAAAAGTTGGGTCGCGAACCTGGAACAAGTAAACAACTGATTACCTATGTGAAAGATCGTCCTGGTCATGATAGAAGATATGCGATAGATGCTGGAAAGATCAATAAACAATTGGGCTGGTCGCCGTCTGTAACATTTGAGCAAGGCCTTTCGGAAACTATTGATTGGTTTTTAGCAAATCAAACATGGCTAAATAACATAACAAGTGGTAGTTATGCCACTTATTACCAGCATCAATACGCAAACCAATAACCATAACTAATTTATAAAGCATATCATGACAATTACACCTACCCCAATCCCGGGATGTATAATAGTGACTCCAAGGATTTTTAAAGATGAGAGAGGATACTTTTTTGAATCATTTAACGCGCAAAGTTTTAACGATGCAGTAGGTTACGAAGTTAATTTTGTCCAGGATAATCAATCATACTCCACAAAGGGAGTGCTTAGGGGCCTCCATCTTCAAAAAGGTAAGCATTCTCAATCAAAATTAGTACGAGTGACCCAAGGGGAAGTATTGGATGTAGTTGTTGACCTCAGAAAAGGATCACCAACTTACGGACAGCAATTTTCAGTAATGCTTTCCGAAGATAATCATCAACAGCTTTTTGTCCCCCGGGGCTTTGCACATGGATTTGTAGTTTTAAGCGAATCTGCCATTTTTCAATATAAGTGCGACAACTATTACAACAAAGCTTCAGAAGGCGGATTGCATTATGCAGATCCTGATCTTAATATAGATTGGGGTATGTTGGTAGATGAATTGGTGGTGTCGGAAAAAGATCTTGAGTTGCCATTTTTAAAAGATGCCGGTGATTTAGGTTTTTAATAAATTACTTTAGTACTTTTAACAACTAAATAAAACTAAATAGACAGTATTAATTTAAATATGGGAAATATAGTAGTGTTCGGTGCTTCTGGTCAACTTGGCCAGTGTTTAAAAAAAGTTGCCACTTTAAAAGGCATTACTTCTATTGTTTTCCCGCCAGAATCGGAAGCCAATATATTGGATTCAGACCTGCTGAACGAGATATTTGAACGATATAAGCCAGAGTACGCCATCAATTGTGCAGCATATACAGCTGTTGATAAAGCCGAAGATGATATTGAACTGGCCCGCAAAATAAATAAAACAGGTGCCGAAAACCTGGCTATACAATGTAAGGCACATGGTGCCACAATGGTGCAAATATCAACAGATTTTGTTTTTAAAGGAGATACGCCAAATCCGCTTGTAGAAGATGATATTGCAGAACCTATAAGCATTTACGGCCTTACTAAATTGGAGGGAGAGCAGGGTGTTGTTGCTATTTTATCACAGCACTACATTATTCGTACAAGTTGGCTTTATTCTGAGTTTGCAAACAATTTTGTAAAAACTATGCTTAAACTTGGTGCCGATAGGGATGAGCTAAAGATCATTGTTGATCAGGTTGGGACGCCAACATACGCTATCGACCTGGCAGGTGCAATACTTGATATTATAAATACCGGCGCAGGAAATTTTGGCATCTACCATTACAGTAATGAAGGCGTAACTTCTTGGTATGATTTTGCAAAAGGAATATTTGATATATCAGGTATTCAGGTAAAAACTTATCCAATACGCACCAGTGAGTATCCTACAAGAGCAACCAGGCCAGCTTTTTCTGTAATGGATAAAACTAAGATCAAAAAAACATTCGGTTTAGAAATACCTTATTGGCGCGATAGTCTGATTAGCTGTCTTCGGGCATTAGAATCGGCTCAATAATAATAAATAATAATTTATGAAAGGAATTATACTGGCAGGCGGCTCTGGAACCCGTCTCTACCCCATAACTAAAGCCATCAGCAAACAATTGATGCCTATTTATGATAAACCAATGATCTATTACCCCTTATCAATATTGATGTTGGCAGGGATAAGCGAAATATTGATCATAACTACTGCAGAGGACCAAGCTGGTTTTATACGCTTGCTGGGCGATGGCAATGAATTAGGCTGTCGCTTTGAATTTGCAGTTCAGGAAGTACCAAACGGTCTTGCACAGGCTTTTGTGATTGGGGCCGATTTTATTGGCAATGATAAGGTGGCCTTAGTGCTTGGTGACAACATATTTTATGGGTCAGGTTTTAGTACACTAATACAAAGTTTTAACGATGTAAATGGTGCGGCCATTTTTGCTTACCCGGTTGCCGATCCTGAACGCTATGGCGTTGTTGAGTTTGATAAAAATTTAAAGGCTATTTCTATCGAAGAGAAGCCTTTTAAACCAAAATCAAATTTTGCCGTTCCGGGGCTTTATTTTTATGATAATCAGGTTGTTGAAATTGCTAAAAATATCCCTTTATCGCCAAGGGGCGAATTTGAAATTACTGATGTTAATAGAGTGTATCTCGAAAAGCAACAATTACAAGTAGGGGTAATGGATAGGGGAACTGCTTGGCTGGATACCGGTACTTTTGATTCCCTTAGCGATGCAACAGAATTTGTGCGTGTTATTGAAAAACGGCAGGCTACCAAAATTGGATGTATTGAAGAAGTTGCTTACCGAATGGGGTTTATAAATTATGATGCACTACAGGCTTTAGCGATAAAATACATTAAAAGTGGATACGGAAAATATATTCAAGGCATTCAACCTTAAAAACATCCTCTTTAAATGGAATTAAAATGCTCAGATATAAATAAGTTAAATCTATAACTTATCTTAAAGAAGAAACGCCAAATTATTAATTCAACAAAGCTATAGTATTAAATAATATATGACCAAAATCACTAAAATTTGCTGTATTGGAGCTGGTTATGTTGGGGGACCAACCATGGCGGTAATAGCAAAAAAATGCCCACACATCAAAGTAACAGTAGTCGATCTTAATGAACAACGGATAGCTGCATGGAATGACCCGAATGTTGAAAATATTCCCGTTTATGAACCAGGCCTGAGCTATGTTGTTGCAGAATCAAGAGGTCGCAATTTGTTTTTTTCTACAGATGTGGAGGCTGCTATTAATGAAGCCCAAATGATATTTATATCTGTAAATACGCCAACCAAAACCTATGGTGCAGGTAAAGGTCAGGCGGCAGATTTAAAATGGATTGAGCTTTGTGCCCGGCAAATTGCCAGAGTAGCAAAGGATAATAAGATAATAGTTGAAAAATCAACTCTGCCGGTAAGAACAGCCAGCGCAATAAAAGATATTCTTACCCATACAGGGAATGGCTCGCAGTTTCAAATATTATCCAATCCGGAGTTTTTGGCAGAAGGAACAGCTGTTGAGGATTTGGAGGCTCCTGATCGCGTTTTAATAGGTGGGGATAGCACGCCGGAGGGGCAAATTGCTGTTCAGTCCCTGGTGGAGATTTATGCAAACTGGATTCCAAGAGAGCGTATTTTAACTACTAATGTTTGGTCATCTGAGTTATCAAAATTGACGGCAAATGCATTCCTGGCTCAACGGGTATCTTCAATTAATTCGTTAACTGAGCTTTGTGAAAAAACAGAGGCGGATATTAACGAAGTTGCCCGGGCTATTGGTACCGATAGCAGGATAGGGCCTAAGTTTTTAAAGGCTTCTGTAGGTTTTGGCGGTTCATGCTTTCAAAAAGATATTTTAAACTTAGTTTACATTGCAAGAAGTTACGGTTTGCCGGAAGTGGCAGATTACTGGGAACAGGTAATCATTATGAATGATCATCAGAAAAAGCGTTTTGCAAATCAGATGATCAGGGAACTGTACAATACCGTTAATGGGAAAAAAATAAGCTTTTTGGGTTGGGCCTTTAAGAAGGATACCAATGATACAAGGGAATCGGCAGCAATTTACGTAGCTGACCATTTGTTACTTGAGCAAGCCAATATTATGGTTTATGATCCCAAAGTTTTAGAAGGGCAGATCTATTTCGACCTTGATTACCTTGGAACAAGGACATCTGAAGAAAATAAAAAAGGGCTTAAGGTAATAAATGATCCTTACGAAGCCTGTAAAGGCGCCCATGCTGTTGCTGTACTTACGGAGTGGGATGAGTTTAAAGATTATGACTGGCAAAAAATATATGATAGCATGTTAAAGCCTGCTAAAATATTTGACGGGCGAAACTTACTTGATGCCAACAAACTAAGAGCTATAGGTTTCATTGTACAATCCATAGGTACTAAAGCTTGATTGCAGATATAAGGTCAATTAATCAATAGGCAATAAATAAAACTGCAATTTGTGTTAAACAAGTTGCAGTTTTCTGTTTAAAAGGTGCAATTTTGAATGCATATTGCCATTAGGGTTTACTATTCATTGAATTAATATGGAAAATGTATATGACCTCATTATAGTAGGAGGCGGCATCGTAGGAATGGCTACAGCCTACAAGATCAATACGCGTAACCCCGAAAAAAGGATACTTGTACTTGAAAAGGAAAGTGAAGTTGCCGCGCATCAAACCGGGCATAACTCGGGCGTAATCCATTCAGGCATCTATTACAAGCCAAACTCCTATAAAGCTAAACTTTGTGTTGATGGCCGCCGGGAGCTGGTAGCATTTGCACAGGAAAATAAGGTGCCTCATGATATCTGCGGAAAAATTATCGTAGCCACCAAACAATCTGAGCTGGCCCACATGAACAAAGTTTTCAATAATGGCCTTGCTAATGGTGTGGAGGGTATAGAGAAGATTGATAGTAAAAAGATAAAGGAAATAGAACCTTATTGTGAAGGCATTGAAGGGATCTGGGTACCTTGTACAGGTATTATCAGCTTTGCCGCCGTTACCCGTAAATACCGCGAATTGTTTGAGGCTAAATTTCCACAAAGTAAAGTTTTAACCAATTGTGCGGCAAAAGCATTTGAACACCATGCAGATTATACAACAGTTGTTACCAATAGAGGTAACTTTCACGCAAAGTATTTAATTACTGCTGGCGGGCTTCAGGCCGATAGGCTGGCATCAAGTGCAGGTGCACCAAGTGAAGCTCATATTGTTGGTTTCCGGGGCGATTATTTTGATTTGACGGAACAAGGGAAAAGCAAGGTGAAAAACCTTATTTACCCGGTGCCCAATCCAGAGTTTCCTTTCCTGGGTGTGCATTTTACCCGTATGATTGATGGTACGGTAGAATGCGGCCCAAATGCAGTTTTTGTGTTTAAAAGGGAAGGCTATGAAAAAACAGACTTTTCTCTCGGCGATACCATTGAAGCTTTTAAATTTAAAGGTACGTGGAAGCTTTTTGCCAAACATTGGCGATTTGGTTTGGATGAATACAGACGGGCATTTTCAAAAAAACGTTTTTTAACGGGTTTACAGCAGCTAATTCCAAGTCTTACGATGGATGATTTGCAGCCTGGCCGTGCAGGCGTAAGGGCGATGGCCATATCTGCCGAAGGCGAAACGCTGGATGATTTTAAGATAGAGGCTAAAGATAACATGTTGCATGTTTTAAATGCACCATCGCCTGCGGCAACCGCATCATTGGCTATTGGTAATGCTATTGCCGATATGGCAGCCGGGCGATTCTCTTCTTTTAATTAGCATCCCCAATACAATAATTTAAGGCAATCAAATATGTACATTATAGTTTGATTGCCTTTTTTGTTTTATAGGGTTGGGATAACTAAACCATATCTAATTATTTAAGTCATAAAATTGTCACCGACGATAGCTATGAAATCAGTCAAAAGCATCTTTCCATCAGCATGTATGTTAATTGGCGGCCTGCTGCTGTTTTCTTCATTTTATAACGGTCATAAAGCAAGTGAAATCTATACATTCCCATACCGGCAGGCAGGTTTAACAAAAATGCAGGCTGCTGCTCATTTAATAAGTCGGTTTACCTACGGGGCCACACCCGGTGAAGTTGACGCTGTGGCCAACGAGGGATTGGAAAAATGGTTCATGGAACAACTGGATGCTAAGTTAACAGATGATTCCCTCAACAGGTTACTGGATCGTTTTGATGCCCTTAAACTTAGTAATGCCCAAATTGCCAACATATATCCAAGGCCGGGGCAGGTTGCTCAACAGGCGATAAAAAGTGGTATTATCAATAAAGATTCTGTACAAACCAATAAAACAGCTTACCGCCAAATGCTCCAGAACTATATGGCGCAAAACGGGATGAAGCCTCAACAGGAATTATTCAGGCAGTTTATCAATCAAAAAATATTAAGAGCTGCATACAGTAATAATCAGTTGCAGGAAGTGATGACAAGCTTTTGGTTTAATCACTTTAATGTATCAATCACCAAAAATCAATGTGCCGAATTTATTCCTGATTATGAGCGTGATGTGATCAGGCCCAATGCCTTAGGTAAATTTAATGATATACTACTGGCCACAGCAAAATCTCCGGCAATGTTGTACTACCTCGATAATTTTAGCAGCTCATCTGCAAGTGCGCCTAAGCAGCAATTAATGGCAGATATAGCACCGGATAGCAGCAAACAGGGGATGATGATAACTAAACTCAAAAAAGCAAGGCAGCAACGGGGCCTTAATGAAAACTATGCCCGCGAAGTGATGGAACTGCACACATTGGGCGTTGATGGTGGGTATACACAGCAAGACGTTACACAGGCTGCAAAAGTGCTTACAGGCTGGTCCGTTTATCCTGTTGGTAATTATGGTAAGGGAAGCAACATCGTGTTAAAGACAATAGAGCGGAGGGTGCCTAACGGCAGCTTTGTGCATGATGGCGACTTTTTATTTATCCTTAACCGTCATGATAGTAGTGAGAAAACTGTACTGGGTAAACATTTTGGCCCTAACGGTGGGTATGATGAAGGAGTGCAGTTATTAAATATGCTGGCGCATAATCAATCAACGGCAAAATTTATATCGCGCAAACTGGCCGTACGTTTTGTAAGTGATGCCCCACCACAAACTTTGATTGATAAAATGGCCAAAATATTTTTAAGCAGTGATGGCGACATAAAAAAGGTGCTCATCACTATGGTAGCAGCTCCCGAGTTTTGGTCGGTATCGGCTTTGCGCGAAAAAACAAAATCACCGTTTGAATTAACTATCAACACGGTAAGAAGCTTGAATGCCCAGATAAGCCAGCCATACCAGTTATACAACTGGATAACCCGGATGGGCGAAAAAGTATACTATTACCAGGCGCCGACAGGTTTCCCGGATAAGGGTCAGTATTGGATTAACACAGGTGCTTTGTTGAGCAGGATGAATTTTGGCCTTGCATTTGCCTCTGGGCGTATACCAGGTATAAAGTTTGATCTGTTAAAACTGAACAAAAATCATGAGCCCGAAAGCGCCCAGGCAGCATTGGTTACCTATAGCAAGATACTAATGCCTGAGCGTCCGTTGGATAAAACAATAAAACAACTCACGCCCATGCTGAACGATCCACAGTTGATGGTGAAAGTAGATAAGGCCAGCAATAGTTTTTCATCTCCGGCAAAAGAACTTTATGTACCTGGAGATTCAATTAGCTCCAATACCAGGGAAGAGAATCAGTTAATGACAGCGGCTGATGAAAATAGATCAATCCTGGCACAGGTGGTAGGGATAATAATTGGTTCACCGGAGTATCAAAGGCGTTAATTTGATTAATTAAAGAGGATGTTATCAAGAAGAGGGTTTTTAAAAGCAGGTGGACTCACATTATTTGGTGTTGGTCTCATGGGTGGTATTCCTGCATTTATTGCTGAAGCTGCCGCGCAGGATAAAATAATAGCGCCATACAAAAAAGGTAAAACGTTGATTTGCATTTTTCAGCGTGGCGCTATGGATGGGTTGATGGCTGTTACCCCTTTTACAGATCAACATCTAAAAGCAGCCCGACCGAATTTATTTATGGATGCCGCTAAAGGTGGTAATGATAATCCCTTGATTGATTTAGACGGTAAATTTGGCTTACACCCATCCATGAAAGCCTTTGAACCTATGTTTCGCGAAAAGAGGTTAGGCATTGTACATGGTATTGGCTCACCAAACAACACCCGGTCGCATTTTGATGCCCAGGACTATATGGAAAGTGGAACGCCATTTAATAAAGGCACATCAAGCGGCTGGCTTAACCGCGCTGTTGGGTTATTGGGGCATGATGCCTTAACGCCCTTTACAGCAGTAAGTTTAACATCGGCCTTGCCGCGTTCTTTCTATGGCGATAACCCAGCCGTGGCTATCAGTAACCTACAGGATTTTGCGCTGCAAATGCGTGGTAACCCTATGGGGGCCAACTTCGCCGTCAAGAGCTTCGAGGAGCTGTACGATCAAACTACGCCCGGCTTATTAAAGGATACTGGTAAAGAAAGTTTCGATGCGCTAAAAATGCTGCAAAAGGCTGACGTTAAAAATTATACACCTGCAAATGGCGCCGTTTATCCAAACTCGGCCTTGGGGAGCTCATTAAAACAAATTGCTCAGCTTATTAAAATGAATGTAGGTTTGGAGGTTGCCTTTGCCGAATCTAACGGATGGGATACACACTTCAACCAGGGTACAGGTAATGGTATTTTCGCCCGTAATGTTGCTGATCTGAGTAATAGCATGATGGCTTTTTGGACAGACATAGGCACTGCTTACCAGGATGAGGTAACAATGATGACCATGACTGAGTTTGGCCGTACCGTTCACCAAAACGGTACCGGTGGTACAGATCATGGCCGCGCTTCATGTAATTTTATTTTAGGCAATAATGTTAATGGTGGAAAGGTACATGGAAACGTGCAGCCATTGGCTGTTGAGAACCTGGAAGATGGCCGCGACCTTGCTGTTACAACCGATTTTAGGAATGTATTTAGCGAAGTGGCTGATAAACATTTAAAAATCAATAACGATAAAATTTTATTCCCTGATTTTAAAGGTAAATCGATAGGAGTGCTTAGAGCGTAAAAGTGTGTTTTTTTGAAAAGAAACGATCCCGAATACTATAATAGTAATCTGGATTTTTTTTGCGCTAATAATTATTTAATAGATTCTTAATGAAACCTTAATTTAATTAAGATTGTTACTGTATTTTAGATGATATCAAATCATTATTGCATTTTTATTTTGTTATATTCAGCATAATCCTTAAAATTACATATGAACAAAAACAACTATGCCATCATTATGGCAGGCGGAATAGGCAGCCGTTTTTGGCCGATAAGTCGTACTTCACACCCCAAACAGTTTATAGATATCCTGGGAACCGGTAAAACTTTAATACAAAACACCTACGAACGCTTCCTGAAAGTGTGCCCCAAAGAAAATATTTACATTGTAACCAATGAAAACTATACCAAACTGGTAAAAACCCAGCTTCCGGATATGGAAGACCAGCAGATCCTCACTGAGCCGGTAATGCGTAACACAGCTCCTTGTGTAGCGTATGGCTGTTTCAAGATAGAAAGCATGAATCCTGACGCGGCTATCGTGGTGGCCCCCTCGGATCAGCAGATCCTGGATGAGGATGCCTTTGTAAGCGCCATTGAAAAATCACTACGAACAGCAACCGAGCATAATTGCCTGGTAACCCTGGGCATCAAGCCCACCAGGCCGGATACCGGTTATGGATATATTCAGTATACCGAAAATACCATTAGCGAAGATTTTCATAAGGTTAAAACCTTTACCGAGAAACCTACGCTGGAGATAGCCAAAACCTTTATCCAAAGCGGCGACTTTTTGTGGAACGCGGGCATCTTTGTATGGTCGGCAAAAGCCATCGTAAAAGCATTTGATACGTATTTACCCGAGATGCACGAGATATTTACCTCTGCCAAACCTTACTATAATACGGATAAAGAAAAAACGCATATAGACAAAGCTTACCAGCATTGCACCAATATTTCGATAGATTACGGGGTGATGGAGAAAGCCGGCAACGTATATGTACTGCCATCGGAATTTGGCTGGAGCGATCTGGGCACTTGGGCATCTATTTATGACCTGGCCGAAAAGGATTACGTGGGCAATGCCGTTATCCCCTCAGATAAGGTGATCATGTATGATTCATCCAACTGTATGGTCAATGTTCCCGGCGAAAAGCTGGTGATCCTTCGAGGCCTGCATGATTTTATCGTGGTGGAATCAAACAACACCCTGCTTATTTGCCCAAGAGACCAGGAGCAAAGCGTTAAACAGGTTGTAGCCGATGTGAAGAGTAAGTTTGGAACAAAGTATATTTAATAATTGGTGAATGGTTGATTAGGTGAGTGGTTTATTGAGTTGATCAACCCACTTGCTTTAACTAAAGCAAATAGCTTTACACGAAAGTTAGGCCCGCTACCATTAAACGAGGCTTGTATTTATACAAAAAAAACCGGTTCTTTTCGAATCGGTCTTTTTTAGTACTTATGCAAATCAAAAAGCTGCCCCTTTAGGGGGCTGGGGTACTACATTAATATGGTTCCCGCGGCAACAGTTTCATTAGTCGCTTCATCAACCAATATCAACGATCCTGTGATGCGGTTTTTGCGATACTCATCAAAAACAAGAGGCTGAGTGGTACGCAGGCGTACACGGGCCATTTCGTTCATTTTGATATCGCCGGCATTTTCCAGCTTTTCCATTGTGTTAATATCTAATTTGTAATATACCTCTTTTATAATGGCCATTACTTCGCGCGTGGTGTTTTTAAGGTGATATTTAGCACCGGGGCGTGGGCCACGGGTGCCCATCCAGCATAGCATAACCTCAATATCCTGACTTACATGTGGCTCACTATCGTGCTTTATGATCATATCGCCACGGCTTACATCAATATCATCCTCAAGGGTGATAGATACCGACATAGGCGCAAAGGCTTCTTCAACAGGGCCTGAAAACGTATCAATAGATTTAATAGCCGACGTTAACTCCGAAGGCAGAACAGTTATTTTGTCGCCGGGTTTAAAAATGCCACCGGCTATGCGGCCGGCATATCCCCTGTAATCATGATACTCATCTGCATGCGGGCGAATCACGGTTTGCACCGGGAAACGTGCATCGGAATGGTTTTCATCGCTGCCAATGTGAATGGTTTCCAGCGTGTGCAACAAGCTTTCGCCTTTGTACCAAGGCATATTTACAGAATCATTTACCACATTATCACCATCAAGCGCGCTGATAGGTACAAAACGAATATCTGTAACATCTATTTTGGCAGCAAAAGCTTCGTATTGTTCAACTACCTTGTTGTATGCATCTTCCGAGTAATCAACCAGGTCCATTTTATTGATGCAGACGATGATATGAGGAATTTTTAATAACGAAGCAATAAAGGAGTGCCTGCAGGTTTGTTCAACCACGCCTTTGCGGGCATCTATCAGCACCAACGCTAAATTGGCGGTTGATGCACCGGTAACCATATTACGGGTGTATTGAATGTGCCCCGGAGTATCGGCTATGATAAATTTACGTTTTGGCGTAGCAAAGTAACGGTAGGCTACATCAATAGTAATGCCTTGTTCCCTTTCAGATCGCAGACCATCGGTGAGCAATGAAAGATCGATATGCTGTAATCCTTTTCTTTCGCTCGATTGCTTTACGGCTTCCATCTGGTCCTCAAAAATGGATTTGGAGTCGTAAAGTAATCGCCCTATGAGTGTGCTTTTTCCGTCATCTACGCTGCCGGCTGTTGTAAAACGTAATAGTTCCATAATTCAATGTGTGGTTCCTGTAGGTATCCCACGTTATATTTAAGCTAAAAAGCTAATTGACTAATTTAAAAATAACCCTGTTTTTTTCTGTCTTCCATAGAGGTATCTGAGCGCTTATCATCGCTGCGGTTACCACGCTCGGTACTGCGGGTGGCTGATACTTCGGCTACAATTTTTTCCAGGGTATCCGCGTCAGATTCAATACCGCCGGTAATGGTGATATCACCCAACGTACGGAAACGCATTAGTTTATTCTCCACAGATTCGCCCTCACGCAGTGACAAAAATTCAGAAGCGGGCAGCCAGGTGCCATCGCGGTAAACAGCGTTACGGTTATGTGCGAAGTATAAGGAAGGGATATCAATATTCTCCTGCAATATGTAGTTCCAGATATCCATTTCGGTCCAGTTACTTATCGGAAACACCCTGAAATGCTCGCCCATACGTTTGCGGCCGTTAAAGATGTTCCACAATTCGGGACGCTGATTTTTAGGATCCCACTGACCAAACTCATCACGGTGCGAAAAGAAACGTTCTTTTGAACGGGCTTTTTCCTCATCGCGGCGGGCACCACCAATGGCAGCATCAATTTTATGATGTTCGATGGTATCTAATAAGGATACTATCTGCAACTCATTTCTGCTTGCATTAATACCACTTTCTTCAACCGCACGGCCTTTATTGATAGCTTCCTGTACCGAGCCGACGATTAGCTGCACTCCAAGTTTTTCAACCAGCTTATCCCGAAACTCCATGGTCTCCGGGAAATTATGCCCGGTATCTATGTGGATAAGGGGCATAGGTATTTTGGCCGGCCAAAAGGCTTTTTGGGCCAGGTGGGTAACTACGATAGAGTCTTTACCGCCCGAGAACAGTATAGCAGGACGATCAAACTGGGCAACCACTTCCCTTATTACGTAAATGGCTTCTGATTCTAATTCCTGCAGATGAGTAAGATAATATTTGTGCATGCTAATTTAAAACTCCGCTAAATCCACCTAAATAGTAGTGTTTAGCAATCAAACTGCAATATTAGCAATTTTATGCTAATGTTGAGGTGATTAAATGGATTTTAAGTTTAATACATTGATGGAAACTGAATATTGATTCTCAGTATCATGCATTAATTTGAGTTATCATTTGAGCAATAACATCCGGGTCGCCGGCATCAAACCAAATAAATGACGTATCTTTTCTAAACCAGGTAAGCTGTCTTTTGGCAAAACGCCGGGTGTTTTGCTGAATCATTTCAATAGCTTTTTGAAGGGTAAGCTTGCCATCAAAATAATCAAAGATCTCAGAATACCCTACGGTGTTTAAGGCGTTTAAATGACGATAAGGCATCAAGGCAGTTACTTCTGCCAATAAACCCTGCTGCATCATGATGTTTACACGATCATTAATGCGTTGGTAAAGTATTTCGCGCGGGAGATTTAAGGCCAGTTTTATAATATTGAACGGGCGCCTATTAACTGTGGATTGCCTGTAAAAGGATATGGGTTTGCCCGAAGTTTCAAAAACTTCCAATGCCCTGATAATACGTTGTGGATTACTTAAGTCAACCTCGGCGTAATAAACGGGATCAACAGCTTTTAATTTTTCCTGCAAGTGGGTTAGCCCTTTTTCTTCCAGTTCCTGGTTTAGTTTTTCCCTTGTGTTTGGATCGGCAGTTGGCAGATCGTCAAAGCCCTCGCAAATTGCTTTGATATAAAGCCCCGAGCCACCTGCCAAAATAACATGGTCATGTATTTTAAAAAGTTCGTCAAGCAAAGCAAGGCCCTGTTTTTCAAAGTCGCCAACCGAGAATGGCTCATTTATGGAATGTGAATCAATAAAATAATGCTTAACCTGGGCAAGTTCTGCTGCATTGGGTTTTGCGGTACCAATACTCATCTCCCTAAAAAACTGTCTCGAATCGGCAGATACCACAACAGTATTATAATGTTTCGCCAGTTCAATAGCGGCAGCTGTTTTCCCTACAGCTGTGGGGCCAGCAACTACTATGAGGTTTTTAGGAGTGGGTTGAGGCATGGGGATATTATTCAGTGAAATAAAAAATCATTTTTTACAATGACATGTTTGTATAAAAAATTGTCATCCTGAACGTAGTGAAGGATCTATTCGCAGACTTTACAGGGCGAATAACCGATCCTTCACTACGTTCAGGATGACAAAGCTTTAACGCGTCGTTGCGCTTTCAGTGTTCACTGGATTTTTAACTCGCAATGACAGGTATAAATATCTTAATTAACTTATTAATAATCATCGCCACCGCGGTGTGGTTTATCGTCATCCTCGAAGCCTTCATCATCAGAGAATTCATTGCCGAATTCATCATCTTCTTCCTCTTCGGCCTTTTCTTCGGGTAGGTCTGTTTCAACATCTGTAACTTCGGAGAAGTCTTCTGCATCTTCGGGATTAAATGCCATCTCGTTTAAAAAGTCGAAATCTTCATCAGGCGCAGCTGTAGCCGTAGGAGTGAATACATTGCCAAACTGTTTTGGTGCTTCACCAACAGATTTAATTACAGCCGGGTATGTGGTACCCGGTGTATCATTAAGAATGATCTTCATCAATTCTACGTGAAAATCAAACGGACGATCAAAATTGAAAGTGTAATAAAATTTCTGGTGCGGATCGTCAATAAAGCTTAATAGTTTTACATTGCTCATCAGCGATATGCCACGATCTTTTCTTTTTTGATTAGGCAGATAGGTTATTTCTTCACCTTTGGTCCATTGATCATTGCTGATATAAAACGATGAAGAAAATTCGGGATTATAACCGGTTGACTGGTGTATTGCGCGGTGTAAATCTTCGAAAGTTTGATTCGATTTCACATCAATCTCTCTCATCACGTCATCATAATCTTCGAAAGTAACCCTGAACCTGTATAGTGCCATTGTTTTAGTAAATTTTTAAAATGGGGACAAAAATAGTGTTTTAATTTAATTTGAACTTGCCACAACTTTTAAGCCAATTTCTAAGCCTTTGGCAATTGTGTAATTAATGGCAGCCTCACGTTCGTTAGGAATCTCGCCTTCTAAAATGGCCTCGCGGATCTGATTTTTGATAATTCCTACTTCACGGCCTTCTTTTATACCAAAAAGCTGCATAATATCTACCCCGGTAACCGGTGGCTGCCAGTTTCTTATGCTATCGCGCTCCTCAACATCTTTTAATTTTTGTTGAACAAGCTCAAAATTGTTACGATATTTTTTTACCTTATATTCATTTTTTGTGGTGATGTCTGCTTTACACAACAACATTAGTCCTTCAATGTCATCACCGGCTTCAAAAAGTAATCTGCGTACAGCTGAGTCTGTTACGATGGATTGTGATAATACAATAGGACGTAAATGCAGCTGAACAAGTTTTTGCACCTGTTTCATTTTTTCGTTTAGCGGCAGTTTTAACTGCGCAAATATTTTAGGCACCATGCGCGCTCCCCGATCTTCATGCCCATGGAATGTCCATCCGTGACCGGGCTCAAAACGTTTGGTTGCGGGTTTGGCAATGTCATGCAAAATGGCAGCCCAGCGTAACCAAAGGTCGGTAGTGGTGGTGCAAATGTTATCCAGTACCTGCAGTGTATGGTAAAAATTATCTTTATGGCCTTTGCCGTCAATATAATCAACTCCGTAAAGAGCGGTCATCTGCGGAAAAATTTTATGCAGCAAGCCTGTATCAAACAAATAGTTAAAACCGATTGATGGCACAGGCGAGAGGATGATCTTATTCAACTCGTCGGTTACACGTTCCTGCGATATGATACTGATCCTATCAACGTTGTTTTTAATAGCCGCCACAGCAATGTCATCAATCCTGAAATTAAGCTGTGAAGCAAACCTGATAGCCCGCATCATGCGCAGGGGATCGTCAGAGAAAGTCTCAGCAGGATTAAGGGGCGTCCTGATCAGTTTATGTTCCAGGTCGGCTAAGCCGTTGAAGGGATCAAGAAGCTCGCCAAATGTTTCTGAATTGAGAGAGAGGGCCAGCGCATTTATAGTAAAATCACGGCGTTTTTGGTCGTCTTCCAAAGTTCCGTTCTCTACAATTGGCTTGCGGGAATCCCGGCGGTATGATTCTTTACGCGCACCAACAAATTCAATTTCCAGGTCCTGGTATTTGAGTGATGCGGTACCAAAGTTTTTATAAATGGCAACCTTTACTTTGAGTTTGGCGCCCACTGCCTCGGCAAATTCAATACCATTGCCAATAATTACAATGTCAATATCTTTTGAAGGGCGGTTTAAAAAAATATCGCGTACAAAGCCACCAATGGCATACACCTGTACATGATGTTGTGCAGCAAGTTTGGATATAACAGAAAATACAGAATGCTGCAGATGTTGTTTCATAGAAACTCTAAATTCTAAGTTCTAAATTCTAAATTTTAGGCTTTGAAGCAAAGTGCAAAGGTAAGGTTAAATTCCAAACTCCAATTTCTAAATCCTAAATCTATAATCTGAACTCCCGAAACAAGACTTTCTGCCGTTATTTTCAAACTTTAAGTCTACCTTCTGATAAACTCAAAACGACCATCTGGAGCAAGCTTCATAATGGTTGACGGGTTTTTGATTTCCTTACTATGCTGATCTATATCAACTACGTAATCAACACCATCTATAATCTCCTGGTCAATTTGCGAAAAGTATTGTGGCGAGGGTTTGCCGCTGATATTGGCCGATGTGGACACCAAGGGTTTGCGCAAGCGCTGTATAAGCTGCTGGCAAAATTGGTGGCTTGTAACCCGTATAGCTATACTGCCATCAGCAGCTATTATTGAAGGTGAAACATTTTTAGCACCCGGCATTACCAGGGTTAAAGGGTTTTCGGCATATTCAATTAAGTCATAAGCCAAAGGGTTTACTTCCTGCACATAGCTTTCCAGTTTGTTTTCGGTATCAATCAGGATCACCATGCTTTTAGCCTCGTCGCGCTGTTTAAGGCGAAATATCTTTTTTATAGCTTCGGCATTGGTGGCATCGCAGCCTATTCCCCATATGGTATCTGTAGGGTACAATATAATACCGCCTTCCTGTAGTACTTTAAAAGCGTTTGCAACTTCATCTCTAAGCATGGTTCAATGTGTTTTGGTATAGCTGCTGCAATTGCAGGGCCAGTTTATCATCATAAAAATTAGCAGCGTATTCAAGTCCTTTGGTTATCATAGCTTGCTTTAATTTATCATCAGCAAAAATAAGATTAACATATTCTGCCAGTGCCGTTGTATCATCCGGATTGATGTAAATACTACCTGGTCCCCCTGCTTCTTCAAGGCATGAGCCTGTTGCTGCTATAACAGGCGTTCCTGAATTTAGGGCCTCCAATATAGGAATACCAAAGCCTTCATATCGGGAAGGATAAATAAATATCGACGCCAATTGATAAATAGCCGGCAGTTCATCAAAGGTAACATCTTTTAAAAAGATAACCCTGTTGGTTAAATTGTTGGCAGCTAAATACGCGTTAACCTGCTCCGTGTATTTTGTTGTTTTACCAATTACCACTAAAGGGATATCGTTTTGAATATTTTTTAACGCTTTTACAATTAATAGTAAGTTCTTTCTTTCCTCTATAGTACCCACGCTAAGCAGGAATTTAGCCGGGAGGTTATATTTTGATTGTACAGCGGTTTTTTGTTCTGGTGTTTGTGTAATACCAAAAGCCAGATCACATCCCTGGTAAATTACTTCAATTTTATCTGCCTCGATATTTAATAACTCCATCAAATCGCTTTTTGTTTTTTCACTTATAGCGATGATCTTGTTGGCAACCTTGCAGGCGTGTTTTATTTTGGCCAGGTAAATTTGGCAATTAAACCATCCAAACTGTTTTGGAAAACGGATGAAGATGAGATCGTGAATTGTAACAACAGAGGGGATACCACTTTGCCCGATACCAGAAGGTAGTTCATGGCTAAGGCCATGATATAATTCAATGCCATCGCGCTTCAAATCGTTCACAACGCCTTTGCTACGCCATAAGGAGGTGAAGAATTTACTCTTAGGGGTTATTGTGTAAACGTTGCTATGATCGCCCAAAAAGCTAAGCCGGCTGTTTGGTTTGTTTTTGGGTGTATATAAAAAATAGGAGTTCTCGGGATGAAAGCAAGCCATAGTCTTAACGAGCCAACGACTGTAGTTGCCCAAGCCCGTATTATTAAAAAAAGCCCGCTTGGCATCGTATCCTATTTTCATATGTTAAGATATAAGATATGGGATGGGAGATATAAGATTGATTAACTATAAAGATATAGTCTCAAATCTCGTATCTCCCATCTCAAATCTAACTTAAACCGCTACGTTATTTTCACGCAGCGCATCGTTCAGCGATGTTTTTTTATCGGTTGACTCCTTGCGGGTACCAATAATCAAAGCACATGGAACCTGGTATTCGCCGGCGGCAAATTTTTTGGTATATGATCCCGGTATAACTACAGAGCGTGCCGGTACGCGGCCTTTATACTCAATTGGTGTTGAGTGGGTAACATCAATAATTTTTGTTGATGCGGTTAAAACCACATTTGCGCCTAAAACGGCTTCGTGTTCAACATGCACACCTTCTACAACAATAGCCCTTGAACCAATGAAGCAATTATCTTCAATAATAACAGGGGCAGCCTGCAATGGCTCAAGTACACCGCCGATGCCAACACCGCCACTTAAATGCACATGTTTGCCAATTTGCGCGCATGAACCCACAGTAGCCCAGGTATCAACCATAGTGCCTTCATCAACATAAGCGCCTATGTTTACATATGATGGCATCATGATAACACCTTTAGCAAGGTAAGCGCCATAACGTGCAATACCGTGAGGCACTACGCGAACGCCGTTTGCTTTATAGTCGGTTTTTAATTTCATTTTATCATGAAAAACAAAAGGGCCAACCTTTATTTCTTCCATACTGCGGGTAGGGAAATATAGTATTACAGCTTTTTTTATCCACTCGTTTACATGCCAGCGTGTTCCAATCGGTTCGGCTACACGGATTTGGCCTTTGTCTAAACGTTCAATAACCGCTTCAATGGCATTGGTATAGTCATTATAATTTAGCAGATTCCTGTCTTCCCAGGCGTCTTCAATAAGTTTTTTAAGATCTTGCATTGGCGAAATTAACTTTTGGCAAATTAAAGGAATTTTAGGGAGAATTGATTGAATTTAGGTGAATGTGTTTTAGTAAAAGCCCGGCAATTTGGTGTTCGTTAGTTTTCTCTGTAACGGCAATCTAAATATGTTATAATTGATTACGGTTACAAACGTGTTGAATTATTGTAATAACGATAACTTCTTTTAATCTGATTGTATTGGTTTTTAGTAATATAGGTTATATAATATAAAAAAATATCTTATAATTGTTTCACAGATCATTTAAATTATCACAACCTAATCCCCTCTTTGATTATGAATTCTATGGCCATTTTTTGCATTGTTTTACTGGCGATATCATCCCTGCTGATTTTTGGGATTATATTTTTCAGCATTTTGAAATACATTAAAAAGCGCTATTATCCTACCTGGAAATTTCCAGACTATGTTAGCGTTGGATATGCAGAATACCTTTACCACAAATTTATAAAAAAAGACCTTCAGGACTGGTTAAACCAGCAACGCTAATTTTTAGGATATTGATTAGTTTTGTGCCGTGCTGATTGCGGTTATAACCTATTATAACGTGAACGGGATTAAACAGAGCTAATGGCTAAGAATTAATTAAACAATGCCCGAAAAAGAAAAATTAAGAATAGATAAGTACCTATGGGCTATAAGGCTTTTTAAAACCCGTACCCTGGCCTCTGATGCCTGTAAGGCCGGGCGTGTAAAACTGGATAGCAAGAATATTAAAGCATCCTACGAAGTAAAAATCGGCGATACTTACCAGGTATCAAAAGGTCCGGATCGTAAAATAATCAGAGTAACCGGTCTGCTCGAAAATAGGGTGGATGCTAAAAAAGCTGTTGACTACTACATGGATATTACCCCTGTTGAACAAACCCCGGCTTTTAAATCCATGTTCCAGGCCCCTATCCTTAAACGCGATCGTGGTACAGGCCGCCCAACTAAATTAGACAGAAGGGAAATTGATGACCTGAAGGATAATTTTTTTGAGGGTAAAGAGGACGAAGAGGATTAACTTATTTACTTGTTAAAATAGGAAATAGGCAGCAGGGCAGGTATCTCTGCTTAATCTTAAGTGCCTGCCTGCAATTAAATGCCTGGCTGTTGCATGGGTGTTTTTTTAAATCCCTTATATTTATCAACTGAAAATATTTCAGGTACTAATCCACTCCGGCCATTTACAATTGTTTTAATGAGTAATGAAAATTAAAAAGCATTTTTTTATAGTACTGCTTTTATTAAACATTTGTATCGGCTTTGGCTGCGCATTGCCTGTTGACAGGCAGCCTGTTGCATTAAATGCGCAGATAGATCTTCGGCAACAATCTTTAAACAGCGAAATTCCGTTAAATGGCAATTGGGCCTTTTTTTGGCAGCAATTAATTCCCCCGCAAAAAATCAATATTAACAGAGGCATATTGGTGGATTTTCCATTTACCTGGGTGGGGTATAAGTTAAAAGGTAAAGTCTTGCCCGCTTTTGGTTATGCAACTTACCACCTTACCGTGCTATTGCCTAAAACCAACAAGCCACTAAGCCTTTCCATGCCCGATGTTTACTCGGCGTACCGTTTGTATATAAATAATAGGCTGGCTGCTGTAAATGGAGAAGTGAGCACAAGTGAGCATGGTTTTATCCCCCATTGGGAGTTTCATGCTGTTGAATTACCAGCCCATACTGATACTATTAAAATTACCTTACAGATATCCAATTTTGCGCACAGTAAAGGAGGGATAAGTAAACAAATATTTATTGGGTATAAAGAAAACATTGAATTAAAACGGCTGCGCATTACAAGCATTGACATGGTGCTTACAGGTTGCCTGCTCATGGGCGGTTTTTTCTTTCTCGGTCTGTATCTTTTTGGAAGCAGGGACAAAGCAATTATGCTTTTTTCGTTATACTGCATCATTTATAGTTATCGGATCATAGGCACTGATAATTATGAACTAAATACACTTTTGCCCAACATCAGCTGGTACGTAACCACCCGATTAGAGTATATAAGTTTATTTGCAGGCATAGGCATATTTGGCTTATATACTTTAGCCTTATATCCCGCAAATGTTAACAAGCGCATTGTTAATAGCATTATTGTAGTATGTTTCTCTTTTGCCGCCGCTTCACTCTTTTTGCGTCCCATATATTTTACCAAATTGGTAAATCCTTTTTTAATGGTGACGCTTTTTTGCCTGGTGTATGTGCCTTATGTGTACCTGGATGCCTGGCGCAATAAGCAGCCTGGCTCGTTGTATGCATTGATAAGTACTGTTGCCCTCATGTCGGTTTTTGCCATTTCATTGTTTCATTACTGGGGAATGATACCGCCTCTACAGTTGTTGAGTTTCTGCGGATATGTTAGCTTTTTCTTTTTACAATCGCTGGTATTATCGCACCGGGTTTCTTTTGTATTGAAAAAGGCGCACGAACAGGCAGAGCAGGGGCTTATAGCAAAAAGTGAATTTTTGAGTACCATGAGCCACGAAATTCGTACGCCGCTTAATGCTGTTATAGGGATGAGCCATTTATTGTTGAAAAACACTCCCCGTAAAGACCAGGAAGAGCATTTAAATGTGATGCTTTTTTCTGCAAATAATTTACTGTCAATTGTAAACGATGTACTTGATTATAATAAAATTGACGCCGGTAAAGTATCCTTTGAGCATATTGAGATGGATGTGGCCGCTATAGCCAGGAATGTAGTTACCGGCTTGCAGTTTGCCGCCCAGGATAAGGGTATATACCTTAAATTGCATATAGATGAGGCGTTAAAATACAAACTTTTGGGCGACCCAACAAGGCTTACACAGGTGTTAACTAACCTGGTACACAATGCCATAAAATTTACATCAAATGGTGGTGTGCTGGTAGGTGTTGATGTTATTGAGGAAACCCCAGTTAGTATCATGCTGAGAATGGAGGTGAAAGACACCGGCATTGGTATTCCCAAAGCCAAACAGAAACTGATATTTGAAAGATTTACGCAGGCAGATTCATCAGTATCCAGGAGTTTTGGAGGTACAGGTTTGGGACTGGCCATCACTAAAAGGATTCTTGAACTTCAAAACTCATCACTTAGATTGGTAAGTGATGAAGGGGAGGGCGCTATATTTTATTTTGAACAAACGTTTGAAAAAAGCACCAATACGCTTAATGAGGTAAGCGCCGATGTTCGTCCGCAAGAAGCTGATAATCTGCTTAGTGGTATAGCTATTTTATTGGTTGATGATAATCCTATTAATTTATTGGTTGCTCAAACCTACTTAAAGCGTTGGGGGGCAGTTATTGATGTTGCTGCAAACGGGCAGGAAGCATTGGATACGCTTGATGCAGGCCGGCATAAGCTGATACTAATGGATTTACACATGCCGGTAATGGATGGTTATGAAGCCACCAGTAAAATGCGTGCCATTGGTATTACCATACCAATTATAGCCTTCACTGCCCATCTTCCAACGGAGATAGAAGAGGAGATAAGGCAAACCGGGTTTAATGATGTGATGGTGAAACCCTTTTTACCCGATGAATTGTACCGCAAGGTATTGCATTACGTATTTAAATACCAGCATGGCAATTAAATTGTTAGCCTTTGTTAAGGTTAGTAAATGTTTTTATTTTCGGCAATTTCCCAAAGTTTAAAAGCGGGAAGGGCCTCATCACGCAATAACTGTACAAAGGGAATCTTACGCTTAGCCATAGGGCTTTCCAGCTCATCATAAATGGCATGGTCATCAAAGCCAATGGTGGCTGCATCTGCTTTGGTATTGGCATAGTAAACTTTATCAATACGCGCCCAGTAAATAGCGCCCAGGCACATAGGGCAGGGTTCACAGCTGGTGTAAATTTCACAGCCGGACAAGTTATAGGTGCCAAGCTCCTGGCAAGCCAGGCGAATCACCGAAATTTCGGCATGTGCAGTGGGGTCATTGGTAGGCACTACACGGTTAGCGCTACGGGCCAGGATCATGCCATCTTTTACAATAACGGCACCAAAGGGGCCCCCCATACCTTGATTTACATTGTATTCTGATAGCTCGATAGCTATCCGCATAAATTTTTCGTGCGCCTTGTTTTCCATATGGTACTAAATTAAAAAACCTCAACCGAAGTTGAGGTTTTTTTCTGTCTGAATCAGAATTTTAAAATTAGCAAAATTTCAATCTGCATATCCGCACATTTGAAATCTGCACATCTGCAATATTATTTTTTCTCTTTAGTGTAAGCTTCGTTCAGTTTTTTAACTACATCGCTGGTAACATCTAATGATGGATCGCCATATAGTACAACCGGGCTTGCTTTCGAAAATAGTAACACTAATTTATAGCCTTTTTCTTTGGCGTAAGCCTTGGTGAAATCAGCAATCTTATCGTATTGTTTAGAGTTTTCAGTTGCCTGTACATTCTGGAATTCAGCAGTGGCATTTTGCTGGTAGCCTTGTAATTCCTGTTGCTTGCGTTGTAAACGTTGCTCAGTTGCCTGGCGCTGATCTGCTGGTAAAGTAGCTGCACTTTTTTGGTAATCAGCAACTTCACGCTGAAAAGCCTGGCCTTTTGCCTGCAAATCGCTTTGTGAAGCTTTTCCTTTTTCTTCAAGGCGTTTGTTCATATCCTTGGTATACTCATATTTACTTAATAAAGTATCAGAGTTGATATAAACGATGGTTTCTTTACTGTCGCCTACAGCAGAAGTGGCAGCAGCCGGTTTATCGGCAGTTTTATTTTGATTACAGGCGGCTATGCTCCCTGCAATTAATATTCCGAATGTAAATTTTGTTAAAATTGAAGCCGTTGTTTTCATTATGCTCAGTAAAATATTAAAAAAGTTTGACAAAGATAATCTTTCATTGCAAGTATCCTAATTTGATGTGCAGATTTCCGGATGTGCAGATTACAGATTTCAGATGTGCAGATGAAGCGCACCGATGTGTAGATTATTTTCCTGAATCTATTTGATTAAGAATTTAAAGAACCCGAATTATTTCATTTCCAACGAAAAAAAAGCATCTGCACATCTGAAATCTGTAATCGACACATCATACTTACCCCCTCGCTTTTTATCCACAATTATTCGTTAATGCCAGCTAATTTTCGTACTTTTGAAGGTTGTTGTACTAAATAAATATGAGCGAAGAAAATCAGGACAAATCCAATTATTCAGCAGATAATATACAGGTATTAGAAGGTTTAGAGGCGGTACGTAAGCGTCCGTCCATGTACATTGGTGATACAGGCGTTAAAGGTTTGCACCATTTAGTATATGAGGTAGTTGATAACTCTATTGACGAAGCTCTTGCCGGCCACTGCGACACAATTAAGGTTTTTATATTAAAAGATAACTCGATAAGAGTTGAAGATAATGGTCGTGGTATTCCAACCGCGATGCACACTAAGGAACAAAAATCGGCTTTAGAGGTAGTAATGACCGTACTGCACGCCGGTGGTAAATTTGATAAGGATACTTATAAGGTATCGGGCGGTTTACATGGTGTAGGTGTTAGTTGCGTTAACGCGTTATCTATCCACCTTACAGCATTGGTTTACCGCGAAGGTAAAATTTGGACGCAGGAGTACTCAGAAGGAAAGCCATTGTTTGATGTTAAAACTATTGGCGAAACAGATAAAAGAGGTACTACGATCATCTTTAAACCGGATGCTACCATTTTTAGTCTTACCACCGAATACAAATATGATACACTTGCCGGTCGTTTACGCGAGCTTTCATTTTTAAATAAAGGCATCCGCTTAACTTTAACTGATGAGCGTATCCCTAATGAAGATGGCTCTTTCCCAACAGAAGAGTTTTACTCACAAGGTGGTTTACGTGAGTTTGTTAAATTTTTGGATGGTACACGTACATCTATCATCCCGGAACCTATATATCTTGATGGTATTAAAAATGGTATCCCGGTAGAGCTTTCCTTTCAGTATAATGATACCTACTCCGAGAATGTTTTTTCGTACGTAAATAACATCAATACTATTGAAGGTGGTACACATGTTGCCGGTTTTCGCCGTGGCTTAACCCGTACTTTAAAGGCTTATGCTGATAAATCGGGTTTGTTGAAAAACTTGAAAATGGAAATTACCGGTGATGACTTCCGTGAGGGGCTAACCGCTGTAATTTCGGTAAAAGTTCAGGAGCCTCAGTTTGAAGGGCAAACTAAAACCAAGTTGGGTAACAACGAGGTTATGGGTGCTGTAGATATGGCTGTAGGTGAAATTTTAGGTAATTTCCTGGAAGAGAATCCGAAAGAAGCCAGACTAATTGTTAATAAGGTGATACTTGCTGCAACTGCCCGCGCTGCTGCCCGTAAAGCCCGCGAATTGGTTCAGCGTAAAAGTGTAATGACAGGATCGGGCTTGCCGGGTAAATTATCCGATTGTGCCAATAATGATCCATCACTTTGCGAGCTATACCTGGTAGAGGGTGACTCGGCGGGTGGTACCGCCAAACAGGGCCGCGACCGCGAATACCAGGCTATTTTACCTTTACGTGGTAAAATCCTGAACGTAGAGAAGGCCATGGAGCACAAAATTTACGAAAACGAGGAGATAAAGAACATGTTCACTGGTCTGGGCGTAAGCCGGGGTACACCAGAGGATGATAAGGCACTTAATATCACCAAACTGCGTTACCATAAAATCATCATCATGACGGATGCTGACGTGGATGGATCGCACATTACAACGTTGATCTTGACGTTCTTCTTCCGTTATATGAAAGAATTGGTAGAAGCCGGTTATGTATACATTGCTTCGCCGCCACTATACCAGGTTAAAAAAGGAAAAGAGTTTGAATACTGCTGGAATGACGTTCAGCGTGATGCTGCCGTACAGCGCTTAAAAGGTGCCGGTAAAGAAGATAGTGTTCACATACAACGTTACAAAGGTTTGGGCGAGATGAATGATATCCAACTTTGGGATACCACCATGAACCCTGCCACCCGTACCCTAAAACGTGCTACTATTGAAAACGCTGCCGAGTGCGATCATACCTTCAGTATGCTGATGGGTGATGAAGTTGCCCCTCGCCGCGAGTTTATTGAGCGTAATGCTAAATACGCTAAGATAGATACATAGGACGATGTGCAGATGCGCGGATTTCAGATGTGCAGATGCTATTGATCATTAAATATTCAGCCCCGCTTTTTAAGCGGGGCTTTTTTGTGCTTTGAATTTCATAAAACAGGGCGAAAGCCAAAGCTTTTAAATTTATATACATAATTTTGTTATGTATATAATAATTTATACATTTGATTTATGAGCACAAATCCATTGTTGAAAGGCACGCTGCAGACCATCATTTTAAAACTGCTGGAAGATAATGCGGAGATGTATGGTTACGAAATTACCCAAAAAGTAAAGGAAGTTACCGCCGGAGAGATTTTGCTGACCGAGGGGGCGCTTTATCCGGCGCTTCATAAACTGGAGGCCGACGGTTTCCTGAAAACGTTCACTCAGGTGGTTGATAACCGGGTACGCAAGTATTATCACTTAACTGAAGAAGGCGGCAAGGAAGTTACCACTAAGCTTAACGAAGCGCGTTCTTTTATAGATCAGCTACAGGCGTTATTAAACCTTAAACCCGCCATAAAGTGATCCTGACAACCGAAGAAGTAAAATGGATTTACGAGCGGACGGAAGTTTGTTAAATAATACTTTGCCATAACCTTAACCTAATAATTATATGAACCCACTATCAGAGCAGGATGAACTATTAAAAAAGTACTTATCAGGCATGCTAAAATATCGCGAAACTTACGAAGAGGTTTATGATCATGTCCTTAATTCCTTATATGCTGTGGACAACAATGAATTGTCATTTCAGCAGCATATTGACTTAATAATAGCCAATGATTTTGGTGGTAGCAAAGGGCTAAAAATAATTGAAGAAAGTCATCAAAAAGCCTTTTATGCAGCAACTATAAAAAAGCAATGGCGGTTATTTAAAAACTGGTTCCGCTACCCTTTATTTCCATTTACTGCAGCTCTGGTTGGTGCCACCTATTTCCTTGGAACCAAAATGCCGATTGTAATGAACTTTGCTATGCTTATTGTCGTGGTGTTTACCCCAATATTATTAACCAATATAAGGTATTTTAAGACAGGCTTTATTTTTGGCAATACCAAGAGATCAATAAAAGATTACCCTTTCAGGAGGATAGCCTTTTTGCCGTTAAACCTGTTATATCTGCAAATAGCCTGTTCAGCCTTGCTATACATTTTTCAGGATTTTCTTCATTTGCACTTAAATGGTATCTCTGCGTTACCCGCAAGCCAACTGGTGGGAGTTGAAGTAAGCCGGTTAATTTATAGCCTGTTTTTTACAGGATTCACGCTGAATGAACTATGTTTTTACAAGTTATACAAAGAGGAATTTAAAATGAGCTTAACAAACTAATAGTTGTTTCATGAATAATTTTACACCATGCTTTTTTTAGCACGGGGCTTTTTTAGTTTAATAACCTGCTTGCCATAATCTATCACCGCTTTATATTTCATCAATATATCACCGCCCAAAACACCCAATACCTGTGGGTGCCCCATCTGGCTATAGGCTATATTGATGGTGGATAAATCTAATACCGCAACTTCAAAGTCATCAACTAACAAACTGCCGATGTTCATACCACTGATGAGCGCGGTAAATGATTGCATGGTATTGGTGCCAAGACCTGTTGATAAGCGGTCACTTTCTAATATAGACGTGGCCTCACTGGCGTCGGCCAGCATAGTTTGGTCAAAGGCGGTTTTTGAGGCGCCGGTGTCCAATACCATAATAAAGGCCTTACCAAAAAGGATCACTTCGACCAAGGGGTGAAAGCCGTCGTCATGAAGGTCGATAATCTGGAGGGGGATAGATATGGTCATCTGATAATGATAGTAATTTTATTAAATAATTCGGAAATTGATAGCGCAATAATTAAAATTTATTCAACAGGATGGAAAATTAGTAGCTCAATAATTAAAGCTAATAACTAAAAGTGTAAAAATTATACAATAAATGTAAAGTATATTGAGCAAGCTTGCACATATGCTATATCTATTATATATCTATATTTATTTTTTTAGATCAGATGCTTCTTTATTAGCCTTCAAATTCACTTATAAATCTGTTTACCTAAGATAAATATTATGAAAAGCGAAATTATTAAAGATATTGTAGTTTGGGATATTGTAAACTGGTCAAATGCAATAAAATACTGGGGTGATCATGCTCAGGTTATGAATAAAAATTATCAGTGTTTGGAGTTAGGTTCAAGTAAAGGGGGACTATCTTTATGGCTTGCATTAATTGGTAACAATGTGTTATGTACAGACCTTAACGGCCCTGAAGAAGATGCCTATCGTTTGCATGAAAAATATAAATGTACTTCCAGAATTACCTATGCCTCAATGGATGCCACCAATATTCCGTATGAAAATCATTTTGATGTGATCATATTTAAGTCTATAGTAGGAGGCATCAGTAGCGGTAATCAGCAAAACAAAGCAAAAACGCTGAATGAGATCCACAAAGCCCTTAAACCGGGCGGAAAGTTGCTATTTGCTGAAAATTTAGAAGCTACTGCTTTTCATAAAATATTGAGGAAAAATTTTGGCACCAAAGGATGGAACTATTTAAGGATGAATGAAATAAAGCATGTGTTTGCGCCATTCAAAAAAATAAAGTATTCAACAATCGGCTTTTTTGGGTGCTTAGGCAGAAATGAATGGCAGCAAAACTTTTTAGGAAAGATAGATAATATGTTGAGCTCGTTTATTCCACACAAGAGTAAGTATATATTAATAGGCGTAGCTGAAAAATAATTTCATTGCTAAATTATTAATTTTCAATGCTTTAACTTAGTAACTCCCGGAGTGTTGATTTGCCGGCAAATCAACACTCCGGGAGTTACTAAGTCGGGAATTAAAAACCAATTAAAATGGATAACCTATAGCGAGGTTAAATACGCTTCGGCTGAAATTCAGGTCCCAGCGTTGTTGCCCCGAATATACGTAGGGCACCCTAAGTGGTACACCAAGATCGGTACGTAGTACTAAAACCGAAAGGTCAAATCGTAAGCCAAACCCAGCATCTACAGCTATATCATTCATAAAGTTTTTGCCAAAGGCTGCGCCTGCCCGCCCGCCTGAATGCAGTAGCCATATATTACCTGCATCAACAAATAATGCACCACGTACAATGCTGAATAGCTTGGGGCGATATTCCAGGTTGGCTTCTATCTTTATATCACCGGATTCATCGGGTAAAAAATCACCGGCGCTAACTGTTTTAATTGGATTGTATGAACCAGGGCCAATGGACCGTGCCTGGAAACCACGCAAACTGTTTGGTCCGCCTATAAAAAACTGCTGGCTGTATGGAAGCTGTGTCGAGTTGCCATAAGGCAAACCCACACCAACAATTAAACGACTCGCAAAAGTGCTGTTGGGACCGGTTTTATGGAAAAACCTTATTTCGTTTTCCAGTTTTACATACTGGTTAAAAACTGCGCCAAAAAGCTTACGTACTTTACCCGCCGTGGTATCGGCACCCGTAATTAAACCATATACATTATTTGATAAGCTAACCTTACCATTATAATAAAATGTATTGGTGCGGTAGTCGTCTGTAGTGTTGGTAAAAGTATAACCATAGCTTGGCCCAAGGGTAAACTGCTTATCAATAACGTGTTGCAGGGCCGGGTTTCGCGGTTTGCCCGGGTGGTTTTTATTGCTTATGCTATCCAAATAAAGCTGCGATACACTTTGGGGATTCAAAAAAGTCAAATTCAATATATTCAACTCGTGGCTGCGGTGAGCATTTTCTTTCCACTGGTAACCAAAGGATGCGTTGAACGAATTTAGCGTATATAGCTTTTGCCGGTTAACCAACGTATACCCCAAAGTTAAGTTGGTATGGGGGATATAGGCATTATCGGCTTTTGGATATATAGGGCTGATAAACCTCGGCCATGATAGCGTGGTTGTAATACCGGCCTGGTAAACGTTATAGCCGTTATTGTTACCACCAAGCTGCACATCTGTACTACCAAACAGGGTTACCGTTAAAGCCTCGGCACCTTTAAAAGCGTTTCGGTGTTTCCAGTTGAGGTTTACCTGCGTACCGGTATAATTGGCAGATGTTGTACGACCAAGTATTTCCAGCTGTAATGATTTTCTTTGGTAGGGCGTTAAAAAGTAATAGATATCCAGTTTTGGCGAATCTGGCGTTACATCTTCAAATCTGTTTTTTACAAATTTGTAGGGACCCAGGTTAACAAACCTGTTTAGCGAGTTATTGTGTGCGGTGCGGTTATATGCATCATTGGGATGCAGTAAAACAGTATTGGCAAAAGCAAAGCTGCTGATGGTTTTTCTTCGCTCAACCATGTTGTACCAACGGTATGGTACAGCTTTATCAAGCATCAGCGAAGTATCTCTCAATGAATAACTGGGGTATACATAAATATTCCTGATGGTATAAATTTCCCTGGCTCTTTCTGATATCGAATTTTTAACTGCTACAAAAATGTCAACCTGGTGCCCTGCAACAGTACTATCTACCCGCATGATCAGGTCTTCGGGTGCAAAAAAGTAAAAGCCTTCTTCCTTTAACCGGGCATCAATACGTATGCGTTCGTTTTTTATAATATCCAGATTATAGTTTTCACCAGGCTTTAACAAGGTTTTAGCAAATGTGGCTGCTATAGCAGTATCAATATTTTCGTTACCCTGCGGAAACGTTACTTTCCTGATCTTATAAGCTGGTCCTGCCTGGGCGGTATAAATGGCCTTAGCTGTTTTGCCCTTACTTACGGTATCGCCCGTAACCTGCGCCTGGAAATAACTTACATTCTGTAACCTGTTTTGTAATATGCTGCTATTCTTTTCAAGGTTTACAGCGCTCACCAACACAGGTGGCTCACCAAATTTGGTGTTTAGCCAATGGGCCAGGCCTTTTGTTTTTTTTGTTTTTGTAATGTTGTAGATATACAATTTTACCCGCAAACCTAATATTGATCCATTAGGATAGGGCCTTAACAATGCTCCCAGCTCATCGCTCAATGCGTTGGCATCGCTTTTTTTAATATCCTTATCTGCAATTTTTACCTTGCCACCGGTATACAGTTTTTGCCCCGGCGCTAGGTAGCGGGTATTACTGCAGGCATTTAGCAAAACAGTCAGTATCAATATATATCTTAAATGCTTAATCATTGGCTTAGCTTGTAGGTGTGTTTAATGCTTTTTGTTGAGCCGCCTTATCCGCCTCTTCTTTGGCTTTATCCTTTTCTTTTTGTTCCTGCCTGTATTTGCGGCGCATTTCTTTTTCTTCTTCGGTGCGTTTGCGGAAGATCTCTTTAAAGCGGTTATAATCAACAGTAAGGGTAAAGCCTAAGCCCGTTTCAACTACCTGGCCCTGTATCACAATAAATTCATCCCGGCGGTAGGCACGCA
Organism: Mucilaginibacter sp. P2_A4; assembly: GCF_056405015.1. Taxonomy (NCBI): domain Bacteria; kingdom Pseudomonadati; phylum Bacteroidota; class Sphingobacteriia; order Sphingobacteriales; family Sphingobacteriaceae; genus Mucilaginibacter; species Mucilaginibacter sp. P2_A4. Next base: position 124,917 of record NZ_JBFUCX010000012.1, on the reverse strand, counting down.
GGGTATACCGGCCATCTTTGCTCAGTTTATAACCTACAGATACATCGCCCGCTATGTTTGTGGCCTTTTGTCCCTGCTGGTTACCTTCCAGGTTAAAGTTATTACCAACACTTACGGTAAGCCTGTCGTTCAGGAAGCGTTTGGATAAACCTATGTTAAGATCGGTTCTGTTGGTTGCAGTGCCCGATGAGTAATCTTCTCCGGATGTTAGGCCGAAATTAAGGTCGACCCCTTCAATGAGGTTGCCTGCCAGTTTATTCAACTGATCTGACAACAAGCTACTCACGCTGCTGCGGATAGCGCCTTCAACACCGCCGCTGCCGCCCTGGCTTTGCAGTGGGTTATCGCCAATAAAATGCCCTAATACCAATACCCCAAGCACTTGCTTATTCAATTCGTTAGGATCCTGCCGTACCTGGCCAAGGCGGGTATTTACCAAATTTACCACATCGGTTGATACCGTATAGGAGCTATCAGGAAGTACAATATCAAAGCTGATATCCGGTGTAAGCAGCTGGTTTTTTAAGTTAAGGTTAACGTTAAATGGCAGCTTCTGCTTATACATGGTGGAGTTATCTGTACCCGACAACTGGTTTTCAACCAGGTCGATTGGGGGCACGTTGGCCACATAAGTAGCGGTCAGGTCAATATTAGCACTGGTGGGATCACCTGTCCAAACAATGGTACTCCCTTTTTTAAAGTTGAATTTACGTTTTACAGTGGCATAAGCCAGGTTATAGGAACCAGAGTTAACTACATAGGTACCGGTTAGGTTTGTTTTTCCGCTTGGGTCTATACCACCATTTAAGTTGGCTTCGCCTTTCAGGTGAACCACATCACCGTTTCGCTCATCAACCACTATGGTAAAGGCCGCATCTTTATCAATAATTATATTTGCCGATACATCAAGCCCGGTAATATCTGATTTTTTGAGCGAGTCCAACTGCCGGGCCAGCAATATAGAATCCATTTTGGGCGCGTTTTGATCTATAAATTCAACTACTCCTTTCCTGTCTTCAATACCCGGATCAGAAGTTGGCAGCACAAAGGTCATATCAGTTTTCGGGTTTACGGTAAGGTTGGCATCTACAACAGGTTTAGCCATGTTACCACGGATTTTGATGCGGCTATCTATATAAAGCTTACCATAAAACAATTTGTTGTCGGCCTGAGTAGAGTTTACGGCTCTGAAATTATTACTGTTGATATCAAGCCCGAAAGCAAAATCGGAATATGTTTTGGTGTAAACGCTGCCGCTCATAATAGCCTTGTTCCCGGTTGAGTCAACCAAAGTAAAATCATTAAAACGGATGCCCTCATCATTAAAGGTAATACTCTCCTTAGGCATACTGAAGTAGGAGTTAAGCATAGTTACGTTGAAGCCTACCTTGTTAAAGTTTACATCGCCCCTTATAGATGGTGCAGTAGTTGTGCCCGTTATTTTTAGCTGCCCCGTAATGTTACCTGATGCATTGCGCAAACTGCCAAAGCTAAACCCTTCGATGCTTTTCATGCTTAGGCTAACAATATTGAGGTTCATATCAAACCGGCTTTCGGGGGCTGTATAATATATGCCATTCAAGTCAACCTGGTTGCCTTTACCGGTTATGCTCACATTTGCAGCATAGGCATTATCGGTTTGGTTATTTACTTTTAAGGCGATGTTGCCCAGGGTATCGCCCTTGAAATTAAAATCGTTCACGTTAATTGCAGCTGTAAATGTGGGCGAAGCCTGGAGGTTACCTACTACTGCATCACCATTAATAGTGCCGCCAACCTGCAAACTGTCCTGTTTGGCTATTTTGGCAAGTGCTTCTATTTTAAAGTTGCTGAATTTAATATTAAGCGGACTGTTGAACTCCTGTGTAGTACTGTTAACACTTAGCACCTGGTTATTATTGGTGATGGTAAAGTTATGCGCAAGAATTCCTTTTGGCCCATATTGGAAAAAATTGTCGCCGCTAACTGCCCAGGGTAAATAATCAAGCAACAAGCCATCCTGGTTAAAACTAAACTGGTATTCGTTTGGCAATAAGCTAAATGTACCAGCTACCCGATATCGTTCTTTCTTTTTGGCATCGCGTACCTGTAGACTTATTCCCAGTTTGTTGTTTTGGGCGCTGCCCGATATGCTGGTATAAAGCAGATCAACAGATGAGCCAATCTTCACTTCATCAACCGATAAATTATAATTAAGCGCATTGTTGCCCGTGTTGATATTTAGCGTTGCCCGATTAATGGTATTGGTGCCGTACACAACTTTTGGTATTGAACCATTAACTATTAACTCGCCGGTTGAACTGTTGAAGCTGCCCTTAAGTAATACAGGATCCAGCTGTTTTAAATCCGGGGCAAATTGGGTGAGTAAAGGTGTTTTAACTAAATGTGCATCAAACACGAATTGCTGCGGTGAGTATTTGGTTTTAACAGCAGGTGCGGTTTTAACAGTCTTTCCATTTTTAGTTTTTACAGCAACCTGTTGCCCGCCGGCAATGGCAGTATTAAAATATTTATTGATCACATCCTGTACCGCATCGCCAATTTGGGTTAGCTTGTACTTGCCGGCAACATGGGCATTCATAATGGAGGTTTTTAAACGCAGCGTGCTGCTATCGGCATTGGCGGTGGAAATCAGGCTTACCGTATCCAGTTTAATGCGCTGACCCTTGTTTACCACTAAAAGATCAGTTGCTTCAATATTGGCGTTTAGGTAATCAGGGTCGGCAGTGGGTACGTTGGCTATTATCTTGCCATGAAAACGCATGTCGTCCTTTACAAAATTGAGCTTTTGCAAATTAATGCTATCTACCGTTAAAGTACCGGTTACTGACGGATATTTTTTATTTAAATTGGCTTTGGCATCAAGACCGAAATTGATGTTTGGATCCTTCATTCGTGCAACTACCGTATAAGCCCCATTGCTCGAGCTGCCTTTTAAAGCCAGGTTTTGATAGGTATAGCCTTTAACATAAGCCTTAACCAAATTACCGTTGAATGAAATACTTGACTTTTTAGGATCAAGACCTGTGCCTTTCAAATTAGCGGTCATTGTTATTTTGCCAACCATTTGTGGCTGTTTAGTTAAAGCGCCAACATTAAGTTCATTTACTTTTACGCTTGCGGTATAGGCTGCCCCGGCTTTGTTAGTGCCATTTTTCATGGCGGCTACCAAATCGATAGCGCCATAGCTGGAGCGCAGGCCCATTTTTGTATTAAAGTTGGCCATGCTACCCTTAAAGTTACCTTTTAGGTTAAGCTTTTCGGGGATGCTCACGTTTGCAGGGATGCTACCCGCCGGAGCAAGTTTGTCAATATCGGTTCGGCTGGTATTAAAATCGTTTATAGTGACATCGAAGTATGATTTATTTATATCGGGCAGTCCTTTTAATTTAGCAGATGCTTTGATATGAGTGCTGCTTAATCCGGTTATCTCCAGGTTAGGAATATCCAGATTGTTTACCTGCCCTTTTACTTTACCATTTATTTTGAATACTGTGTTTGGGGATGATTTAAAGGGCTCCATAGTAGCCATGGTTGGCATTAACAGCAATACGTCTTTCAATCCTAAACGACTGCCATCCAGATCGGCATTGATACCCAGCGAACCAATGTTTTTGGTAATGGCTGCTATCGACGGATACCGTACCTGTACCGATTTTTGCAGGGTGGTTTGTGGTGTTACCAATAACAGATCATTCATATAAGCATTGGTAGGCCCGTAAAAAAATGCGGTGTGGAACTTGTTGATTTTCAACCCGCTTTTTTCGTTGAACGAGAAGGAGTTGATTTTGCCCGAAATAGTATCCGGATTGTAGGAAATATCCCCGGCCTCGGCATTCAGGTTCCTGATATCCATGTGCCCAAAATCAATCCCTTTGGCTATTGCTTTTTGGGCATCATTATCAAACTTAATGTTGTCATTACTAAAGCTGATTTTTCCCATTGTTACTGCCCAGCGCGATGATTGCGGTGCTGCCACCAACGTGTCGAGCTTCTTGGCTACCTTAACAATGGCTTTGGTAACGGTTTGTGGCTTAGCTAAACTTATAGCTGCTTTAGTATCATTTAGTTCGATGTTTTTAATCGCAACCTTTTGGTGTTTCAGGTCTATTTTATCCATCTCAACTAAAAACTTATTCAGATCAACGTTAGCGGTCATTTCGCTGCTCCGGTAATCAACTTTTATTTTTGATAGATCAATCACTCCTAAATTTAAATCAAGGTTCATTGGCTGTACGGCTGTATCAACCTTGGCTGCCTGGGCAATTGATGATCCGGCTGGGGTTTGAATAATACGCGCGTTAACACCAGATAAGGTAATTTTGGGTATGGTAAATTTCATTTTATCCATATCAAAATCTTTTATCCGGGTATCAAAATGGCCCAGCAGAAATTTTACATCGTTTCCGGTTGTGAGATCCTTGTATCTAATATTGATCCTGTCGAGGTTGATCTTATCGACAGAGAATTTCATAGTGGAAGTGGTGTCGGTAGGCTTCACCTCTTTTTTTTGCTCACCGGCAAAGGCTTTCATAATATAGTCGAAGTTGAAAACGCTATCGGCCCCGCGGCTTACATTGGCGGTAATTCCCTGCAGGTTAATTTCGTTTATCTCTACCTTGTGGTGCAATAGTTTAAACAGGCTGATATCAACTTTTAACTTATCGCCGGCGATAAGGGTGTCTTTCTTCTGATCCTCGAAGTATACATCTTCCAAAACCAATAGTTTAGGTAAGCCAAGGCTTATGTGACCAATTTTAACCTTAGTATGGATTTTTCCCTGTAAAAAAGTTACTGCTTTATCTTTTGCGAAGTTTTGTACAGCAGGAACTTGTATTAAAATTACTACAAGGATAACCAGTAAAACTACACTCACCAGTATCCACAGTATCGTTTTGAGGGTTATGCGTAGAATTTTTTTCAATTGTATTATTTTTTCAAAGGTGAAGATCAACTTGTTTAATATAATCAAATAGTATGCTAAAACATTGACCTGGTTTAAATTTCATTCAAAAATGGAAATTCAAAAAAGAAACTTAATCCTGTCTTTTTGGAAAGGATTGTACGTGGCGGCTATTTGTTTTTGTTAACACCCAACATCGTGAACTTGTTTTTTGATAACTTTGTATTTCTACAGGATTATTGTTGAAACGGATTTACTATGCCAGATTTTTCTCACTTACACGTACATACCCAGTTCTCGTTACTTGATGGTGCTGCCGATATATCAAAACTTTATAAAAAGGCTGCAGCTGATGGAATGAAAGCACTGGCCATAACCGACCACGGCAACATGTTTGGTGTGTTTAAGTTTGTGGCCGAAGCGGGGAAGCACAATGTAAAACCCATTGTAGGCTGCGAATTTTATGTAGTTGAAGACAGGCATAAAAAGCAATTTACCAAGGAGAAAAAGGATATACGCCGCCACCAGCTGATGCTGGCTAAAAACCCCGAAGGTTATAAAAACCTGGTGAAGCTATGCTCATATGGCTATATGGAAGGCCTGTACAGTAAATGGCCGCGTATTGATAAAGAGCTGATATTAAAACACCATAAAGGTATTATCGCGACAACCTGTTGCATAGGCGCATCGGTACCGCAAGCTATCTTAAGGGATACCCCGGAGGCGGCAGAGGCTGAGTTTAAATGGTGGCTTGACCTGTTTGGCGAGGATTTTTACATTGAACTGCAACGCCACGATATTCCCGATCAAAATATAGTGAATAAAGTGCTGCTTACTTATGCTAAGAAGTATAATGTTAAGGTGATTTGCTCCAACGATTCGCACTATGTAGATCAGCAGGATTCAAACGCGCATGATATTTTGCTTTGCGTAAACACTGGTGACATGCAAAGCACCCCCATAGCTACCGATGAGGAAGGCGGCCGCGGCTATCGTTTTGGTTTCCCTAATGATCAGTTCTACTTTAAAACGCAACAGGAAATGAGCCACCTGTTTAGTGACCTGCCAGAATCATTGGATAATACCAATGAGATTGTGGACAAGGTTGAAGTGCTGAAATTAAAGAGGGACATCCTGTTACCCAATTATGTTATCCCGGATGAATTTAAGATCCACACAACAGGTGATGCCGATACACTGAATCAGTGGGAATACCTGAAGCACCTAACCTTTATGGGGGCAAAGGAACGGTATATTGATATTTCGCCCGAGGCAGAAGAGCGCATCAACTTTGAGTTGTTCACCATAAAAACAATGGGTTTTGCGGGTTACTTTTTAATTGTGGCCGACTTTATTAGAGCAGGCCGGGATATGGGCGTATTTATTGGCCCTGGCCGTGGTTCGGCCGCCGGATCGGTGGTTGCCTATTGTACCGGGATCACCAATATCGACCCGATGAAATACAATCTCCTGTTTGAGAGATTCCTGAATCCCGATCGTAAATCAATGCCCGATATTGATACGGATTTTGATGATGCCGGTCGCCAAAGGGTTATTGATTATGTGGTAGATAAATATGGTAAAAACCAGGTAGCTCAAATCATTACCTATGGTTCAATGGCTGCCCGTACCAGTATTCAGGATGTGGGCAGGGTGTTGGATATGCCACTATCCGAAATGAACCTTATCAAGAAGCTTGTTCCGGATACTTTGGGTATTACGCTTAAAGAAGCAATTGAGCAGGTGCCGGAGTTAAAAGAGATATTGAATGGTAACGACCTTCGTAGCCAGGTATTGCGCGAGGCTTCTAAACTGGAAGGATCTGTACGTAATACCGGTGTGCACGCTGCCGGTATCATTATTGCCCCTTATGATTTAACAGATATTGTTCCGGTAGCAGTAGCCAAGGACTCCGACCTGCTGGTTACCCAGTATGACGGACGTGTAATTGAGGATGCAGGTGTAATTAAGATGGACTTTTTGGGTTTAAAAACCCTTACCATTATTAAGGATGCGCTGCGTATGGTTAAACAAAATCATGGCATACATATAGATATTGATTACATCCCGCTTGATGATAAGGAAACCTATGAGCTTTATCAACGTGGAGATACCAACGGTACTTTCCAGTTTGAAAGTGACGGGATGCAAATGTACCTGCGCGAGCTTAAACCCGATAAGTTTGAGGATTTAATTGCCATGAACGCCCTGTATCGTCCGGGCCCGATAGAGTATATTCCCAATTTTATCAGTCGTAAACACGGAAGGGAACCCATAGTGTTTGACCTTCCGGATATGGAAGAATACCTGGGCGAAACTTATGGTATTACCGTGTACCAGGAGCAGGTGATGCTTTTATCGCAAAAATTGGCAGGCTTTAGTAAAGGTGATGCCGACGTTTTGCGTAAAGCGATGGGTAAAAAGCAAATTGAGATCCTGAATAAAATGGAGTCTCAGTTTATGGACGGGGCAATAGCCAAAGGGCATCCTAAGGATAAACTCACCAAAATTTGGACGGATTGGAAGGCATTTGCACAATACGCCTTCAATAAATCGCACTCTACCTGTTATGCCTTTGTGGCATACCAAACTGCTTATTTAAAAGCACATTTCCCATCTGAGTACATGGCGGCGGTTTTAAATAACCAGAATAACATGGAAAAGATCACCTTTTTTATGGAAGAGTGCCGAAGGATGGGTGTACAGGTTTTAGGACCGGATATTAATGAATCGGACATGGCTTTTGCGGTAAACAAAAAAGGCCAGGTGCGTTTCGGCTTAACCGGTGTTAAAGGTGTAGGCGATAAAGCGGTTGAAAGTATTATTGAGGAGCGCGAAGCAAATGGTCCGTTTACAACGCTTTATGATTTTGCCCGCCGTTCAAACACGCGGAGTGTAAACCGTAAATCATATGAAAACCTGGTTTATGGTGGTGCATTTGACGAGTTTGGTTTTAACCGTGCGCAATTTTTTGCCAAAACAGATGTTGGCGTATTAACCGGTGTTGAACGACTGATCAAATACGCCAATGATTACCAGAATGTGCAAAGCAGCTCGCAATCGTCATTGTTTGGCAGTTCGGTGGCGTCATATGTTCCCGAGCCGGCTATGCCTGAGGCTGAGGAATGGCCACTGATAGAGAAATTGAAATACGAGAAAACGGTGATCGGGATATACTTAACCGGGCACCCGCTTGATAATTATAAGGTAGAGCTTGAACGGTTTTGCAACAGCACCATCAGCGACTTGAAATTGATGCAGAAAGCTCGCTCTGGTGAAGGTGGGGAAGATATCATGGGAGCATTTAATGAGCTGCGCAAGAGGGGCGAGATCCGTATTGGTGGGCTGGTAGGGAATGTTCAGCACAAAATAACCAAAACCGGTAAGCCATTTGGTACTTTTGTGTTGGAGGACTACAATGAATCATACGAGTTTGCACTGTTTGGTGATGACTATGTGAAGTTTCGTAACCTGATGATGGATGGGTACTTTTTGCATATAAAAGGGAATATTGAAGAGAAATTCCGCCAGAAGGATAACTGGGATCTGCGCATCCTGGTGATGGATCTGCTATCAGAAATGCGTGATAAACTAACCAAATCATTAACCGTATGTATTGATATCACTATGCTCAACAGCAAACTGCTGGATGATATACAGCATATTATCAACGAGAATAACGAAAAGTACCCTGTTAAAAACTGCAAGCTTCGTTTCAAGATCAATAACCGCGAAGAAGCTATGCAAATTGAGCTATCATCCAAAAACTTTAAAGTAAACCCAAGTGATGATTTGATAGCCGGGATAGCAAGTATAACGAATATGCAGCCGGTGTTGGGGTAAAGAAACATTAGATTATAGAAATGGAAGGCAATCAAAAAGAAATAAATCTATGGGAAGATGAAGACTTTTTAAATGAAATGAAAAGCCGCATGGATGACTATGAAAGCGGGAAAGAAGTTGGAATTTCATGGGAAGAAGTCAAGCAAAAGCTCAGGGATAGAAATACTAAATAGTATTCAATTCTTTCTCGTTCAGTCGTTTATGATAATATACTATATAGCTAATTATAGCAATTAAAGGCGCGGTTACCATTTGTAAAAGAATTCCACCCATCAATACCGCTCCTTCTGCCATTCCGCAACGAGACCCTGGATGCAATTGAGGTGGAACGGGCATCGAATCCATCGCCCAAAATGAAGAAACTACTCCTAATATAAAAGTCAGGAACATAATACCACCAATAGGTATACCGATTAAGCCTTTAATCCTTAGTATTGATGCTGTAATCTGTAGAAAAGGGGCTAAAGAGATCAGGAATAAAATATTCATAGCCCCTATTAAATTTGAGTCTTATGGCTATAAGCGTACCTCAGATAACTAATGATAGCAATAAGAGGTGTGGTTATAAAAAAATTAACTAAGCCTAAACTTATAAAAACTGTACAGCCAACAGCACATTTTATATCTGGCGATAACCCCCACATTGATATCGTAAAAGCACTTGTTGACAATATGATTACCAGTAAAAAGGATATTATTGTAATTGCCCATAACGGTAATTTGATTTTATCTTTTATCCTCATTTCCGATACCTTAAATTGAAATACTGGAGATAGGAGTGTAATAATCAGTGGGATAATTAAAACGAACATATAAATAACTGCTTGTTATTTAATTAATACAAAATGTATCCTAAAGGTAACCCTTGTTAAAAACTCACAGTCAGCCCAATGTTAGGTGGATAACTTATATTAATATAATTGTCACATTGTCAGGTGTGGTTTGTGGCAAGCTATTTGAATAGTATATATTTGTAATACAAAATTTAAAAATAAAAATCATGGCTTTAGAAATAACTGATGCAAACTTTGACGAACTTGTCCTGAAATCAGACAAACCCGTACTTATTGACTTTTGGGCAGAATGGTGTGGTCCGTGTAGGATGGTTGGTCCGGTAGTTGAAGATATTGCAAAAGAATACGAAGGCAAAGCTGTTGTTGGTAAAGTAAACGTTGACAACAACCCAGGTATATCAATGAAATTCGGTATCCGTAATATCCCTGCTTTATTATTCTTTAAAAATGGCGAAATTGTGGATAAACAAATTGGTGCAGTTCCAAAATCAGTATTAACTGAAAAATTAGCTAAGCAATTAGCTTAAGTAGTACAGGCATAAATTAAGTTTATCTTCATAGCTTAATCCACCATATTTTACTTTAAAAAGCGTTGCTATTTTGGCAACGCTTTTTTTATGCCCTATATTAGCCTTATGCCCAAATTAAACAACGATCAACAAATACGGCAACTGGCCAATCTTGAACTGCTGGCCCGCCAGGTAGTTGAAGGTTTTATAACCGGTTTGCACCAAAGTCCGTTCCATGGGTTTTCGGTAGAGTTTGCCGAGCATCGTTTATACAATAATGGCGAATCGGTAAAAAATATAGACTGGAAACTGCTGGCCCGCACTGATAAATTGTTTGTTAAACAATTTGAGGAAGAAACTAACCTGCGCTGCTACCTGCTGCTGGATACTTCATCCTCAATGAACTTTCCCGAAAAAGGCATCAATAAGTTGCAATTTTCCATCTATGCCATCGCGTCATTAATGTATTTGTTTAAAAGGCAGCGCGATGCTTTTGGGCTTTGCCTGTTCTCTGATAAAATGGATTGGCTGAGCGCGGCAAAGTCAACCACAACACATCTGTTTCATTTGTACGCCGAGCTTGAAAAGGCATACCACACACCCAAGCTAAATACAGTTACCAATATTACCCAGGTATTGCACCATGTAGCCAATGAGATCCACCAGCGGTCACTGGTGATCATATTTAGCGATATGCTGGAAAATAGCCTTAACCCTGAAAAGTTGCAGGCATTGTTTGCGGCGGTTCAGCATTTAAAGTTCAGCAAGCACGAGGTGATCATTTTTAATGTGAACGATAAGCATAAGGAGCTTGATTTTAACTTCGATAACCGCCCACACCATTTTGTTGATATAGAAACCGGCGCCGAAATAAAGGTTCAGCCTGGTAAAATACGTGATGCCTACAAAGCATCATTAACAGCGTACCGCCATCAGCTGGAATTGAAATGTGCCCAATATCATATAGACCTGGTAGATGTTGATATTCATGAAGGATACCATACCATGTTGAAAACTTACCTGGTGAAAAGAAATAAAATGATATAAAAGAAGAAAATCTATGAAAGCGGAATGGGAGTGTTAAAGATTAATTTAACTGTAGTCCCTTCGCCTTTTACAGAATGTATTTGCACCTTAATGTTATGAAACGCGGTGATACTTTTAACAATAGCTAAACCCAAGCCGTAACTTTCTCTTTCATCAGTATCCAATTTTTCAAAGCGGTTAAAAGCATTCTCAATTTGCTTACTATCCATCCCAGTACCCGTATCGGTTATTATAAGGGTGTACATATCTTCTTTTAATTCATCGCCGATGATAATGCTACCTGCGGCATTATTATATTTTATGGCATTGTTTATCAGGTTAAAAAGCAAAGTATGCATTAGCGGGCGGTTGCCCTGTATTGTATAAATGTATTTAAGGTTGTTGGTGAACTTTAATCGTTTTTCCTCAATCCGGTCTTCCAGCTCCTCTTGTATTTCCATTATTACGGCAGCTATCATAACCATATCTGTTTTAGCATATTGGTTATTTTCAACCTTTGAAATTAATAACAGGCTGTTAATAATAGATTTAAGCCTGTTGAGCGTTTTAAGGGACGCATGCATTTTATTCTCGCTTCCTTCGCTCAATTCTTCCTGCAATAAAATATTTTCAAGTCTTGAGCTGATAATAGATATCGGTGTGAGCAACTCATGAGATACGTTGGCGATGAATTGTTTTTCGAGGATAAACAGGTTCGATATTTTTTTCATCAACGAACTTATGCTGTCATCCAGCAGTTCAAAATCCTGGGTAGTGGTCTTTATTTTTTCATAATCAAAGTTCATGGGATCATTTACCTTAATAAGCTTACGATCGATGATCTTATAAAAAGGGGCCAGTAAAAATTTAGTAAAAATCAGGTCGCTTATCAATGTAAGCACCAGTGCAATAACCAAAACTACAATAGTAAACTTTTTGATGATTGATTTTAATTCCTCAACCGATTCAATAGCCACGCCAATCTCCAGCATGTACGTATGGTTATTAAAATTAAAGCGATGCCATAATATACGGTAGTCTTGCGTATTGCGGTCAATCTTACGGCTTTCAGTTTTAAAGCGGCCGTTAGGGGCCAATACCGACTTGTATTCTACCGGCTTAATGGAGATGAACTCTTCTTTTAAAATGTTATAGTCGGTGTATGTTTTTTGGGTGGTTAAATAACTATTTATTTCTTTGGACGACAGGCTCCTTAAAATTTCCTGTTCATCCTGTTCCAGGCGCAGTTCAATATGATTATAGGATATTTTTTCTATAGATAGCAGGATAAGCAAACCCGTGAAAAGAATTATAGCAACCTTTGTTAAGGTATTATAAAGAGCCAGTTTTACCTGTAGTTTCATTGATGGTTTTGTTGGGCTTATATATTGATCCGGTAACCGATACTCCTTACGGTTTCAAACCAATCAATAGGGATGTATTGTGAAAGCTTTTTACGCAGGTTTTTTACGTGCACATCTACAAAGTTCGAGTCGGAATTAATTTCCAGTACATCGCCCCAAACATGCTCTGTTAAATTGGTGCGTGATATAACCCGGTTTTTATTGAGCACCAGGTAGTTGAAAATTTCAAATTCCTTTTTTGTGAGATTAATCCGCTCCTCATTATACATCACGGTACGGTTCTGGATATTAACTTTCAGTCCCTTAATGTTAATATCGTTACTTTCTAGCCGGTGTTTGCGACGGGTAATGGCGTGCATGCGTGCTAAAAGTTCACTTAAAGAAAAAGGTTTTGCCAGGTAATCATCTGCGCCTTGCTCCAGGCCGGAAACCCGGTCATCAACAGCACCACGGGCGGTGAGTATAATAACGGCGTCCTCGCGTTTATCCAAACCTTTAAGCATCTTTAAGAGATCAAATCCGTCGCCATCGGGCAGGCCGAGGTCAAGCAGAATAAAATCATAGTTATTTATAAAGATCTTTTCCTCTGCCGATCTTTTGGTGCGCGCGTGTTCAACCGTAAAGCCTTCATGGCTTAAAAATTCATCAACCTCAAGTGCTAAACCTTTCTCGTCTTCAACAATTAAAACATTCATAAGCGTGCAATTTACAAAAGGTAAAACTTATAAATAAAGCAATTAGTATAATATTAACTGTAACGTTGGTAACGATGTAAAATACATTGGCAGTGATGAAAGGTGAACGAGCTGAAAAAAGGGCTTTTTATATAATGGAACAATAGGAACAGGCTGTTATATTTCCTGATGTTGATTCTTTATTCATGGTTTTTATAATAAATATATGTTTTAATTGTTAATCAACTTAACTAAAAGGTTTATAAAATTACCCAAATCAATTTTGGCCAAATACTGTTACCAAATAAATACTATCTTTTTTATATGAGACTTTCCATTCAACGCAAACCCATAAGAGTTAACCCAGACCCCAAACGTGTTATTGCAAGATTCTTTTTCAATGGGAACGATCGTGCTATAGAAGTAATAGAACGCGTGATGGACATCAGCGAGGAAATTGCCTTTGGTATTGTATCTCCGCTGTTACAGGAGTACTCCAAACGCCATCGCAATATAACCAGGGTTTTAAACCGGCATTGCAGTAAACTAAAGCCGCTGTTTGTAGAACTAAATATTGATTATGATACACTTACCGTTAATCGTAAACTACTTATCGGTTCCTATTTTACTCATGAATATTCTATTGAGTCGGCGGCATTCTTTAATCCATCCATTGTTGAAGATCCGGATCAGACCGAATTGGAAGACGGCCAGCGTAGGGTGATCATCAGTTTCAGGGCCGTAGGCGAGGGGCATATTTCATCTATCACGTTTCGCCGTGGATTAATTGATAAATTTAATAATATTACCATTTTACCAGCAGGTAATTACATTGACGAGGCCGAAATTGTACGTAACGCCGTTTACAATAAAAAGCTATTTTTTGATAAGGCTGTTATAACCCAAATAAACATTGATGTATTACATGAGCTGGAAGGCAAGCTGGATCATCATTTTGAATATGCCAACCTGCGCCGCATCATCCTTGATTCGCAAAAATTACAGGAAAACGATATGAAAAAACTGGAGTACGATAAAGTACTTTGGCTGGCCGACTCGTATTATGAGATTGTTTTTTCACTTGATACCGATATTTCTGATAGGGTAATATTCCCGATATCAGAGTATGAACGTAAAGGTATTGAGGATGCCCGCTTTGTTCAGTTCACTAATGATGATGGCAGCTCTGTTTACTATGCCACTTATACGGCCTATGATGGTTCGCTTATTATGCCAAAGCTGTTGCAAACTACCGATTTTTATAATTTTAAAATAATGCCCTTATATGGAGCCGGCGCGCAAAATAAAAACCTTGCGCTGTTCCCCCGTAAAATAAATGGAAAATTTGCAATGATATCCCGCATTGATGGGTGTAACAACTACATCATGTACTCCGATAAGATCAACATATGGGAAAAGCCGATCCTTCTGCAGCAACCCAAATTTACCTGGGAATTTATCCAGATAGGTAATTGTGGGTCGCCTATCGAAACTAAGGATGGCTGGTTGGTAATTACCCATGGCGTAGGCCCTATGCGCCGCTATGTACTGGGGGCAAGTTTATTAAAGCTGGATGATCCGGAAATAGAGGTAGGGCGGTTAAGTGAACCACTCCTGATCCCCAATAGCGATGAACGCGAGGGTTATGTACCTAATGTGTTATATTCCTGTGGCGCTATTGTTCATAACGGTATGCTGATTATTCCATATGGGGTATCAGATTCATCAACCGCTTTTGCCGAGGTATGCCTGGACGACTTATTAACCAAGTTAAAGGAGGATAAAAGCGAAGAAACTGCTTCCTGATAAGCTGTTCTATTGGTCTTTCGCTAATTAACAGCTCAAAATGAAAGGTTCATTAAGGCATGATGGCAGGGTATTATTATTCACCGTTTGCTGTTGATTATGTAAAGTTTATTACGTAAATTGATTCATAATATAACGACTCGTTTAATATAGGACAGGTGACCTAAATTATAAGCGTGTCAATCAAACCTTTACTACTGATTTTCAACCCTAATTTGAAGAAAACGTGCAACATAATCTAAAAAGGCAAGTTATTTAACGCTCTGTTGTAAAATAAGCATTTGGCATATCCATTGATATAATAACTAATACAACAGGGCAAACATATTTTATTAGTCATGTGAGTGTTATAGTTTATTATATGGTAAAAAATTTATAAAACAATGGATCATTTCAGAGAAATTAAAAACAGTTTAACCTGGCACAACGAGGGCAAATTCGAGGTTGAGCTGATTAATGGCATCATCACCAAACTTAATTTTTGCGAGCCCGGGAAAGGTCCCGATGATGTGGGCAAGTGCCTTACTTCCACCAACTATAAGTATTTGCAGTCGGTATATTCATGTCTCGGCGACTTGTTTGTATTTATTGAGGAAGAAAACAAGAGATTGGGTTACAGTTATGCCCAGGCAAGCGAAGTATTGCAACGCCAGCCAGAACAAACTACCGAAAACGCTTACCCTTTACTTGGTGAAACCAAAATTCGGCCGTTAAGTGATTATAATCATCAGCCGGAATCAACAGAATCTTCAGGAGAAAGCGGGGAGTTAATAAGAGACGTGGGATAGTAAGCTTAATCCATGTAGCTTAATGTGAGGCCTTTAAAGTATTGTGCTTTAAAGCATAATACTCCTATGCCCATAACTTTACCATTCATTATGCAAGCCTCCAGCTTTGGCTTTTGGGAGTTTGTTTTATACCCAAAATTTTCTGGTACAAATTCAAATAATCGCCCACCATCTTATCGCATGAAAATTGGGAATTTGCCCAATTATAACAGTCGATACGATTTATCTCGCTCAGCCTGCTTACTGCTTCAACCGCCTCATCAACTGTATTTACTAAAAAGCCTGTTTGCGCATTTTTAATTAGCTCCGGCATTGCGCCCTTATTAAATGCAATTACCGGGGTACCGCAAAGCATGGCCTCGGCCACACTCATTCCGAATGGTTCATTAAAGCTAATAGGGTGTAACAGGGCGGCAGCATTGCCTAAAAGAGCTTTGCGCTTAGCTGGTCCGGCATGACCAATGTATTCCACTTCATCTGATAAAAAAGGTTCAATTTTTTCCCGGTAATAGTTCTCATCCTGTATGATGCCGGCAATAAGCAGTTTGCGTTTGCTTTTTTTTGCAATGCTAATTGCTTCGGCAGTCCCCTTATCTGGATGGATGCGGCCAAAGTAAAGCAGGTAATCACCAGGCTTTTCAAAAAATTCAAAATCTCTGGTATCCAGTCCGTTGTAAACGGTGGCCAGGTAACTCAACTCAGGGCTGCGGTCGGCATTGCTGATGGACACATAGTGGCCTATAGGATTGTACTTTTTGTAAACCGGGATTATCCGGGGCGATGAAAAGCCATGTATCGTAGTGATCATGGGTGTTTTTATCAAGCCCGAATAGGTAAGGGGCAAAAAATCAAAATTGTTGTGAATAATATCAAATTCGGCAGCCTTTTCCATCAGGTTACTAATGTGCAGGCATTCCAACACCTTTGCGTCCTGGCTTCTATCTTCCTCATAACCGGTTGTACAAACCGACTCCAGCCTGCCGGCAGTTATGGAGTCGCCGGTGGCAAAAAGAGTTACCTCTATGCCCAGCTTTATCAAACCTTCGGCAATATTTGACGCAATTTGCTCCCAGGGTCCATAATGCCGAGGTGGTGTACGCCAGGCTACCGGGGCTAAAACGGCTACCTTCATTTAGCAGATCTCCATTTTTTGCCCGTATTTGTTGTATTCGTATTCCAGCTCAAAGGCTTTCAATACAGTTAAATGCGAAATCAGGTAAGCCAGTGTACTTTCGGCGCCTTGGTTGCGGTTAATGCCATTTGGTAATAAACCATCGCAACAGCCCTTGGTTTCATGATCATACAACGGGGCTCGCAGCGTGTTTTCGCCAAGGAACCACTTATAGCTCAGGAACATTTTCTCTATATATTGCGGTACCCTGAATATCTGGTAAGCCTGGAAATGCATCAGCACCATAGCCATAGTTTCAATAGCCTGCTGATCAAAAGTAGGGAAGGTGCCACCACGGTAATACCAGCCATCATTACCAACCGGGCTTAAATATCCATTGGATAGTGTTAGTTTATCCAAAAAAGCCATAGTTGCAAGGGCTATTCTTTTTGCGTCCTCGTTGCCTGTAATTTCGCAGGAGTGCAGCAATGCCAGTGGAAGAATGGCATTATCATAGGTCATTTTCTCTTCAAACCATTGCCAGTCTTCAGATTGTGTATTTTCAAAGGCATCTATTAAAGGTTGGGTAAGATCGGCAAGTATTTTCACCATGCCTTCATCAGAAGGATAAACCTGCAGGTACAAGCTTATACCAATTATGGTATTTGCCATCCCCCTTAAATGTTTTAAGGCTGCAAAATGCGGTATTGATTTATGAAAGATCTCTAAAGCAAACTCGCGGTATGAGTTGCTCGCCGCGCAACCTATTAAATGGCCTAATGACCAAATGGTACGGCCAAAGGAATCCTCAGACCCAACCTCATCCAGGTAACGCCTGTCAAAACTCAGAAAATTGCGAAAATTTCCATCGTCTGTCTGCATATAGTGGATATAACTTAGGTATATAGGCAGCAGTTCAAATGCTTCTGTACTTTTATTGCGTTGGTATGCCATGAGCGCCATGATAAGGGCCCGGGCATTGTCGTCAAGGCAATAACCTTCTTTTAAATTGGGTATACCGTATTTGGCATGTTGCACTATACCTGTATCGTCCGTCAGGCGCAGCACATGGGTTAAACTAAACGTAGGTAATATCTCGGGGTCAACAATGCTGTTTTTTAATATCTTGTCGCTGAAATCATATTTTGAGATTGATTCCTGTGCCACTTTAATAAATTCGGCGCCAATTACAGGCCAGCGCAGGTGCAGGCCATATTGATAGGCATTTTCCTTTAATTCGTTTAAAATACGGTCCTGGTCCAATAATTCAATTATTGTATCGGCTAAGGCTTCGGAGTTTTTGAAATCGAAAAGCCTTCCACGGTTATTTGCCAAAAGTTCGGTTGCATGCCAGTAGGGGGTTGATACTACCGCGGCCCCTGCGCCAACGGCGTATGATAAAGTTCCGCTGGTGATCTGTGCTTCATTCAGGTATGGGGTCACATATATTTCACAGGCAGTAAGGTAGCTTACCAATTCTTCCTCGGCTACAAATTTATTGATAAATGCCAGGTTTTTTGATACGCCCAACTGCACTGCCAATGATTTCAGGTGATCGCGATATTCCTCGCCCGAGTTTTTGATTACGCCAGGGTGTGTATTCCCTAATACTACGTACATCACATCCGGATGCTTTTCTACAATTTTTGGCAAGGCTTTAACAACGGTTTCTAAACCTTTATTGCGGCTTAGCAAACCAAATGTTAACATAACCCGGTGGTTTTTAAATACCGAAAGGCTTTTTATCGGATTTTCTTTGGGGGCTTCTACATCTGGTACGCCATGCTCAATTATCTGTATCTTTTCGGCTGGTATCTCATATATAGTAGTTAAAAACTCCACAGCCCGCTGGCTCATCACAATAATTTTTGATGATTGCTCAGCAATTTCACGGATGATGATCCGCTGAACATAGCTGGGGTCTTTTAGTATGGTATGTAATATGGAAATCAGGGGCTTCTCCAACCGGTTGATCAATGGCAAGATATAAATACCGCTTTCGCCGCCGTAAATACCAAATTCATGCTCCATAATGCATACATCTGCGCTGCTGGTATTGATGTAGCTGGCTGCCCTGATGTAATCCTTTTGGTGATTTTGGCGTATAACATATTTTACCTCCTCCGGATACTCATATTCCTGTATGTTTTCAGAATCATTCAGGGCAACAACAAAGCCTCCCTGTAATAATGATTTTCTTTCAGGAAAATTAGCGCTGATAGCATTCATTAAATTGTTATTAAACGTAGCTAAACCGCATTCGCGTGGGGGGTAAGTTGATATATATGCTATTTTCATAATTAGATGGAAGTGTTAAAAACGGTGGCTGTAATAATTAAACAACAATTTTTTATCTATTGTTTAACTGGTGACTATAAAAAAGTTCATTAGTGCGCTGCATTGTACGAAAAGTAATCCCTGGAACTCATTTTTTATAGTTATATGGATAATTGCATAAACCGTACCATTTTAATTAATACAAAAAATTATAAGGTATTATTTAAGAAAAGTAACTTAAAAGTTACGAAAGAAAGGTGTAGCGTTATCACTACAGGACATGATTTGGCCAGGCAGCCTAATTGCAGCACGCGACCACAGGCATGGCCAATATAGAACGGAATGGATTTTGGTAATGGATGAATTACTTACAAATATGCTCGTCCTAATTGTAAAAGTTGCCAAAAAAAATGCATCCGTAGGCAGTTGTACATGTCTGATTATCAAATTCATAATAAATAAAAAAAGTAACCAACGAATTAATTTTTAAAACCAATTGTTCTTTTTAAAGTTAGTTTAAGTATGAAAAAGACAATTTTAAGTTTAAGCCTAATACTGTTTTCCACTTTAGGTTTTAGCCAGATACTCAAGCCGGTAAAGATAGATAGTCTTGTTACCGTTTCATTACCCGCTAACTTTACTAAGAAAGATACCTTAGGTCAGCAAATTTATCAGGGTACAGCTTCTATGGGATATATAGTTGTTATACGTGCGGAAAACGCGGCAAACAACAAACCCTTAAATAAAGAAAAAGACCTTAAAAAGGTATTTCAAAAATTTGCGGATGGGATCCAGAAACAATCACGTAATGGCAGCATCATGAACCCACGCGATACCACTATTGGTAAACTTGAAGCCAGGGTATTTACGCTGAGAGTTGATAACAGCAACTCCACAGGCGAAGCACCGCAATTAAGGCAGTTTATCCTGCTGTACACCCAGGAAGCTACCTATACGCTGGAGTATTTTTACCCCGAAGCCAGGGCCGAACTTGCCAGGGCCGAGCTAAAAGCGTTTACAAGTTCCATAAAACTTGCACCCGATTTAAAACGTAATGATCAGTATATTTCAAATGCCAAGGGTTTATCAACGCCTGTAAAAATAGCTTTATATGGGGGTGCTCCACTTATAATTATTATTGTGCTGATGGCTATGCGCAGGAAGAAAAGACTGGAAGCCGAGGCTTAATTATTTAAAAAGAGTTCCGTATAGGCCCTTGTTCCACTTATCGGTATGGATAAATTGTTTACTATCCAGCCAGGTTAACCAAAACACGGTAACCATTACACCGATAACGGAACCGGCAATAACATCTTCAAAAAAGTGTTGGGTAAGGTACATTCTTGAATAGCCAACCAACATAGCAATTAATAAGGCTGGGACACCCCAGCCTTTATTTTTGCATAAATATGTAATTACCAGCGCGGCCGAAAAAGCGCTTGTTGTATGACCCGAGGGGAAACTGTTGAAACTGAGTATATAAATTCCTTTAACTGTGTGTACATGGCTCCACTGACTTTCAAAATAAAGCATTGGCCTGGGGGCGTCAACAATGTATTTTAATACCTGGGCCACCAACGATGTTACCAGGTAACTTGATGCTAATAAGAGGAATTTGCGGTAGCTGAATAAAAGCATGATCAATGATAGGGTGATCGCTGTAAGGCCATCTCCTAAGTCGGTCATGTAGGGTTCAATATAATCTGCCCAGGGGCTATTCCATCCATTAACTGCAAAGAAAACTTCCTGCCGGGTGTATAATAGTTTGATAACCAAACAAGCGCAAAGAAACAGCAGGTAGAGTATAAAAAACGGCCTGATCCTGTATAAAACATCTTTTATCCCTATCTTCATGGTGCAAAATAAGCATATACTTATTCAATGCAAAAAAATGATTATGTTTGGAATTGGGTTACACTAATTACTTTAATTAAATGTCGAAAAGTATATTTCGTAAAAAATCTGTTGCCAAAATATTACATGATGTTGAATGCGGTTTCAGCGACAGCGAACACCCTGGTACCGCCTCCTCCCAATTAAAAAAAGAACTTAACGTTAAAGATCTAACCCTCATGGGTATAGCCGCCGTAGTTGGCGCTGGTATTTTTAGTACTATAGGCGAGGCCTCTTTTCATGGCGGCCCCGCGGTATCTCTTTTATTTGTAGTAACTGCCATCACCTGCGGGTTTTCGGCCCTATGTTATGCCGAGTTTGCTTCCCGCATACCAGTTGCCGGTAGTGCTTATACTTACGCTTACGCGTCATTTGGTGAATTAATTGCCTGGATAATTGGCTGGGATCTTTTAATGGAATATGCCATTGGTAACATTGCCGTTGCCATATCCTGGAGCGAGTATTTTGTAAACTTGCTGGAGGGTTTCAATATTCACCTGCCCAAATACCTTACCATGGATTATGTGTCGGCCTTAAGGGGGCACGACGCTGTGTTGGCTGCCGGAAGTAATCTGGCTGATATTAGCGATAGGGTAAAAGGCGCCGCCATGGCCTGGGATAATGCGCCCGGTATAGACGGATTTAAACTGATTGCCAATCTGCCTGCGTTAGGAATCGTATTTATTATCACCTACCTGGTTTATATCGGCATCCGCGAAACCAAGAAGGCAACGAATGCCATGGTGATCCTAAAAATTGTGATCGTTATCGCGGTTATCGTTGTGGGCTTTTTTTACGTAACACCGGCTAACTGGCATCCATTTATGCCAAACGGTTTTGGAGGCGTTATGAAAGGAGTTTCGGGTGTGTTTTTTGCTTATATAGGTTTTGATGCCATATCAACCACAGCCGAGGAATGTGAACAGCCCCAGCGGGATCTGCCCCGAGGTATGATCTATTCGCTTATTATCTGTACGGTTTTATATATCCTGATAGCCCTTGTACTTACCGGTATGGTAAGCTATAAAGAACTGCAGGTTGGCGATCCGCTTGCTTTTGTATTTGCTAAAGTGGGCTTACATAAGGTTAGTTACATTATATCTATAAGTGCCGTAATTGCCACCGCAAGCGTTTTGTTGATATTTCAGCTGGGCCAGCCACGTATCTGGATGAGTATGAGTAGGGATGGCTTGCTTCCCAAGGCATTTTCACGTATTCACCCTAAGTTTCAAACACCGGCTTTTGCAACTGTTGTAACCGGTTTCGTAGTTGCTGTACCAGCGCTGTTTATGAACCTTACCGAGGTTACCGATTTGACCAGCATAGGTACCCTTTTTGCATTTGTATTGGTTTGCGGTGGGGTATTGCTATTGCCACGCGAGGCTGCGGTTAAGGGCAAATTCCATTTACCGTATGTTAACAGCAAGTTTATAGTTCCGTTGATAACCATTATCATATTTGGTTCGCTTTTTTACTTAAAACCCGCTCCGCAGGTAGAAATGATGCAGTTTAAAAAACTAAGGGAAAAACCGGCAATTATCGAGAGCCTGGATGCTGCCGATAAATCCGCTTTGTTTGTTACCTGTAATATGCTTTATGGGAAACAAAGTATTGACGGTAAGGCTGACGAAACAAAGTATTTTAAAAATCTGGAAGAAGATAAATTTAACACTGCCTTAAGGATTACCCCTATCAGCGAGGCTAAAAAGTATCATTTAGGATTAGATGGATTTTTATATAATTTCCCTAACTACCTGTTCTTTATACTCATTATTATAATTAGTGTTTATAGCTTCTTAAAAAACTTCTCGCTGATACCCGTTTTAGGGCTTATGAGCTGTTTTTACCTGATGACCGAACTTGGATATACCAACTGGTTACGGTTCCTGGTATGGCTGGTAATAGGCCTGGTAATATATTTCAGCTACAGCTACAGGAACAGTGTATTAGGCAGGGAGGTTGAAACAGCTTAGATAATTAGATAACCATGTGGACCTGCCCCATTTGCAAGCGGGAATTTACTGCCATGAACCAGGTGCACTCCTGCAGAGAGCGTAACCTGGGCGATTTTTTACGGGGTAAATCAGCACATACAGTTGAATTGTTTGATCACCTGGTAAATGAATACCTGCAAATGGCGCCCATTAAGGTTTACCCAACCAAAAGCATGATCGCTTTGGGGCTACGCACAAATTTTGCCTATGTAACTCAGTTAGGTAAAAATTTTATTGATGTAGTATTCCCGTTTAAAGAGATCTATGCAGATAATCTATGCTTCACTAAAATAAAAACCGTGCCCGGCACTAATGATCATAACCATTATTTCAGAATGTATTTTAAAGAAGATATTAATGAAGAGGTGAGGGGATATATGAGGAAGGCTTTGGAGGGATAATCTCACGTTCCAAAGGCCACTGTATGAATACATCTTGTTAATAAAAGAAAATTGTCATTTCGACGAACAGCGGGTGGCACGAGCATTGGGGTGAGGAGAAATCTTATATAAGCGACAAGCGAACATGCAGGTTGTATAAGATTTCTCCTCACCCCTTTTCTTTTTCCCCACGCCTGTTCGTCGAAATGACAACATCTTTTAATACAAAATAGGGGGGGGATAAAAAGATGTGCCTACATAGTAGCTCTAAAGGCGATGTGTTCCCACAAAGCCTATAAAACAAAAAGACCTCAGATAATCTAAGGTCTTTTTGTTTTATAGGGGTTTATGTGCGGCTAATTCACTCTGTGTATTTCAATAGCCTCCGGTATTGACAACATCAGTGGAACTTTTTCAACCGTTACAAAGCTAAGGTCGAGGCCAAAACCGCGTTCTTCTGATAAACTAACCTTTTTGAGGTATACATAAAAATCCATTATAAAACGCTCATATAACGATAGGCTATGCGAGCGGGAAAATACCTTTTCAATCACCACAAACCTAAAGTCGCCCACTATTTTGTGTTTATTTAGTGATTTATAGTGACTGGTAATATCTACCTCGCCTTTTTTAACCAAGTCTTCAACCACTTTTCTAAACAACAGGTTTATCTGCTGCTCAACCCGGAAACCTAATTTAAAGTCGATACGGATAAGTTTGTTTGGCACTAAAAAGTCAACTTCGTACTCACGTTTGTAAGGCTCATCAACCACATCAACGTGAACCAGCCAGTATACATCTGCGCGTTTAGGCTGCTTCTGTAGTATGGAGTAAACAATTTTCGATTCAATTTCTGAGTTGAAATTGGCACTGGTTAAATAAACCAGTTGCGATGCGTATTTAGGTACGCTTTCGTCTGCACTTAGTTCATTAATAATGTTGTAATAATCATCAATACCTACAAACTTAACGTAACGGTTCCTGATTTTGCGGGCAGTATGCCATGTCCACATCACCGTGAATAATACAAACCCTATTGATAAAGTGAACCAGCCACCATGTAAAAACTTAACCAGGTTACCGGTAAGAAACGTACCCTCAATAACCAGGTAAACCGCTAAAAACGTATTGATGATATAGGAAGGTACTTTTTTGCGTTTCAGGAATTTAGATACCAGAATGGTGGTCATGAGCATGGCTACCGTGATACTTAAACCGTAAGCCGCCTCCATTTTATCTGAGTGACGAAATATCAGTACCACACCCAAACATCCGGCCCAAAGCAGCCAGTTAACACTGGGTACATACAATTGCCCCTTTTGCTCTGATGGATAATTGATACGTACTTTTGGCCAAAGGTTAAGCCTTACAGCCTCGGCAATAAGCGTAAACGATCCCGAAATTAACGCCTGGCTGGCAATAATAGCCGCAACGGTAGCTATACCAATACCGAATATCAGGAACCACTCGGGCATAATTTTATAAAAGGGGTTATTGGTATTCAGGTCCATTACGGTGCCATTTCTTTGCAGCAACCAAACCGCCTGCCCCAGGTAGTTAAGAATTAAACAGGCTTTAACATATATCCAGCTTATACGGATGTTTTGTTTACCGCAGTGCCCCAGATCTGAGTATAAAGCCTCGGCTCCTGTAGTACACAAAAATACCGCTCCTAAAATGATAAAGGCGTTATGACTGCCGGCAGAACTTAACAGCTCATACGCATAATACGGATTTAATGCCCTGACAATACCCGGTGAGTGAACAATATAACTGATCCCTAAAACCCCCATCATGGTAAACCAGATGAACATAATAGGTCCAAAAGCCTTACCAACCAGTGATGTACCAAATTGCTGTATAATAAACAGCCCGGTAATAATGGCCATTACAATTTTTACAGTAGGTAATTGTGGGTAGTAAGTTTGTAAACCCTCAATTGCCGATGATATGGTAATAGGAGGGGTAATGATGCCATCGGCAAGCAGGGCGCAACCACCAACAACGGCAGGTACAATAAGCCATTTTGCTTTACGGCGAACGAGTGAGAATAGGGAGAAGATACCACCCTCACCCTTATTATCGGCACGTAGCGTAATCACCACGTATTTCAGCGTGGTTTGCAGCGTTAACGTCCAGAAAATGAGTGAGACTCCTCCAAGTATTAATGTTTCGGAAATTTGGTTTGTACCAACAATGGCTTTGAATACGTATAATGGGGAGGTACCAATATCACCGTAAATTATTCCTAAACTGATGAGAAGGCCAGCGGCCGACAGTTTTTGCAGATCTTTATGGTTCGACACTATTTTGATTTTGTGAAGTCGCAAAAATATTAATTTTTTCCATTAAACTTAAATTATCATTAAACGTATAAGTAAATTACGAGTCAAAACCGTAAAAACAGCCCTTATTGTTAAATTTTGTTAAAAAGTTTTACAAAAACGTCATTTTTCTACGTCGTGAGGGCATTATTTATACTTTTGTAGGGAAACTTAATAATGAGGCGAAAAACTACTTACTCTTTTATTTACACACATGCATGGCTTGTATTAGTTGCGATGGCAATTTTTATGAATTTTGCGTTTGCAGCAAGAGTTACGCCCGATAAACTAACTGGCACTAAACAGGCTAAAGGTGATACTACCTATCATGTAACTAAAGCAAAAGGCGGTAAACCTTCCTATTTAAAAAATGGGCTTCACCTGGCGCTGCCACCTTTAAAACCAGCTGTAACATCAAGTGCAAAAGTAAGTGTATCGCGCCCCGATGATAAGTTGCTTAATGACGTACAGTTGTACCCCAACCCGGTTACCGATCAGATTAACCTGAAATATTCGGTTAGTCGCAACTCCAACGTAACGGTTAAAATAATGGATGTGTTGGGGAATGATATAACCACCGTATTTAACCAGCGGGTTGAGGTTGGTGATCACAATATCAGCTACTCCATAAACAACAAACTTAGTCGCGGCTTTTATTTTGTACGCGTAGTAGCCGGTACCGAATCGGTTATTAAAAGGATCTCTGTATTATAACATCCGCACTTTAAGTGCCTATAGGGCTTAGAAAAAAATTAAGCTCCATTTTTATCAAAGGCCGGGTATTTCACCCCAACATCTACACTTTAAAGCTTACGTGTATGCCAAACCCATCTATTTTTTTAGCTTTGGCGTTTATAGCATTCCCTTATGAAGATAATTGCCATTGGCCGCAACTATGCTGAACATGCCAAAGAATTAAATAACCCGGTGCCAACCGTTCCGGTTATTTTTATGAAACCGGATACTGCCATTTTAAAAGATAACAAGCCTTTTTATCACCCCGATTTTTCGGAAGATATCCACCACGAGATTGAGATAGTTCTTAAAGTGAGTAAGGAAGGCAAACATATTGGTGAAAAATTTGCCGGCAGTTATTATGAAGAAATTGGGTTGGGTATTGATTTTACCGCCCGTGATATCCAAAACCGCCATAAAGAAAAAGGGTTACCCTGGGAACTGGCTAAGGCGTTTGATGGTTCGGCGCCAATCAGTGCTTTTGTGCCAAAAACAAAGTTTGCCAATATTTATGATATCAACTTTAAGCTGGATGTGAGCGGCGAAACCCGCCAGGAAGGTAATACAGGTAATTTGCTTTTCTCTTTTGAAAGCATCATAGCCTTTGTATCCAAATATGTTACACTTAAAAAAGGCGATCTGATATTTACGGGCACCCCTGCAGGGGTATCAAAGGTAAAAGTAGGCGATAGGCTGGAAGGCTATCTGGAAGGTGAGAAAATGCTTGACTTTTACGTAAAATAAGCATGATTAAAAAAAGAATTATTGTTATCTGCGCGCTGTGCACCGGTTTTTATTTGAATTTGCAGGCGCAAACTACCACCATACAAAGCAGGCCCTATCCTCAAAATTATTTCCGGTACCCGCTCGATCTTCGGCCGCCTACAACGGCAGGTTCATTTGGCGAGTTAAGGCCTGCACATTTTCACTCCGGACTTGATTTTAAAACCAACCAGCGTACAGGTTACCCGGTGTATGCCGTAAATGACGGCTATATTTCAAGGGTACGGGTACAGTTTGGCGGCTTTGGGCGGGCTATTTACATTACCCACCCCAATGGTTATACCACGGTATATGGTCACTTGCAAAGCTTTACCCCGGCGGTTGCCGCGTTGGTAAAAGCTTACCAATATGAGCATCAAACCTTTGAGGCCGACTTTAAATTATTACCCACACAGGTACCCGTTTGTAAGGATGAAGTAGTGGCCATATCGGGCAATGCGGGGGCATCGGCCGGGCCGCATGTGCATTTCGAGATCAGGGATACACAAACCGAAGAAACTATAAACCCGCAGCTTTTTGGCTTAACTATTCCGGATAAGATTCCGCCCAGTATTAGCTCCATCGGGATTTATCATCTTAACGGCAACCCGTTTAGTGAAAAAACACAGCGTGAGTTTATGGCAGTTAACGGTGCCGCGGGTAATTATCATTTAGTAAAACCCCAGGTGTTACATTTAAGTGGCAATATCGGTTTTGGTATCAATGCTACTGATATGAACAGCACATCCGTAAATCACAATGGCATCTACTCCGTTGAGCTGAAACTTGATGGCCAAACGGTATACACCTTTGCAGTTGAACGTTTCGCGTTTGATCAAACCCATGCCATTAATGCTTATATTGATTACCCGGCTTTTACTTCATCGCACCGGTGGATGCAGAAATGCTTTATTATGCCGGGCAGCCATATTTCGCTTTATCCGCAATCTATTAACAGGGGCATCATTACCTTTAATGATAATGCAATGCATGATGTTGAATATGTTGTAAAAGATGTAGCCGGCAATACTTCATCATTAAAATTAAAGGTACAGGCAAGTCCGTTTACAGCAACTGCCAATAAAATAGAGGGCACTTTGTTTCACTACGATAAAAAAAGCGAATTCAGTACCGATAAGGTGAAGGTTACCGTAATGCCCGGCAATTTATATGACGATCTGGATTTTATCTACTCTAATTCAGCAAAACCTGTTGGCGCATACTCCTCTGTACACCATATTCATAACCACTTAACACCTGTTCATGACAATTATGAGCTGTGGATAAAACCCGAGGTTGACCTGGGTAAATATGCTGATAAAGCAGTTATTGTAAGCACCGCGGGCTTTTGCCAGGGTGGTTATTACCAGGATGGCTGGGTAAAATCGCAATTGAGCACCTTTGGCGATTTTTATATTAAAGTGGATACCGTTCCACCGGTGATCCATCCATTAAATATCAAAAACGGAAGTAATATGAAAATGGCCCGCAGTATTAATTTCAGGATGAGCGATAACCTCTCGGGCATAAAAAGTTACATCGGAACCATTGATAATAAATGGGTTTTAATGGAACTGGATTATAAAACTAAAATTCTAAGTTATACCTTTAACGGCGATATTACGCCGGGCAAGCACACTTTTAAGCTTACCCTTGCAGATAACAAGAACAATTTTGCAGATTTTACCGCAGATTTTTACCGATAATACTCAAAACTATGTCAACATTAAAAGAAGGCGATAAAGCCCCGGATTTTACAGCAAAAGACCAGAACGGAAACACCGTTTCGCTGTCTGATTATAAAGGCAAAAACGTAATACTTTACTTTTATCCTAAAGATGATACCCCCGGCTGTACAGCGGAGTCATGTGATTTTAGGGATAATTACCAATCATTGCTAAGCAAAGGTTACGAGGTGATTGGTGTAAGTACCGATGATGAAAAATCACATAAAAAGTTCGAAACCAAATATAGCCTGCCCTTTACCCTCATAGCTGATAACGAAAAGGAAATTGTTGAAGCTTATGGCGTTTGGGTAGAAAAAAACATGTACGGCAAACAATACATGGGCACCGCCCGCACTACCTTTATTATTAATGGCGATGGAATCATTGTGCATTTAATTAGTAAGGTTGATACCAAGAACTCCTCACAACAAGTGCTTGAGTTAGTAAAATAAGTGTTAAAAGAACAATAAATATTTTTTACTTTAGCCGATCAGTTTCCTAAATTTATAATGAAATCAACTATTAAAGACTTAGAAAAAATCGCGTCACAAATCAGGCGCGACATTGTACGTATGGTACATGGTTGTCAATCTGGCCACCCTGGTGGTTCATTAGGTTGTACCGAGTATTTTACCGCCCTGTATTTTGAGGCGATGAACCACGATCCTGAATTTAACATGGATGGCATTGGCGAAGATCTTTTCTTTTTATCAAACGGTCACATTTCGCCGGTGTTTTACAGCACTTTGGCCCATGCCGGCTATTATGATAAAGCAGAACTGGCTACCTTCCGTAAGCTTAATTCGCGCTTACAGGGTCACCCTACAACACATGAGCACTTACCGGGTGTACGTATTGCTTCAGGATCATTAGGCCAGGGATTATCTGTGGCTATTGGCGCTGCTTTGTCTAAAAAGCTTAATGGTGATAAAAGCCTGGTTTATACGCTGCACGGTGATGGCGAGCTACAGGAAGGACAAATTTGGGAAGCAGCGATGTTTGCGCCGCACAATCAGGTAGATAACCTGATCTCAACCATTGATGTAAACGGACAACAGATTGATGGGCCAACAAAACTTGTTTTATCACTTGGCGATTTACACGCCAAATGGGAAGCTTTTGGCTGGGATGTTTTGGAAATGAAAGGTAACGATATGGCCGATGTAGTTAAAACGCTAAAACTTGCTAAAAGCCGCAGCGGGCAAGGTAAACCTATCATGATATTAATGCATACCGAAATGGGTTATGGAGTTGACTTTATGGTTGGCAGTCACAAATGGCATGGCGTTGCTCCAAATGATGAGCAATTGAAATTGGCCTTGGCTCAACTGGAAGAAACCCTGGGCGACTATTAAGCCCCGCCCCCTTAGAGGGGGAGCGAAAATAAATAACTATCATTAACTACAATTAATCAAAGTAGCCCTCTCTTTTGGAGAGGGTTGAGTGAGGCCTCTCATGAAAAAATATACTTACACAGATAAAAAAGATACCCGCTCGGGCTTTGGCGCCGGGTTGCTGGAAGCCGGCAGAAAAAACGACCAGGTAGTGGCACTTTGCGCCGACCTTATTGGGTCGTTAAAAATGAATGATTTTATTAAGGAATTTCCTGATCGCTTTGTACAGGTAGGTATTGCCGAAGCAAATATGATGTGTATTGCAGCAGGTATGACCATTGGTGGTAAAATACCTTTTACAGGTACTTTCGCTAACTTTTCAACCGGCAGGGTTTACGATCAGATCCGCCAGTCGATAGCTTACTCTAACAAAAATGTTAAAGTTTGCGCATCACACGCTGGCTTAACTTTAGGCGAGGATGGAGCAACACACCAGATATTAGAAGATATCGGCCTGATGAAAATGTTGCCTGGGATGACTGTTATCAACACTTGCGATTACAATCAAACCAAGGCCGCCACTATGGCCATTGCGGAATATGAAGGTCCGGTTTACCTTCGTTTTGGTCGCCCGGTGGTACCTATTTTTACAGATCCAGATCAAAAGTTTGAGATCGGAAAAGCATGGATGGTAAATGAAGGTGCCGATGTTAGTATATTTGCAACCGGTCACCTGGTATGGCAGGCTATTTTAGCAGGTGAAATACTTGCAGAGCAAGGCATTGATGCCGAGATTATTAATATTCATACCATTAAGCCTTTGGATGCAGAAGCTGTATTAAAATCAGTAGCAAAAACAGGTTGTGTGGTTACTGCCGAAGAGCATAACCGTTTAGGTGGATTGGGCGATAGTATAGCACAGGTTTTAGCTACACATACCCCGGCCCCGCAGGAATACATTGCTGTAAATGACAGCTTTGGTGAAAGCGGAACGCCCGAGCAGCTGATGACCAAATACGGCCTTGATGCAGAGCATATTGTGCTTGCCGTGAAAAAGGTTATCGAAAGAAAAAACAAAAATGCTTAATTAGCATTTAACTATAAAAATTATAAAATGTCGGTGCAGGTTGAAGATATAGAGATTTTAAGCAAGTTCCAGGACGAAAAAACGCGTAACGAAGCATTTAACCTGTTGCTTAAAAAGTACCAGCAAAAAATTTACTGGCACGTTCGCCGTATGGTTATTGACCATGATGATGCGGATGATCTTGTACAGGATGTTTTTATTAAAGTTTGGAAAAATCTGTTGGGTTTTAGAAACGATGCGCAACTTTATACCTGGATGTACCGCATAGCATCCAACGAATGCATTACTTTTTTGAATAAGAAAAAGCAAAAAAATAATGTTTCGTTGGATGATGTTGCCTATGAACTGGCTGATACACTGGCCGATTCGAGCTATTTTAACGGCGACGCGGCACAACGCAAATTGCAGGAAGCACTGTTAACGCTGCCCGAAAAACAGAAACTCGTGTTCAATATGAAATATTATGAGGATATGAAGTATGAAGAGATTTCGGCAGTGTTGGGTACAAGTGTAGGTGCTTTAAAGGCATCTTTTCACCTGGCTGTTAAAAAAATAGAGGCATATTTAATCTCTAAAGATTAATTCAGAATTAATTCAGATTTACGTTAAACCTTTTAGCACTTTGTTCATCTATAGTTATGTATGAAAAGCGATATGGACAATAGGGAATGGCTGGATGATTATACGTCACTTAAACAGATCAACACAAATGATCCGTTTACTGTGCCGGCTGGCTATTTTGATGAATTAGCGCAGCACATAACATCACGCATCAGGTTAGAAGAGTTAAAAAGCTCATCTGCAGGGTTTACCGTGCCTGGAAATTACTTTGAACAATTAAGCAGCAATATACAAAGCCGTATAAATGTTGAATCGGCTTTGGGTACCGGGAACTCCGGTTTTACTACTCCTCCCAATTTTTTTGAGGAGCAGGCAAGCAATATCCAAAGCAGAATTGCCATTGAGCAATACGTGAATAATGAAGCTGAAGGCTTTGATGTTCCTGAAAATTATTTTGAGGAACTGGACAATAACATCCAAAGCAGGATTGCTATTGATGAGCATTTGAATAATCGGGATGAGGGTTTTGCGGTTCCTGAAAATTACTTTGAAGAGTTGAGCAACAACATCCAAAGCAGAATTGCGGTGGGGGAGCTTTTGGAGCATGAGGCAGAAAGCTTTACCGTTCCGGCAAATTATTTTGAGCAGCTTAATCAGAATATTTTAAATAAAACTGTTAACCAGCCAGAGGAAGTTGCCCAGGTGATTAACCTGCAGGTTGCGGTTCAAAAGAGGGGCATTGTTCGTAAAATGTTTGCTTCGGCTACCTTTAGGTATGCTACCGCGGCATGTTTTGCTTTGATCCTTGGCATTGGTGTGGTTTTGAAAAGCCCGACGCCTACAGATCATAATCACTCTTTTTTACATGAAGAGTTATCAACAGTGCCTGTAGCCGAAATAAAAAGTTACCTGCAGTTGCATATGGATGCGAGCGATACCCGTACACTGATGGATGGCTCACAAAAAATTAACAGCCAGAATTTGGATGAGGATTTGTCAGATTATATAGATACTAATTAATTAAGGAGCTTT
The DNA here is from genome assembly GCF_056405015.1 of Mucilaginibacter sp. P2_A4. Taxonomy (NCBI): domain Bacteria; kingdom Pseudomonadati; phylum Bacteroidota; class Sphingobacteriia; order Sphingobacteriales; family Sphingobacteriaceae; genus Mucilaginibacter; species Mucilaginibacter sp. P2_A4. The sequence goes on along the minus strand of NZ_JBFUCX010000012.1, from coordinate 91,993 downwards.
AATGAGTAAGTTGATCAGGCATATTTTTATTTTATTATTTATTATAGCTGCAGGCTTTGAGTCCTATGGGCAGGCCAATAGCCTGGTTCCGGCTAAGCCTAATGTTACGCGTACAAAAAAATCAGGCATGGGTGCCAAGCTTGAGGCTGCACGCAATAATTTTATCAGCAAACAGCTTGATCTCAGCGATCATGAATCAACTAAATTTTGGCCCCTATACCGTCAATACCAACAGGAATTAACTGCAGTACGCATCTTAAAGCGCTTAAATAATTCCAGTGCATCCTCCAATGGTACGGAGCAAATTGATAAGGAAATTTACTATGAAAGCCAACTTGTGGCTATACGTAAACGCTACCGCGATTCTTTTTCAAAAATACTCCCACCCGAAAAAGTAAGCAAATTGTATAAAAGCGAGCAAGAGTTTAATGACGAGCTTATTAAACAACTCAGCGAGCGCAGCGAACGGGCCGGTAATTAATTAACCAAACGCCAGTATTTTATTTTCTTTTAGTTTAGCAGATGCTTTTGATAGCGCAAGCAACAAAAGTTCAAGGTTAACCGGTTTTGATATATAATCATCCATCCCGCAGCTTAAGCATTCTTCCTTATCTTCCAACATGGCGTTAGCTGTCATAGCGATAATTACCGGTTGTTTCATGGCAATGCTCCTGATAGATTGTGTAGTTTCAAGACCATCCATTTCTGGCATTTGTATATCCATAAGGATAACATTAAATTCATGAAGTTCAAGCAGGGCAAGTGCTTCAAGGCCATTCAATGCCACCATAGGGTCATAGCCCAATTTGTTTAGTATCCTTACAATCAGCTTTTGATTTATCAGGTTATCCTCGGCAACAAGTATACTTAGTGGGTTTTCGAGAGCAAATTCGGTGTGTAGTACGCTTGGTTTAAACTTTTCCGTTTGCAGTATCCCAGTTTCCTGCTGCAATGCTATTTGAATTACCTTGCATAAGGCTTGTTGTTTCACTGGTTTAGTTAGTATTGAAGCAAATAGATTTGGAAACTTTTTACCGGTTTCATCGCCAATAGAGCTTAGCAGGATAACCGGAAGCAAGGGACTCCTCTTGTTTATAAGCTGAGTAAGTTGTATCCCATCCATTTCGGGCATCTGCATATCAGTTAAAACCAGGTCAAAGCCTCTTTCTTCAAGTAATAGCAAAGCTTCTGCGGCGGTGGAGGCCATAACTGGGACTAGCTTCCACTGCTCCAGTTGCATCTGTAAAATTTTACGGTTGGTAAGGTTATCATCCACTACCAGGATATGTTTACCCTCTTGCCCTGTCATCATATAGGGAGCCTGCAGGCGCACAGTTTTCTTACTGGCTTTTACTTGCATAGTAAAATAAAAAGAGGTGCCTTCATTAATTTTACTAATAATTGAAATTTCACCTCCCATCAGTTCAACCAACCTGGCGCTGATAACCAGGCCCAGGCCAGAGCCGCCATATTTACGTGTTGTTGATGAATCAACCTGGGAAAAAGCATGAAAAAGCCCCGATAATTTATCATCAGGAATACCTATACCCGTATCCCTTATTTCAAACGCAAGTTCAATAAGTTCACCATGCTGGTGGGTTTTATTTAATGTAATCCCCAGGAATACCTCTCCCTGCGTGGTAAACTTAACGGCGTTACCAATAAGGTTAATCAATACCTGTTTCATCCGCATGCCGTCTGCCAGCAATTGCTGCGGAATATCGCCACCAATCTGGTATACCAGATCAAGACCGATACGGGCCGCTTTACCAGAAAACATATCCATCACTTCTTCAATACATTGTCGCAGGTCAAAATCATGCGGATCAAGTTCAAGTTTTCCTGATTCTATTTTTGAAAAATCAAGAATATCATTGATCACATTTAGCAGGGTTTCGCCACTGCTGCGAATAATTTCTACATATTCTGCCTGTTCGGTATTCAAGGGGGTTTCATGTAGTAATGAAGCCATACCCAATACGCCGTTCATGGGGGTCCTAATCTCGTGGCTCATTGTAGCCAGGAATACACTCTTAGCTTTGTTGGCTTTTTCTGCTTCTTCGCGGGCTGCATGTTCTTGTTCCTGCTGCATATTCAAATCTTCATTGAGTACCCTTAACTCTTCTGATTGAACTTGTAGCTCTTCTGATTGTGCCTGGAGTTCCTCAGACTGTACCTGCATTTCTTCATTTAGCTCCTGTAGCTGATCAGATTGAATTTGCAATTGTTCTGTCCGCTGGTTAAGGTTGCTGATATAATCCCGAAGGGTTGTTTTCAGCAGTCCAAAATCCTGGTAAAGCTTTTCAATTTCAATGGTATTTGGCAGAAATTTATTTTCGACCTCCAAATGCCGGATATCCCGAAAATCAGAATAAATAAATGCAGCCATCCGTTTATTCAATTCTTTAATGTCTGTAGTTAAATATTTTGATAATACCCAGCTTAATATCACAATTAACACTAGTGAAAAGGCGGTTATGAAAATGATTATCGTGTTAAATTTTATATTTAAACGGCGAATCTCATAATTGGCAGAATTGTTCATCCGGGCATATTGGTGGTCAAACTTGTCAACCTCTTCCAGGGTTTGCGGAACGATACCTGCATTTTTTTGCACCCCAAGGGTTTCTGCTAAAGAAACGAACTGAGAAAAACAGTTTTGGTAATTGGTTAGCGCCCGGTAGCTATTGGTATTTATTGGAATGTTTTGCAGGGTGTGATTTACCTGTGAAAAAAGCAGTTTTGCAAACTCCATCCTGCCGCGCAGCATATAATCCTTTTCATGGCGCCTCATTTGTAAAATATCAATTTTAGATACCGAAGTGGAATCTTCTATGAAATGAGCATATTGACGCATCTTACCTTCCAGTCCCTCATCCAAAAAACCTTTTTTATAATAAAGCGTTTTGAGTATTCTTCCTAATAATAATGTTTTCCGGCTTATTTTGCTAAGACTGTCAAGCGAAGCACCTACCTTGAGACGGCTTTGAACTGCACTATGTTTTACGCCGGCCAATTCTAAGTTGATCCCGCTTTGCAATGCCAAAAAACGGTCAATATCTTGTTGCCTTCCTGTATGATAAAATGCCGGATCATGAAATCCGGACAGCATAAATTTTTGTAAATAGCCGGCACTTTCCAGATATTTAACCTGGATGGTGTTAATTCGACCGGAAAAAATAGTGATCTGTTTTTTTTGATGATCAATCATCAGGTAGGCCAAAATCCAGATGAGGATTACCAGCATAAAGGAAAAGAAGCTTAAAACGAGCCTGGCCCTAAAGGATCTAAGCAATGAAATATCTTTAAAATGCACGCCTCATCTTACGTAAAGAGTAACAGCCTGGTTGTTAACCCTGTATTAAGGTTTAGGTAAGTTTATTGCCGGACACCTGTTTTTTTGATTTGCTAATTGGCAAATTAAATGGTGTAGTATTAATCAGAATGCTGATTTTTGCAGTGTTATTTAAATTGAAAGTTCTTCAAATCACTTACTAATTAAACATGCCTACTCTTCGCCAGCTTTTTTTAGCTAATAATGCACAAACCACTAATTTCCCGTTGTTGCTTGAGTTTGAACGTGCAGAGGGAATTTATATGTATGATGCGGCAGGCAAAGCTTTTATTGACCTTATCTCGGGCATAGGCGTAAGCAGCCTTGGTCATGGTAATCCACATGTTATCGAAGCTATTAAACAGCAGGTTGATAAATACATGCACCTGATGGTTTATGGCGAATTTGTGCAAACACCGCAGGTACGCTTTGCAGAGAAACTGGTGTCACTACTTCCCGAAAATCTGCAATCAGTATACTTTACTAATTCGGGCGCTGAGGCGGTTGAGGGCGCTTTAAAACTGGCCAAGCGTTTTACCGGCAGGCAACAAATAGTGGCCTGTCATAACTCTTACCATGGCAGTTCGCACGGGGCATTAAGTGTAATGGGGAATGAGGAATTTAAGCAGGCATACAGACCCCTATTACCGGGTATAAATTTTATCCGGTTTAATGTAACTGATGATCTGCCGCTGATAACCGGGGAAACCGCCTGCGTTATTGTTGAGACTATACAAGGGGAGGCCGGCGTCAGGGTGCCTGATTTAGCCTATATGCAGGCTTTACGCAAACGTTGTGATGAAACAGGCACATTGCTTATCATAGATGAGATACAGGCCGCGTTTGGTCGCACAGGTAAGCTTTTTGCTTTTGAACATTTTGGCATTGTACCCGATATATTGTTATTGGCAAAAGCTTTAGGCGGAGGGATGCCTGTTGGCGCTTTTATATCATCAAACCATATCATGGGGGCCTTGAAAGAAAATCCTATTCTGGGGCATATCACTACTTTTGGTGGCCACCCGGTTTGTTGCGCTGCAGGATTGGCGGCTTTAGAAGTATTGATTAATGATGACCTGGTATCGGGCGTAGCCGAAAAGGAAACACAGTTTCGTAAATTGCTGGTTCATCCGGCTATAAAAGAGGTAAGAGGAAAAGGGTTGATGCTGGCCATTGAACTTGAAAACTTTGATCTGAATAAAAAGATCATTGATCGCTGTATTGAGCATGGTGTAATAACCGACTGGTTTTTACATTGCAGCAATTCTATGCGCCTTGCGCCCCCGCTTATTATCAACCCGGCCGAAATTGAAAAATCATGCACGGTGATCATTGAAGCTATAAATTATTACACAAACTAATTTGATGAAAAATGCCAGGCGTTCTGTTTGTTTCAAATAGAACGCCTGGCATTTAAGGCCTTTTCACTTAGAGATTTACTGTGCGTACACGTTTTTTTCCTCTTGTATTAAAAATACGTTGTCATTTCGAACGAGGTACGAGGAGAAATCTTGTACGATATGCAAAGTCAGCTATGCAGGATGTAGAAGATTTCTCTTTCGCTCCTCCGCTCATTCCTCCCCATGCTCTATCGAAATGACATTTTTTTATTAGAAGATGTGCACACAAATAGATAGGGAGTGAAGCTCTTATAATTTATCCATTTCCCGCTTCACAAACTCCGCCAGTTCTTTCACGTAAGCAGCGCTAAAATCAAACTTGATGCCGGCGGTTTCGTAAATTTCTTTGATGGTTTTTGTATAGCCAAGCTTAAGGGCATCCAGGTATTGCTGCAAACCTTTTTCAGGATTTTCTTTATAGTTCTTCCATACTGCAATGGCGCCTAACTGGGCCATGCCATACTCTATATAATAAAATGGCACCTCAAATATGTGGAGCTGTTTTTGCCAAAGATTAGCTTCTGCATCAGGATGCCCGCTCCAATCTACAAAGCCTGAGCCAAATGGCTCATAAATCTCTATCCAGGCAGTTTTACGGTCGGCGTCTGTATGACCGGGGTTGGTATAAATCCAGTGTTGAAACTGATCAACTACGGCTACCCATGGCAGGGTTTTAAGCACATCAATTAATTGATCACGTTTGGCGCGTTTAAGGTCCTCCTCATTATCAAAAAACACATTCCAGTTATCCATCGATATCAACTCCATTGACATAGAAGCCAGTTCGGCCACTTCAGATGGGCAATGTTTAAAATCGTTCAGCTCCAGGTCGGCAGTTAAAAAAGTATGTACCGCGTGACCGCCTTCATGTACCATGGTAGTTAAATCGCGGAAGGTATTGGCCGAGTTCATGAATATGAAAGGCGCGCCAGTTTCTGATAGCGGGTAGTTATAACCACCGGGTGCTTTGCCTTTGCGGCTTTCCACATCAAACAGGTTATTATCTTTCATGATCTCCAACCGCTCGCCCAGGTAACGGTTGATATTGCTAAAGCACTGAATAGATTTTTCTATTAGCTCGTTACCATCATTAAACGGTTTTAAAGCTGGTTTGCCAGATATATCAACATCCATGTCCCATGGCTTTAAAGCTGGCAGGGCAAGGGCATCCTTACGTTTTTCGGCCTGTTCGCGCAGGATGGGTACAATTTCTTTTTCGATAGCTTCATGGAAGGCGTAGCAATCCTGAGGCGTATAATCAAACCTGCCAAGCGCCTGGAACATGTAATCCCTGAAATTCTCAAATCCGGCATTCAAGGCAACTTTATGGCGTAAAGTACGCAGGTGATCAAAAAGAGTATCTAAAGTGTCTTTTTCCTGTAAACGGCGGGCAGTTATTTTTTCCCATACTTCCTGGCGTTTTGCACGGTCGGTACCTTTTAAAAATACTGATGCCTGCTCCAAAGTAAATTCCTTGTCATCAATATGCACCGACATGGCGCCGGTTATTGACTGGTATTTTTGCTGCTCTACCTGGATCTCGGTTTGCACCGGGATATTTTCTTCACGGAAAAGTTCCAATGCCTTTTTTACAGCGCGCAAAAAGATGAAGTATTTTTCCTTATCAAGTTGGTCAACATATGCGCTGGCTACCAGTTTTTTGTTCAAATCGTTGCTATATGGAGCAATTTTAGGCTCAATCTCGGTAGCAAAATACTGGAAGTTTTGTAATAGTTCTTCACTGGTCGTGTCGCAGGTCATGCGGATGTAGCGCCAGGCAAAGTCTTCCTCTAAAGCGGCTTCCAGCTCACTTTTATCGTGCAGCCATTTTTCCAGTTCGTGTACCGAATTGATGGGGCGTGCAAGCAATTCTTTATAAATAGGTTCCAGGGTTTCCCATTTAATATCGAGCGCTGCCGGGATATATGTTCTTGTTTTTTTGTGGATCATTGCTTTGAAGTTCAAATTATAGATGTGCAAATATGCAGATTAGTACCGAAGTTTTTTTGGTCAGAAAGTCAAAAGTATCTGGTCCGAAATTTAACTCAATCGCATATCTTATATCAGAAATCAAAAACGTAAACTCCGGGAGTTGAAAAGCAAACCTCGGATTTTACCGACCCAGTAACTTGCCGTTTTTATGCTTTGGCCTTATACAAGGTTTGGGATAACTCTTTTAATCCGTCCTCATAACTTGTAGGCTTAAAATTAAATGCCTTTTCAAACTTGCTGCTATCAAAAATGTAGTCGTGATTATATTGATAGTACATTTCAACGGTTCCCATTACCACTTTTTGAAACAGGCCAATAAGCCATAGCATGAATTTGCTGATGCGCATAAATTTAGGTTTAACCTGGTAAACCCGGGCTGCAATATCTATAAACTGTTTGCCTGTAATAGCCGGGGCGGTAGGCAGGTGCCATACCTGGTTATCACTATCCGGGTTTTGCCCAAGCAGGAACATGGCTTTCCCTGCATCGGGGATGTAGATAAAATTGTGTTTCTTTTCCGGGTTGCCTATCCATTGGGCTGTTTGCTTTGTTGCATATTTGGTAAGTACCATCATATCAACAAAACTGTTTAAGGAGTCGGTGCCATAAAAATCGGGTGCGCGGGCAATAGTTGCACGGATGTTGCCGGCTTTTACTTCATCCATCAGCATAGTGGCGATACCTGCGCGGGTTTCTCCCTTTGCGCTGTTGGGGTGATAAGGAGTATCCTCTTTCATTGGTCCGTTAACCAGGCCATACATGTAAACATTATCAAAAAATATCAATCGTGCGCCTGTTGCTTTGGTAGCATTTATTACGTTTTGCATCACGACCGGCCATTGTGCTTTCCAGATATCTTTATCGTAAACCAGGCCGGCAACAAGGTAAATTACCGTTGACCTCTGGACTGCTGATAAAACTTCATCGTAATTCAGCAGATCGGCTTTTTGCCAGGTTATGTTTTTGCCCGTAATTTTTACAGGTTTGCGGCTAACCAAACGGATAGTTTCGTTTGTGGTCATCAATTCGCGGGTGAGGGCATTTGCTACGGCTCCGCCGGCTCCTAATATAGTGTGCATAATCTTTTTCGTTTTTGTTACAACAAATGTATGGCATCGTTGAAAGTCAAAACGTTAACAAAAGATAAGAAAAATGGATTTAAGAATCGGTTGGTTCAATTTGGGATTGAAATGTCCGGTTTGGGGTTTAGAATTTGTTTTTTAGTGGTTAGGATTCAGCTTTCAGCCTTACGCCTTTGGCCTTTAGCTTATCAGGCACTTATTTTCATGATCCTTCTCCTGATCCGCGACAGTGAAACAGGGGTGATGCCTAAAAAATTGGCAATGTAATGCTGTGGGATGCGCTGCAATACTTCGCCGCCTGTTTCTAACAACTTGTTATAACGTTCTTCGGGAGTTTGGGTTAAAAAGGACGTTACCCGGTCTTCATAACAAATAAGATAATGCTCGGCTACCAATCTGCCAAAGCGTTCCATTTTATGACCGATGAGTTCATGGGCGTAGGCCTGCTGCATGGCTTTATAGTTAAGGGCAACTATCTGTGTATCCTCCAATGCCTGGATGTAATTTAAACCTGGCGTACCTGTTAAAAAACTTTTATATGAGCTAAGTAATTCGTTCTCAAAACTAAAGTAGCCGGTTATTTCTTCACCATCCTTCACATTAAAATACCGTACAGAGCCTTTTACAATCAGCCCTATCTGGGTGCAAACTTTGCCTGGTTCGGCAAAGTTTTTCTTTTTTTTAAGGTGACTAACTTCCAATAAAGGCGACAAGATTTGCCATTCCGCATCATTCATCGGAACATATAATTCTACATGTTCCCTGAATTTATTGATGGCGGTTAGTGTGTCCATATCCGGTCTAAAAGAAATAATACAGCAAACACTACGCTGGCAATTCCATTAGTGGTCATGAAGGCAAAGTTTACACGGCTTAAATCGTTAGGTTTAACCAGCAGGTGTTGATAAATAAGCATCGCACAGAAAAAGGCGATTCCTACATAATAAAGGATACCCACATGGGTAAAAAATACGGGCATTACAATAAATAACGCCGACAGCACATGTAAAAAGGTTGATAGCCTTAATGCGTTCACCTTACCCAAATATGCAGGGATTGAATGCAAATTTTGGCTGCGGTCGAAATCCTCATCCTGCAGGGCGTAAATAATATCAAACCCACTCACCCAGCATAAAACAGAAAGGGAAAAAAATACAGGTGTCAGGGCAAAAGCCCCGGTAACCACAAGATATGCGCCAATAGGGGCCAGGGATAAACCTAAACCTAAAACCAAATGGCATAGTGCGGTGAAGCGCTTGGTTGCGCTATAGCCCATTACGACAAATAAGGCAATTGGCGATAGGTAAAAGCATAATGGGTTAATGAAAAACGTAGCTGCTACAAATAGCCCGCAGTTAATTAAGGTAAAAGTTAAAGCTGCGGGTGCGCTGATCCTGCCAGATGGGATATCGCGTTGTTTGGTACGCGGGTTTTGAGCATCAATGTCCCTATCCAGGTAACGGTTAAATGCCATGGCCGAGTTGCGGGCAAAGATCATGCATAACACCATTAAAACCAGCTTGCGCCAGTCAAACGTGTGGTTAGTAGTGGTAACTGCCAAAAAGAAGCCGATGAATGCAAACGGCATGGCAAATATGGTATGCGTAAAGGTTACTAATGAAAGGTATTTTTTCATGTTATATTAAATGGTCCCTCTTGATAAGGGTGGTTGTGTTCTACATATGGCTGTCGAGGGATCCCCAGCATTTTTATTTGTACTATAGGTTCCCCTCTTGAGAGGGGTAAGGGGTGTGTTCTACAACATGCCTCCCGATAGTTCTTAATACATTAACAATGTCTTTTCTTACTTCCATCTCGCTAAAACGGATCACTGTTAAATTATATTTTGTAAGTTCCAGATCTCTTAGCCGGTCTGCTTCTACTTTTTCTTCGTGATTATGATAATGCCCATCTATCTCAATTACCAAATTTAACTCGCTGCAGTAAAAATCTACAATATAATTTAACAGTGGTTTTTGCCGGTGGAAATCATATTCAAAGTACTGTTTTGTTTTCAATTCATTCCAAAGTAGTACTTCGCCCAGAGTACTGTCGTTTCTTAGCTTGCGGGCTAAGTCTTTTAGTTTGGGATTGTATGGTATTATTTTACGCGGCATAAATATGCTTTACTTTTATTTTATGTCGAATGCTTTTATGGTTTAATGAACTTTTGCCATTTCAAGTCCTATCCCATATTTTTATTGCGCATAACACACCCCTGCCATCACACTGCCTACCGCGCCCCCTCTCAAGAGGGGAATCGGATACTATCCTATCCCATATTTTTATTGCGCATAACACACCCCTGCCATCACACGCTCCACCGCGCCCGCTCTCAAGAGGGGAATTGTTAATTACAACACCGTTATATTAATCCCTTGGTTCAAAATGTGGTATCACAAAACTTCTATTTATATTATCTATAAAACCTAAAATTTCATCACGACCTACCTGAAGTTCGGCAGATGTTACAAAATATTGCGGAAACTCCTCAAAGGTCTCCGTTAAAGTTTTTTTGAACTTCGCGATATTTTGGTCGGTTTTTACACTTGATTGTTTATCGGCCTTGGTGAATACCAGTACAAACGATAAGCCTTTTTCGCCCAGCCAGTTACAAAATTCAATATCTATCTTTTGCGGCTCAAGGCGGCTATCAATCAGCACCATTACACATTGCAGGCTTTCGCGTTTATCAAGGTAATTATGGATAAATTTGTTCCAGTTGGCCTTATTTGTTTTGGATGCCCGGGCATAACCATAACCAGGTAAATCAACAATATACCAGCTTTCATTAACAAAAAAATGGTTGATAAGCTGGGTTTTACCGGGTGTTTGTGACGTTTTTGCTAATCCCTTTTTTTGCGTTAGCATATTGATAAGGGATGATTTGCCCACATTTGAGCGCCCGATAAACGCGTACTCCGCCTTAATAGGCGGCGGAAGTTTGGAAATCTGGGTATTGCTGCAAATAAATTCGGCCGTTTTAACAATCATGCTGCAAAGGTAATATTTTTTACTGGTGCGCTGATGACCGATAAAGTTGATCAGCTTTGAACCATATATTTGCTACTGCTTGTTTTACAATAGATAAACAAATATAAATGCAATTATAGTTAAATTTGATGTTTAAACATGTAATATAATGAACGAATATAAAATACCCGCCCAAACCCGCATAGGTCATGTACATTTAAAGGTTAGTGATCTGCAAAAATCACTTGATTTTTATTGCGGTTTACTGGGCTTTGATAAAATGATGATGTATGGCGATCAGGCTGCGTTTATATCTGCCGGTGGGTATCACCATCATATAGGTTTAAATACCTGGCATAGTAAAGGGGCTTCACCAGCGCCAGCGTATGCGCCCGGCCTTTACCATACTGCTATTGTATATCCCGAACGAAAGGATCTGGCGATAATACTGCAAAGGCTCATTGATGCCAAATATACCATCACAGGAGCATCAGACCACGGGGTATCGGAAGCGATTTATTTAAACGACCCGGATCAAAACGGTGTTGAACTTTATTGGGACAGACCAAAAGAAAACTGGCCGGTTGACGAAAATGGCGACATGACGATGTTTACCAAAAGGTTGGATATTGAAGGGCTTCTGGCATTGGCTAAATAAACGTGATTTTGAGGATTAAAATAGATTAACAGGATTTGTATTATCTGCCGAGAACCGGGCGTGACATACAATCCTGTTAATCTTGTAAAATCCTTAAGTCGTGTTACAACTCCTTAATCCTTAAATTTCTGAAATAAGCTTTATGCCCATGATCCTGCAGGGCAATTAGGCCGGTTTTAGCCGTGCCATAATCGGGATAATCTTTCCATTTACCTTCGGTTTTTTTCTTGGTCCAATCATCAGTCCATGCCTCAAATGAAACTATTTTTGATCCGTTGAGCCAGTGCTCTACATGGCCATTATTGAATACAATTTTGCTGATGTTCCATTTACCAATTGGCTCTACTTTTTTAAGTGTGTTTGGCAGGTGCATGGCGTAATCGCAGCCTGTTTTTTGCCACTCTTCCAGTTTGTCTGGCCAGCCTTCATCATCTATAATCTGGTATTCGGGGCCGGTATCATAGGTAGCATGGTATTTGGGGTCTTCAATAACATGATAAAGCACACCGCTGTTGCTGCCTTTATCAATTTTCCATTCCCATTCCAGTTCAAAATTAGTGTAGGCTTTATCGGTAACAATATCGCCCCCGGTATCGCCTGCGGCTGCACCTAAGCATACCAGGGCGCCATCAACTATGGTCCAGTTTTTCACTTCTCCTTTTTTATTAAAGCCATGCCAGCCATTTAATGTTTTACCATCGAATAGTTTTACCCACTCGGCTTTTTTAGCATGTGATTTTTTTGGATGAGGGCGTGTTTTTACCGGTATGGCTGATGTTTGCACGCAAACCAAGGCTGCGGCAGCCATCACCAAACCAAGTTTTTTTAGTTGTTGTTTCATAACTTGCTAATGTGTTTGTCTTAGTAACTATAAAGTTTTTCGTCTTAACTCTTTTTCGCCAGCTGCATTTTTTCCGGATCCCAAAACATAGGGCTATTGTTATAGTAGCTATCGTTACATAACAGGGCAGGAGCGGCGGCACGGTACCCAAATATGGCATCCTCCGTTACCTTGCCATTGTTTCTGATGGCGTTAAAGAAGTTATTCATGTGGTCATAAGGCCCACCCATGTAGCCCTTATCGGCATCATAGGTAATCTCTTCTGGTGGCAGCATTCTTTTGCGCTCGGTATAGCTGCCGCCTGCTTTTTTCAGTTTATCGAGGTAAAAAGGATCGTCGGATGCAAAGGTCTTGTTCCTTTTCAGGGTAACTTTATCCCAGGTTATATCCATAGAACCTTCGCTGCCTACCAGTTTAAGGTAAGTAGTACCGCTGGTGCCATCAACAAAGTTGCAGCGTAAAGAAAGATTAAAGGCTGGATGTGCCTGGGTTTTGCCATAATCAAAAGTGCCCAGCAATACATCAGGTACCTCGCGGCCATCATTCCAGAAACGTAAACCACCCGATGCATAGATCTTGTTTGGCCCAACAGAATCCGTTATAAAGTGCAGACTGGAGAACAGGTGCACAAAAAGATCGCCTGCCATACCCGTGCCATAATCGGTATAGTTTCTCCAGCGGAAAAAGCGTTTCTCATCAAACGGGCGTTTTTTGGTATTGCTGATATAGGTTTCCCAATCCACAGTTTGCGGTGATGCATCGGCCGGGATAGGGTATTGCCAAACTTCCAGCGGTTCGCGACGGGCCCAAAAGCCCTCGGCATAATTGAGCTGGCCAATAGCCCCGCTTTTTAACAGTTCATGCGCTTTCTCATTACCCAATGATGATACGCCCTGGCTGCCCACCTGGAATATTTTACCTGTTTCCTTCTGCGCTTTTATTACAGCCGGACCTTCGGTAATGGCATGAACCATTGGTTTCTCGCAGTATACATGTTTACCAGCGTGCATGGCATCAACAGAAATTTGCTGGTGCCAGTGGTCGGGAGTGGCAATAATTACGGCGTCGATATCCTTACGGTTCAGGATCTCTTTATAAACGCGGGTGGTAAAAATATCAGCACCCCATTTGGCTTTGGCATCTTTAAGGCGGCCGTCATATAAATCACATACGGCAACCAGCTTTACACCTGGAATTTTAAGGGCTGTATCCGTATCACTGTTGCCCATGCCACCTGCACCAATAAGGGCAATGTTGATCTGGTCATTCAATTCATAGCCCAATTGCCTTTTGAGTATGGCAAATGGTTTTACCGTATTTTCGGAAGCGAACAGGTTGCTTCCAACGGCTACGGCAGCGGTTGTAGTGGTTAGTTTTTTAATGAAACTTCTGCGGGATGATTCTTGTTTTTCTTTCATAGATAAGGCTTAAACTTATATGCTTTAGTTAATTTATGAGAACCGATAAAATAGGGCCGCTCCATTTTGGGGAGAGACCGGTTACGAACTGGTTTAAAAGAATTGGCTTTTAAAATTAAGGAATTGACTTAACATTTACACAAGCCAATCAACTTAATACATCCAAATAAACGCAATCATGATACAATCACTATCTTTGCTACCACTAAAAAAATGAGCAAAACCATAACTCCGTACAACAATGAGCAAGCTACCAAAAAAGAGCAGGTGGCGGATATGTTTAATAATATATCAAAAACATATGATTTTTTGAACCATTTTATGTCGTTGGGGATTGATATCATCTGGCGTAAAAAGGCGATAAACGAATTAAAAAAGGATCAACCAAAACTAATTCTGGATGTAGCCACAGGTACAGGCGACTTTGCCTTTGAAGCCTTGAAAGCGTTAAAACCCAATAAAATAATTGGTGTGGATATTTCCCGCGGCATGTTGGATATCGCAGAGCAAAAGATCCAGAAACGAGGTCTTGGCGATAAGTTTGAAGTAAAACTTGGCGATTCGGAAAAGCTGCCTTTTGATGATAATGCTTTTGACGCGGTTACGGTTGCTTATGGCGTTCGTAATTTCGAGAACCTGGAAATTGGTTTGGCTGATATTCAACGGGTGCTAAAACCGGGTGGCAAAGCGGTGGTACTGGAGTTTTCAAAGCCCAAAGCTTTCCCGGTAAAACAGCTGTATAATTTTTACTTCAATTATATTACACCGGGCATAGGCAAGTTGTTTAGTAAGGATTCAAGAGCTTATAGCTATTTGCCCGAGTCAGTGGCGGCTTTTCCGGACGGAAAGAGTTTTGTTGCTTTAATGGATAAAGTAGGCTTTAAAAATACCAAACACAGGCCATTGGCGTTTGGTATCTGTTCTATTTACACTGGTGTTAAATGATCAAAATACGGTGCCTTTTAGTTGTATGCCTTATGTTTTGCTGCAAATTTTTGCTGGCGCAGAATGTACCGGCATGGGGCGGAGGTGCCGACCAGCAAGACCTGAGTTTTGGTTTTAGCTTTAGTTATGTTAGCAGCGATTTTAAAATAGTAAAGAAGCCCGATTGGCGTAAGCCTTTTTTTGATGCAACCAACAATCAATATATAACCGATTCGTTAAACAGCATCAGTCCAAAGGGTACACCTGGTTTTGCTATCGGTTTTTTAACACGCTATACATTAACCGAGCATTTTGAAGTACGAATAACACCATCGCTTGTTTTTGCCGATCGTAATTTAACGTATACCTATGCCAACCCCGATCAAAACCAGGTTAAGCAGCTTCAAACCACCTCGGTGGATATTCCGTTGTCTTTCAAATTAAAATCTGACAGGCTGGGCGATTTCAGGGCCTATATTTTAGGCGGCGTTAAATACACCAAAGCCATCGGCACCAAAAAAAATGATGCCAATTTAGGTCCCATGGATAAACTGGTGAAAAATGCCGGTGGATTTAGCTCCTATGAAGCGGGCCTTGGCTGTGATATTTATTTTGAGTTTTTTAAGCTCTCGCCCCAAATTAAGGTATCCAACTCCTTTGGTAATATATTGGTTCCAGAAAATCATCCATTTTCAAGCCCTATCAGTAAGTTGTCTTTACATACCGTTATGTTTAGTTTGTTTTTTGAGTAGATAGATAAGTGCTACCCTGAGCTTGTTGAAGGATAGGGCGCAGGCCACTGCTCACCAGGAACAGGCAGGTTTGGCATAACAGCCGCATTAAGTAACATTACCTCAGAACAACAATAATTCAAACTAAAAAACATAATTTCGCTCCTATAGTTATCCTACTATTATGACTAAAATTGCTTTAATTACAGGTGCAACCGCCGGAATTGGCGAGGCATGCGCACACGTATTTGCCCGTGAGGGTTATAATCTGATACTAACCGGCCGGAGGGAAGACCGGCTTGAAAAATTAGCCGAACAGTTAAATGAAACTTATAATGTGGAGATTGCCATTTTATCATTTGATGTGCGCAACCGTGAGCAGGTGATTGAAAACCTGGAAGGCTTGCCCGAAAAATGGAAGCTGGTTGATGTGTTAGTTAATAACGCTGGTTTAAGCCAGGGCCTTGATCCTATACAAAACGGTAATGTTGATGATTGGGAAACGATGATTGATACCAACATAAAGGGTTTACTTTATGTAAGCCGCATGGTATCAAACTGGATGATAACTAATGGTGGGGGGCATATTATTAATTTAGGCTCCATAGCCGGCAAAGAAGTTTATCTTAACGGTAATGTTTATTGCGCAACCAAGCACGCTGTTGATGCGTTAAACAAGGGTATGCGTATTGATCTGTTGCCTCATGGTATAAAGGTTACTGCTATACACCCGGGGGCTGTGGAAACGGAGTTTTCTGAAGTTAGGTTTAAGGGTGATAAGGAACGCGCTAAAAAAGTTTATGATGGCTTTGAGCCGTTGGTAGCACAAGATGTTGCAGAAACCATTTGGTTTGTAGCATCGAGGCCGGCACACGTAAATATCAACGACCTGGTGATCATGCCAACAGCGCAAGCTACTGCTGTGAATATATATCGAAAATAATGTGCAGATGATGATTTGATGTGCAGATGAAAAAAAGTATGAACATCTGAAATTATAATCTGCACATTTGCACATCTGAAATTTGCGCATTTGTTAACACGTTTGCATATCTGAAATCTGCATATCTAAAATTAAAATACATGTCATTAATCACACAAATAGACCAGGATATAAAGCTGGCTATGTTGGCAAAACAACCTGATCGTCTTAGAGGGCTGCGTGCTATAAAATCGGCCTTGTTACTGGCTAAAACCGAAAAAGGCGCAGCCGAAGAACTTACTGAGGAAGCTGAAATTAAAGTACTTCAAAAACTGATCAAACAACGTAAAGAATCGGCAGATATTTACCGCACTCAAAACAGGGAAGATCTATACGAAATTGAAATGGAGGAAATGCGCGTGATTGAGCCTTACCTACCCCAGCAAATGACCCGTTTTGAAATTGAAGGTTATCTTCAGGAACTGATCAGCAGGATTGGAGCTACGTCGATACAAGACCTTGGTAAGGTTATGGGTACTGCCAATAAAGAACTTGCGGGCAAAGCCGATGGTAAAACTATATCAGAGGTAGTGAGGCAGTTATTGGGATAGTTATTAATTTAACAATGTAAGCTTAATATCTACATTGATAAATTATTACTATAATTGTTGCAAGTCATTCGCAATAGATTAAATTTATAGCGAATTAACATATTTTTATACTGAAACGGGTTTTGGTATAGTTAATTGAAAATTAATATTAATAATTTATATGGATTTCGTGCTTAAAGAGGAACACGGTTTTAGTTACATCGATGAGGGCGAAGGTGAGGTGCTGTTACTACTGCACGGTTTAATGGGGTCATTAAGTAATTGGGATGGCGTAGTTGAGGAGTTTAAATCCCAATACCGCGTAATAATACCAATACTTCCAATTTATGATATGCCTCTTTTAACTACTGGTGTAAGAAGTTTATCAAAATTTGTACATAAGTTTATCAAGTTTAAAAACCTGAGCAATATTACGTTGCTGGGTAATTCGCTTGGAGGGCACGTAGCTTTAGTGTATGTTTTAGCACACCCCGAAAATGTAAAGGCCATGGTTTTAACCGGCAGTTCGGGGTTATATGAAAATGCTTTTGGTGGTTCGTTTCCGCGCCGCGAAAGTATTGATTTTGTGAGAGAAAAGGTGCAGTATACTTTTTATGATCCGGCCATTGCAACTGATGAAATGGTTAATGATATACATAAACTGATAAATGACAGGCATAGCGTAATCAGGTTGCTGGCGATGGCAAAATCAGCTATCCGCCATAACATGAAGAAAGATCTTCATAAAATGACCTTGCCTGTTTGTTTAATATGGGGTAAAGATGATAAAATTACACCGCCCGATGTTGCGGTTGAGTTTAATGAATTATTACCCGATTCTGAATTGCACTGGATTGATAAATGCGGCCATGCCCCAATGATGGAGCGGCCACAGGAGTTTAACGTTTTGTTTAGCGCATTTTTAGATAAATTAAAAGTAAAAGCATAACATGATAGCAATTGAGCTGATAGCTGATGTGATACCCCCGGTTCATACCTCTGATAGTATACAGAAGGTATATGACCGTATGCTGGAGTTTCGCGTGAGGCATTTGCCAATTGTAAATGAAGAACAGTTTTTAGGTTTAGTAGCCGAGGATGATCTGATAGGCGAAAGCGATTACCAGGCATCAATAGGATCGTTGGCGCTTTCGCTTGTTAATCCTTACGTGCTGGAAGATCAGCATATTTATGATGTGATTCGCATGTTTCATGAACGCCAGCTCACGGTTGTGCCGGTGCTTGATGCTAAACAAAATTACCTGGGCCTAATCTCCATAAATGCTATAACTGAATATTTTGCGCAGATCACCTCTGTATCACAACCCGGGGGGATTATCGTACTCGAAATCAACAATAAAAACAACTCGCTGGCGCATATGGCGCAGATAGTAGAATCTGACAATGCCCAGGTGCTGAGTTCATACGTTCAAACATTTCCCGATTCAACCCGGATGGAAGTAACCCTTAAGGTTAATAAGCAGGATATCTCAACCATTATCGCCACTTTCCTGCGGTATGAATATGACGTAAAGGCAACCTTTAACAATACCGATCATAACGATAAAGGCAGAGATCGTTACGATTCACTTATGAATTATCTTAACCTTTAGTTCATTAGCTCATTGGTTCATTAGTTCATTGGTGAAAAGTTCAATAGTTTTGTGATTGATTGATCAATATGAGTTATTATAGTCTTGAAGATTTAGAGGTATATCAATTAGCCGAAGGTTTTAGCGACGAAATTTGGATGATAATTAGTGGTTGGGAATATTTTGCAAAAGATACCGTGGGTAAACAAATAGTACGCTCTGCTGATTCTATAGGGGCTAATATTGCTGAGGGATATGGCCGATACCACTTTAAAGAAAATCGAAATTTTTGTTTTTTTAGCCGTGGCTCAATTTTAGAAACAAAAGGGTGGCTAATAAAATCAAAAAACAGGAACCTGATAAATGAAGATCAATTTAATTCACTATTTGAGAAACTTCAATCCATCCATCTCAAACTTAATGCATATTTAAAGTTTATTGGAAAAAATGCCAAAGTTAAAGCAGATCAGTAAAGTATATCAATAATATATTATCAAAAGGCAGGTATAAACGCCGGCCCATGAACGACTGAACTACCATTCCCGCGCAAAAGACCAATGAACCAATGAACCGATGAACTAATGAACCAAAGAATAGCAATTTACGGCAGGCCATTTAATGAACCATCTGTAATCCCTTATATACAACAGGTATTTGATAACCTGGCCCAACACAATGTCGAGATCTACGTACATCATCTGCTCAACGAATATCTTCAGGATAAAATTAACGGTGTAGTATATAATGTTTTACAAAGTACCGACTCGTTAAAAGGTTTTATAGATGTTTTTATAACACTGGGTGGGGATGGCACCCTGCTGGATATGGTTACCGTTATCCGCGATTCTGGCATTCCTGTTATTGGTATTAATTTTGGCAGGCTGGGTTTTTTAGCCAGTGTAAATAAAAGCGATATAAACGCTGCCATACACGCGGTAGTGAATAAGGAATTTACACTTGATTGCCGCGAACTGCTGAAAATAGATTCAAAGTCATCCATTTTTGGGGAAGATAACTTCGCGCTTAATGATGTAACTATCCACAAGCGCGACGATGCCGCCATGATTATCACCCATGTGTTTTTAAATGATGAGTTTTTAAACTCCTATTGGGGCGATGGGCTTATTATATCAACCTCAACAGGCTCAACAGCATATTCCTTAAGTTGTGGCGGTCCTATCATCTTCCCACAATCAAACAGTATTGTAGTTACCCCGGTGTCACCCCATAATTTAAATGTGAGGCCAATTATATTGCCGGATAACAGCAAGCTATGTTTTGAGGTAGAAACCCGAAGCTCCAAATACCTGGTATCCTGCGATTCAAGGATGGCTGTTATGGATGAAACGATGAAGTTTCACGTGGAGAAAGCCGGTTTTCAGCTAAATTTGATCCGGTTAAATAATGAAAGTTATTTAACAACGTTAAGGAACAAACTATTATGGGGATTGGATGCCCGTAATTATTAAAACTGCTTGATGCCTAAAATTTTACTTTTTGTTTTCCTTTTACTGTTTTCGTATCATTTGCAGGCACAAACCTGGGAGATAGGCGGCTCATTAGGCGGTGCTGGCTATATTGGTGATTTAAATATCAATAACCCTGTAAAAGTAAGCGGCATATCCGGCGGCTTGTTTGTAAAACGAAATTTTGATGGATACCTTTCAGCAAGACTAACGTTTAGTTACGGGAAGTTTGGTGCTGCCGATAGTACATCATCCAGCCAGCAATTTCGTGATCGTAATTTAAGTTTTACTGATGGGGTAAAAGAGATCAGTGCAATTGGCGAGTTCAATTTCCTGAAATATATCCCGGATGCAGGCCCTAATAAATTTACCCCATTTATATATGCCGGTATCGGGCTCACTTCCTATGCGCCGCGTACTATTTATAACGGGGCATCTGTTGACTTGAGAGAGTTAAAAACAGAAGGTCAACCAAAGCCGTACGGAGGCCATACTGCGGTGATCCCTTATGGAGTTGGTATAAAGTACAATATTGCCGGAAAGTTTAACCTGGCGGCAGATATTGGATATCGCTATACGTTTACAGACTACCTGGATGATGTGAGTAGCGTATATGCTGATAAAAGCAAGCTTAATGGTATTGCCAGGGCACTATCTGACAGATCTGGCGAGCGAACCGGAACCTACATTGGTTCGGTTGGAACACAGCGCGGCGATTTTAAGCCCCGCGATACCTATTTCCTGGTTGGGTTTAGTATCTCCTATACCTTTGTTACCCAGCGGTGTTATTATTGATGTGTTCGAAATTTAATTCTATTTATTTTTTTATAACGGAATTTAATTTTGTTATTTTATAATATATGAATTTATAATTCGTTTTAAGGTTAATGATCGGTATTTAATACTGGTGATTATTAACCTTAAACTATAAAATCATGGCCGAATTAAATTCCTCTCCCCAAAAATCAGGATCTACCCGCGGACGTAAAAGAATGAACACCCGCGTTGATCTTACCGCAATGGTTGATCTGGCTTTCCTGCTCATCACTTTTTTTATAATGACAACTACGCTTGCAAAGCCAAAGGCCATGCCTTTAGCCATGCCAGATGGCAGCCTTGGCGATCCCGTGCCTGCCAGTCGTAGCCTTACCATCTGTCTTGGTAAAAGCGACCGGGTGATGTGGTACCTTGGCGAATTGAAAAATCCGGTGATTGCGCCATCAATTACCAACTTTGGTAAAAATGGTTTAAGGCAGGCACTTATTGAAACCAGCAAAATGATCAGAAATAAAACGGGCAAAAATATGATTGTATTGGTAAAGCCCAGTAACCATTCGGTATACAGCAATGTAGTTAATACTTTAGATGAATTAAATATTACCCAAACTCAAATATATTCTATTGTTGATATAGCCCCCCAGGATGTGGAGGCTTTAAAACAAAAAGGTGTTTATTAGCAGCTGATTAAAAGGGGTACCAAACCTAAATACCGCGCTTTATTTACAGGGCATCGTGATCAATTTTTAGGGATCATAGATGCCTTTTTTGCATTTAAAGTTGTTTTAAACCATAATAAACAGGGCCAGAAAATGTTATTTATGTGTTTTTAATGACATTTACAGGCAATATTTATAATAACATTTTCTTTTATTGCTGCATACTAAAAAAATACAAAGGAAGTTTTACCTTTGTACCCTGAAAAAACCGGCAATTCGGCATATAAATAACGCTGTAGCAGGATAATTTTTAAGGTCGATTAGTCTAAAAACAAATATTTATTAGGCATGGCGTTGATAAAAATAAAAACAAAAGCATGTCTTTTATAAGCCATTACACCGGTTTTTGATAATGAGTAATATGGAATATTTGGATCAGATTGATTTGTTAAGATTGCCAAAACATGTAGCTATCATTATGGATGGCAACGGCCGTTGGGCAAAAGAGAAAGGCAAGTTAAGGGTATTTGGTCATCATAACGGAGTGGTATCTGTAAGGGATGTTGTTGAGGGCGCAGATAAACTGGGTATAAAATACGTTACACTATATACCTTCTCGTCAGAAAACTGGAACAGACCCAAATTTGAGGTTATGGCCATCATGGAACTTATGGTGAGTACCATTCATAAGGAAATTGCCGGTTTCATGAAAAATAATATTAAGCTAAATGCCATTGGCGATTTGGACATGCTGCCCGCGAAATGCTTAAAAGAGTTAAATGCGGCCATGCAAAAAACTTCATTAAATACAGGGGTGGTACTTACGCTGGCCTTAAGCTATGGTTCAAGGCGCGAGATTTTACAGGCGGCTAAAAACATAGCCATACAGGTAAAAAGCGGGGAGTTGGAAGTGGAAGGTATTAATGAAGCTGTTTTTGAACGGAATTTATTCACCAACGATATGCCCGATCCTGAATTACTGATCAGAACCGGCGGCGAGTATCGGATAAGTAATTATTTATTATGGCAAATTGCCTATGCCGAGTTGTATTTTACAACCAAGCTATGGCCCGATTTCAGAAAGGAAGATTTGTACGAAGCCATACTTGATTATCAAAAACGCGAGCGTCGTTTTGGTATGACAAGTGAGCAGGTTAACTAAATTTTTCCTTTTAACACTTTTTAACAACTGTATAAATTAATTTTAGCCCACTAAAATATTCGAATGTATAAATTTCTTTTTGCTATTCTTTTCTCTGTTTTTGGTACTGCTGCCCTTGCTCAGGTTTCCAACGCGCCGAGGCAACCACTCACAAAACAGATACCGGCCGATAGTTTAAGTTACCTTAATCCGCACGATTACATCATTGGTGGTATTACCGTAAGTGGAGTAAAATATCTTGATAAGGATAATTTGATATTGCTTTCAAAATTAACCAAAGGCGACCGTATTAATTTACCAGGCGAACGCAATGCCGAGGTAATAAAGAAATTATACGAGCAAGGCTTATTTGATGATGTGCAGTTAAACATCACCAAAATTAATCTTGATACCGTTTATCTTGAAATAGTTGTAGTTGAGCGCCCGCGTTTGTCACGCCTGCACATAACAGGTATCCGCAAAGGTGAAGTAGAGGATGTACAGAAAAAATTAACAGATAAGACCGGTAAAATTGTCAACGAGAATTTACTGAGCACTACATCGGCTATCATCAAAAAACATTTTAACGAAAAAGGTTTTATGAACACCGCTGTTGTAATGACGCAGCGTAAAGATCCCGGAGATGCTAACAGTGTTATACTCGATGTAAAAATTGACAAAAAGACCAAGGTGAAAATTAACGATGTTACATTTGAAGGTAACAAAGCTTTTTCGCAAGGCGATTTGAGAGGTTATTTGAGTAAAACCCGTAAAAAGAAATGGTATAATCTTTTTGGATCAAAAAAATTCAAACAGGATAAATACGAAGAAGATAAGTTAAACCTTATTGAAAAGATGCAGGCCAAAGGTTATCGTGATGCCGAGTTGGTAAGCGATTCTGTTTGGAAGCATGATGATAATACTGTTAACGTAAAAATTAAAGTTTATGAAGGCCCAAGGTATTACTTTGGTAAAGTAAGGTGGTCTGGTAATGCAAAATATAGTACGGAGTTATTAGAAAGAATATTACACGTTAAAAAGGGTGATGTATTTAGCGAGGACGAATTAAATAAGAGATTAAGCGGCCCAACGCCAAGTAACGATGATGTTTCATCACTTTATTTAAATGATGGTTATTTAACTTTTAATGCCGACCCGGTACAGGTTAGGGTTTATAACGATACTGTAGATCTTGATATACGTATATATGAAGGCCCGCAGTACACCATAAACCGTGTAAGCCTTAAAGGTAATGATGTAACCAACGATAAAGTTGTGTTGCGTGAGATCCAAACCAAACCGGGACAAAAATTCAATAAAGATTTATTAATTCGTAGCGCACGTGAAATTGGCCAGCTTGGTAACTTTGATGAGCAAAAAACCGAGCCGAAACCAACCAACATTAACCCCCAGGATGGTACGGTAGATATTATTTACAACGTTGTTGAAAAGCCTTCAGATCAGATCGAGCTTTCGGGTGGTTTTGGTGGCGGGCAGCTGGTGGGTACACTGGGGCTTACCTTTAACAACTTCTCATTAAGGAATATATTTAACCTTAAAGCCTACAAGCCACTGCCAAAAGGCGATGGACAGAAACTAAGCTTAAGAGGTCAGTCAAGCGGTCGTACCTATCAAAATTTTTCGTTCACTTTCTCTGAGCCATGGTTAGGTGGTAAAAAACCTATTTACTTTGCATTATCAGCATATACACAGGGGAGTTCAACAGGGCAGTATTATGCAAAATCGAGCCCGTACTACAATAACCTGCGTATTAATGGTGTTGGTATTACATTGGGTAAACGCTTAAAATGGCCGGATAACTATTTCCAGTTAAACTACTCACTTAACTTTGACCACTACAACCTTGATAACTATACTGGTTACCTTTTCTCAAACGGTACCTCGTTCAATATCAAGTTAACACAGGAATTAACACGTAATTCAATAGATGCGCCAATATTCCCTACACAGGGTTCAAATATTAAATTTACGGTTCAGGCAACTCCTCCATATTCGTTATTTAACAATACCAACTATAAAGTGGCCACTCCGCAGGAGCGTTACCATTTTGTAGAGTATTATAAATTTAAATATGATGCGCAGTGGTTCTCTAAACTGGTTGGTAAATTCGTGCTGATGTCGCAGGTAAGATTTGGTTTCCTGGGTATGTATAATAAGGAAGTAGGCCCTTCACCATTTGAACGCTTTAAGTTAGGTGGTGATGGTATGCAGAGCTACCAGTTTTTACAGGGTAGTGAAATCATCGGTTTAAGAGGTTACCAAAACTTCTCCATAGTACCAGAAGGTTCAAACGAAAATCAGAACAGCAATACAGGTAGCACCATCTATAATAAATACACATTAGAGTTGCGCCATCCAGTTATCGCCAGCCAGTCTGCAACCATATTTTTACTTGCATTTGCAGAGGGTGGAAACGTTTGGAACAATTTTAGTCAATTCAATCCGTTTAACGTGAGACGTTCGGTAGGTGTGGGCGCAAGAATATTTTTACCTATATTTGGCTTGCTTGGGTTAGATTATGGTTATGGATTTGATAAAATTCCAGGTGCCCCGGATGCAAATAAAGGGCAATTCCATTTTACAATTTCTCAGAGTTTATCCGGCGGATTTAATTAATTTGCGAACCGAATATGAAGAAGATAATTTTAATAGCAGTTTTAACGTTTACAGCATTTGCAGGAGCTTATGCGCAACGCTTTGCTTACGTTGATTCGGATTATATATTAAAGCACATGCCGGAGTATGCTTCTTCACAAAAGCAACTTGCTGCTTTGTCTGATCAATGGCAAAAAGAAGTTGATGGACGTTTTCAGGAAATTGACCGTTTGTATAAAGCGTACCAGGCCGACCAGGTGTTAATGACGGCCGATATGAAAAAACGCCGCGAAGCGGAAATTGTAGATAAAGAAAAAGCCGCGAAGGATTTTCAACGTCAGAAATTCGGGCCCGATGGTGAGCTTTCACAAAGAAGTACTGGCTTGATTAAACCAATTCAGGATAGAGTGTCTAAAGCTGTGCAGGCCGTGGCCGAAAGCAATGATTTGGATATGATCTTTGATAAAAACAGTGAGGTGATCATGCTGTATGCAAACCCAAGGTTTGACAGGAGCGCAGAAGTGATAACCAAATTAGGGCTTAAACCCGGAGTATTTGCTAAATAACTTTTTGAATAAATAAACAGAACAAAACTATTATTAAACACAGGACAAAAAAAATGAAAAAACTATTTAAAGTTGCTTTAGTTGCAGTAGGAATGATATTTGCCGGCAACTTTGCCAATGCGCAGACAAAAATTGGCCATATTAATTTTAACCAGCTGATAGATTTAATGCCAGAAACTAAAACTGTTTCAACTCAGATTCAGGCTTACCAAAAAACCTTTATTGATGTACTTACTACCATGAATAATGAGTACACTACAAAAGGTCAGGCTTTTCAAAAAGATCAGGCTACTATGACCGATGCAGTTCGTACTGCAAAAGGTAATGAGCTTCAGGATATACAAAAACGTATGACTGATTATCAAACTAACGCTCAACAACAAGTTGAAGCTAAAAAGAATGAATTAGGTAAACCACTTTTTGATAAAGCTACTGCCGCTGTACAAGCAGTTGCCAAAGAAAAAGGTTATGCATATGTATTGGATTCTTCACAAGTAAGTTTATTAGTATCTCCGGATGCTGATGACCTGATGACAGCCGTGAAATTAAAATTAGGTTTAAAATAATATCAACCATTAGTCATTTATAAAAGAGCGCCTCGTATTTACGGGGCGCTTTTTTTATGTTTGTATATGCAAAATAAACCCATAGGTATTTTTGATTCAGGCTTTGGTGGCCTCACTGTTTTTAAATCTATCATTGAACAGCTGCCGGGTTACGATTACATTTATCTTGGTGATAACGCCCGGGCTCCTTACGGAAACAGGTCGTTCAAAACCATACATGAGTATACCTGGGAATGCGTGCAATGGATGTTTGAGCAAGGGTGCCCGCTGGTAGTACTGGCCTGTAATACGGCTTCGGCAAAAGCGTTGCGCACCATACAGCAACAAGACCTTAACAGTGTCGACCCCACAAAACGTGTACTTGGTGTGATAAGGCCAACTGCCGAGATCATTGGCAATTATACCAAAACCAAACAGATTGGGGTACTTGGCACAAAGGGTACGGTGCAATCCGGCTCATATCTTATCGAGATCGAGAATTTTTTTCCGGATGTAAAAGTTTACCAGCAGGCATGCCCGCTATGGGTACCACTTATAGAGAACGGAGAGTATGACCAGCCCGGCGCCGATTATTTTGTGAAATTGTACCTGGATGAGATTATGGCTCAATCCCCGGATATTGATACCATTTTATTAGCATGTACACATTATCCTATTATAAAAGATAAGATAGAGGCCAATCTGCCTGCGCACGTTAAAGTAGTTGCCCAGGGCGATATTGTAGCAAAGAGCCTGGTTAGCTACCTTCAGCGCCATCCCGAGATGGAAAGCAGACTTACTAAAAACGGTACTAACCAGTTTTATACCACTACAGATGATACCGCGGATTTTGATCATCATGCTTCGCTGTTTTTTTCATCCCCGGTAACGTCGACATTTATTGCCGCTAATGATTTGGTGAAGTGTTAGTGAGTGGTTGATTGGGTTGGATTAGGTGAGTGGTTGAATTAAGGATAAAATCAGGCACTTTCATAACCCGCAAAAAAAAATAAAGCCACTCAACTTAATATAACTCGATCAATCACTCTCCCAATCAACCACTCACCAATTTAATATACTAAACTTGTCGTCTAAAATAGTTCAACATTTAGTAAGTTTGCAGCTTAAGCAAAAAGGTACTTGAATTATTATATCACATATTTTATTGTTGCTGTAGGCTTGTTCAGTTTTTCGGCCTTTTTCGCTTTGTTTGGCGTATATGCCGAGCGTAAGATCTCTGCATTTATACAAGATAGGCTTGGTCCCACAGAAACAGGAAAGTTTGGATCCTTACAAACATTGGCTGACATCATGAAAATGATTCAGAAAGAATTGATCATTCCCGCCGCCGCCGATAAGTGGCTTTTTATGCTGGCGCCGGCCGTGATTTTTATCGCGGTTTACATGGGCTTTGCTGCATTGCCATGGGCGCCCGGCCTTATTCCATCAAAGATAAATCTCGGTATCTATTATATTTTTGCCATTATCTCTATTGAAACATTGGGTATCCTCATGGCCGGATGGGGATCAAATAACAAGTATTCCATACTGGGAGCCATGCGTTCTGCCGCGCAAATTATTTCATACGAGATCCCGGCTGGTTTTGCCATTATATCCGTTGTGATGATAGCTCAAACGCTGGATATGCAGGCAATAGCCATGCAACAGGGTATACTATCGCCCGAGAAAATAAAGTTTCTTGGTTTTTGGGATGTAACACAAACGGGAGGGTTTTTTAGCTGGAATATATTTCGTGCCCCGCATCTTTTTATTGCGTTTGTTATATACTTTATAGCTTCATTGGCCGAGAGTAACCGTGCCCCGTTTGATATCCCCGAGGCGGAATCAGAGCTGGTGGCGGGCTTTCATACTGAGTTTACCGGCATCCGTTTCGCGCTGGTTTTCCTGGCCGAATATTCTATGATGTTCCTGGTATCCATGATAGGAGTTATACTGTTTTTAGGTGCGTGGAACACGCCATTGCCAAACATAGGTCCGGTACATTTAGCTACCTGGACAACCGGCATGGGCTGCGGTATTTTGTGGGTAACATTAAAAACCCTTGCGTTGGTGGCCGTCCAAATGTGGATCAGGTGGACATTGCCCCGGTTTAGGGTAGATCAGCTGATGAATCTCTGCTGGAAAGTACTAACTCCGCTGGCTTTTGCCTGTATGCTGATATCCGGCGTATGGAGATTGTGGCTTATGTAGGAGAGAGAATTTCGGATTTCGGATGTTCGATTTCGGATTTGGAATTTTTTAATTTAGAGTTTAGGATTTAGAATTTAGGATTTAGAGTTTAGGATTTAGAGTTTGGAATTTAGGATTTAGAATTTATTATTTAGAGTTTAATAATTAGTGTTTAAAAGAGTAGTTAACGGTTTTGCAACAGCATGGAAAGGTTTAAGCCTTACCGTGAAGCACCTGTTTGCGCCAAATTCTGACAGGAAGATCATTACCGTAAGCGATAGTAATTATTTTAAACAATTGGAAAAAGGTACCAATACCATCCAATACCCCAAACAACAACTACCTGTTCCTGAAGTGGGCCGCTACCAATTGGAAGTAGAGATGGACGATTGTATTGTATGTGATCTCTGCGCCAAAGTATGCCCGGTTGATTGTATAGATATTGAAGCTATCAAAGCTACCGAAGCCATTGGCCAAACATCCGATGGAACTACCAAACGCCTTTATGCCGCTAAGTTTGATATTGATATGGCCAAGTGTATGTACTGTGGGCTGTGTACTATTGTGTGTCCAACCGAGTGCATCGTGATGACCAATCAATATGATAAAACCGTATTTGAGCTAAGCGATCTGACTTACCAGTTCTCGGACATGCCGCCAGAGGTCGCTGCCGAAAAGCGTGCGTTGTTTGATCAGCAACAAGCCGAAAGGCAGGCTGCAAAACTGGCCGCGATGCAAAAAAAGGAGGGTGGGGCATGAGTTTCGTACGGGTGCTATTTTATTTTATGAGTTTTATTGCCATTGTTTCGGCATTGTACGCGGCATCCACAAAAAACCTGGTACGCAGCATCTTTGTGTTTTTTGTAACACTATTTGCGCTGGCTGGTTTGTATGTGTTGGCCTTGGCTGATTTTGTTGCCGTAACCCAGGTGGTAATTTATGTGGGCGGGATACTGGTGCTGATCATTTTTGCCTTTATGCTATCTGGTAAAGAAACTTTAAATGTGATTCAGCAGCAAAAGGGCAAATTCTTTAGCATGGCGAAATTACCTGCCATACTGCTGGCAGCTTTGTTTTTTATAGTGATGATTAACGTAGTGTTAAAGGCCGATGCGGATAACCTGGGCTGGGTAAAGGATTCTATCGCCAATAATAACACGATTACCCCAAACGCGGTGATGATAGATAATATAGGCGTTAACTTAATGACCCGGTATTTGCTGCCTTTTGAGGCCATCTCCATTTTATTGCTGATGGCGTTGTTGGGCGCTGCGCATCTTTCACGTAAGGAGGCAAAAATATGATCACCTTAACCGATTTTTTGGTGGTAAGCGTAATGCTTTTCTGCATAGGCTTGTATATGATTGTATCAAAACGCAACGCTATTCAGATTTTGATTGGTATTGAACTGATCTTGAACGCCGCCATATTAAACCTGGTTGCCTTTGGTAAACACGATAGGGTAAATAACAGCGGACAGATCTTCGCCTTATTTGCTATTGTACTGGCCGCCGCTACAACAGCTGTCGCACTTGCTATTATACTTAATGTGTATAGAAAATATAAAACCATTGATCCGGGTAAGATCAATAACCTGAAGGATTGATGATGAATAGGTTACTTTTTTCTTTTTTATTGTTGATCAACATAGGTGGATTTGCGAATGCGCAGAAAGCCGATACAACTAAAAATGCGTCCATCCAAAAGATTTATGATCTTATAAAGGCCAAAGGTAAACCGTTAATAGTAATAGATGGGATCATTTATAAAGCAGATAGCAAACCTTTTGATACAGAAGATATTTCGGCCATTGACATGTTGCATCCTCCTGGTTC
The DNA here is from genome assembly GCF_056405015.1 of Mucilaginibacter sp. P2_A4. NCBI lineage: Bacteria > Pseudomonadati > Bacteroidota > Sphingobacteriia > Sphingobacteriales > Sphingobacteriaceae > Mucilaginibacter > Mucilaginibacter sp. P2_A4. The sequence continues at coordinate 61,741 of NZ_JBFUCX010000012.1, read as the reverse complement.
GATTAATATCTACGGGGAACAAGCAGCCGATGGCGCGATTTTGATATCAACCCGGGACTTAAATAAGGTGGATACTTTAAGCGATTTACAAAAAAAAGAAATTCTTGATAATTTAACTTATGTGTTAAATGGAGAGCCATCAACAGATAAAGAAATATCAGCTTTGAAACCCGAAGATATATTGAGTTTTACCGCATTAAAATACGATAAAGAATCAGTGTCCGAGGAATTTAAATCTAAACGAACTTTAGTTGTTATTACCAAATCGTTTGCTAAAAATAGTTACCAGGCAACGCTGAGCAAATTTTCAAAAGAATATAAAAACTGTCTCGATTCAACTAAACACGATGATTCTAAATTTTTTTATGTTTTGAACGGACAGCCTTTGGAGGTGGAAGATAAGCGAATACAATCCCTATTTGATATTCATGAAAACCAAATAAAGAAAGTTCATTTTATGGGGAAGTTTTATAAGGGAGTTATTAATAACCAGAAAGAGGTAGTTTTAGTACAGACAAAATAAACATTGAACAACACATTAAGCTATATCGACACTATTCTCATCACCTGCACCCTCGCAGCTGTGGCATTGCCGCTGCTTGCCACTTTGCTAAACTTTTGCCTTCCGGTTAAAAGTAAGGTTTCGGGCTGGGTATCTACATTGGCTATTTTGGTGAGCTGTGTTTTGGCAGGCAGGGTATTTGCCGGCATATGGAATAATCATCAAATACATCATCAACATATTTGGTTTACTATTGGGCAAACAAAGGTTTATGCGGGGATATTATTGAATAATCTTTCGGCATTGATGCTGTTGCTGGTATCAGTTATAGCTTTACCGGTGCATATTTATTCAACTGCTTACATGAAATATGATGAGCGGTACAGCAGGTATTTTACTTACCTCAGCTTCTTTTGTTTCAGCATGCTGGCTTTGGTGGTGGTTGATAACCTGGTATTGTTTTATGCTTTTTGGGAGCTGGTGGGCTTTTCGTCGTACCTGCTTATTGGTTTCTGGTTTACTAAGGATAAGGCGGTGCAGGCCAATAAAAAGGCCTTTATCATGAATCGTGTGGGTGATATTGGTTTGCTTAGCGCTATTATCATCCTGTTTACCCAATTCCATACTTTTGATATTTTAACGCTATTTGCCAACAAGGGTTTAATAGCCCAATCAGTTGTAAATAATGGCTTATGGATTGCGCCAACCGGGCAGCTACCCGCCATTTGGCAATACATTGCTGTCGCAGGCATCTTTTCAGCTGTAGCAGCTAAATCAGCCCAATTTCCGCTGCATACCTGGCTACCTGATGCAATGGAGGGGCCAACGTCTGTATCAGCTCTTATTCACGCGGCTACTATGGTTGCCGCGGGTGTATTTTTATTAGGCAGGGTTTACCCCATGTTCACCGAAACAGAGCTTACCATACTGGCCTGCATTGGTTGCTTTACCGCGTTTATGGCGGCTACTATCGCCCTTACACAAAATGACCTGAAACGCATTTTAGCCTATTCTACCATATCGCAATTAGGGTTTATGATCCTGGCAATGGGAGTAGGGGCATATGCCTCATCACTTTTCCATCTGGCTACGCACGCGTTTTTTAAATGTTTGTTGTTTTTGGTGGCTGGTATTGTTATTCACCAAATGCAACACATTAAGGAGGATAATGACCTGGATATTGATCCGCAGAGTATCCTGTACATGGGTGGTTTGCGCAAACGTCTGCCCCTTACTTTTATCGCGGCTATTATTGGCGGTTTTTCATTGGTTGGTTTGCCCTTAACTTCCGGCTATCTTTCAAAAGATGGCATACTGATCCAGGCATTTGAATGGAGCGAAGGCAAAAGCTTATGGCTTAAAATAATCCCGGTAACGGCATTGATCACCAGCTGGCTAACCGCCTTCTACGTGGCCAGGCTCATCTTCAAAGTTTTCTTTGGAGATCTCAGGCTGCTCAATATCCACCCAAAACTAAAACTACACCTGACTGATGGTGGCTGGCAGTACAAATTACCTTTGGCGTTGTTAGCAGTTTGCTGTTTATTTCCCTTGTTTTCCTTTAACCCATTCTCCTACGAGCAGGGCTGGTTATTTAAAGGCTTGAATATTTCGCGAATAACAAAGTTCGAGAGTATTTATCATTTGATTATCCCGGTATTGGTAAATGTGATAAGCCTGGTAGTGTTATACCTGGCCTATGCTATCTACGTAAAACAAAATAGCTTTGCTTTTTCACAAACCGGGTTTTTATACCGGCTATCCTACAACCAATGGTATATTGATAAAATATACAAACGTGTTTTTGTAAAACCGGTACTTGGTTTTGGCAAAACCTGTTTTTGGTTTGATAAAAATGTTATTGATGGTCTTATCCATTTGCTAACCAAATTAAGCGGCTATGCTGCGCGGTTAACCGCCTGGGCCGATAAATATATTGTGGATGGCTTTTTGCATTTAATAGCAGCCATTGTGCAAAGTATTGGCAATTTTGCACGTAAGTTTCAAACCGGCAAAGTGCAATACTATTTGTTTAGCATGCTGGTGATTGTACTGTTGCTGTTTATTTTAAAAATACTGATATAAACCTGATGAATATATTAACCTTACTCATATTTATACCTGTACTGTTCGGCTTTATCATCATGCTGCTGCCCTCATCCATGAGGAACAGTTTTAAATATATCACGCTGCTTGCTACGCTGGTACAATTGGGTATTAGTATCTGGATATACCTTAACTTTAAAACAGGCGCAGGCCATGGCGGTATTAACCATGAAGAGCAGTTTCAGTTTGTCCAAAAACTTCCCTGGATAGGTCTTAACCTAGGCAGCATGGGCAAAATGCAGATAGATTATTTTGTAGGGATCGATGGTATCTCCATTACCTTATTGGTCATGACCTCGCTGGTATTGGTGATCGCTTCTTTGGCCTCGTGGGAGATCAAGAGTAATTTAAAGGGGTTCTTCCTCTTGTTTTTATTGCTGGATATGGCCGTTATCGGGGTGTTTTGCGCTTTAGATTTCTTCCTGTTCTATATGTTTTATGAACTGATGCTGTTACCCCTATATTTCCTTATCGGGATGTGGGGTGGCGCGCGCAGGGAATACGCGGCAATTAAGTTTTTCCTTTACACATTGTTTGGTTCTGTATTTATGCTGCTGGTGATGGTTGGGTTATACCTATCCGTTACAGACCCTGCCACAGGTAACCATACCTTCAACATAGTACAAATGATGAACCCGGCCAATTACAGCGCACAGTCGGTATTCTCTTTAGCGGGGCATCAAACCATATTGGGTATGCCTGCACGTACGGTTGGTTTTGTGGTGCTGTTCATCGCGTTTGCTATTAAGGTGCCGGTAGTGCCATTACATACCTGGCTGCCAGATGCGCACGTGGAAGCGCCAACACCGGTATCTATCATACTGGCTGGTATCCTGCTCAAAATAGGAGGTTACGGTATCATCCGTATCTGTATGGGAATTTTCCCTGATGTGGCCACAACTCATGCATTCTGGCTTGGATTGCTTGGGGTGATCTCTATTTTATATGGCGCCTTTAACGCTTTGGCCCAACGGGATCTGAAACGGATGATCGCCTATTCCTCCGTATCGCACATGGGGTTTGTACTATTGGGCATCGCTTCACAGACAGCCGAAGGTATCAGTGGCTCGGTGATGCAGATGGTGAGCCATGGGTTTTTATCAACCATGCTGTTCTTCCTGGTAGGGGTTATCTACAACCGGGTACATGACAGGGATATTTATCATTTCCGTGGGTTAGGTACTATGATGCCAAAATATACCGCCTTTGTAATGATCGCTTTTTTTGCATCACTGGGTTTGCCGGGTTTCTCGGCATTTGTGGCCGAGGCGTTTACTTTAGCCGGGGTATTCAAATCGCATGCGGTTAATGGTTTATTACCTTATTGGATGGCGGTTTGTGGTACCTTAGGAATATTTTTAAGCGCGGCTTATTTCTTATGGACCTTGCAGCGCATGTTTTTTGGGCAGCAATCATTAAAAGGCGGCAGCGTTTGGAAAACCGCCCTTACGGATTTGAACCTGCGCGAAAAGCTAACACTTGCACCACTGGCATTAATAGCCCTGGTATTGGGTATTATGCCATCATTGGTTTTTGATAAAATCAATGATTCGGTACTGGCATTGATACAATTTTTACAAGCTAAATAAAGTAATGCACGATCTGCTACCGCACATATCCGAACAGTTAACCGAGGTTTTTGGGAGTATAACCTATTTTATACCCGAGGCTTTCCTGGCCCTGCTGTTCCTGGTGGTTATGATAACCGATGTGTTATTTGGTAAAAGATCAGCCGGCCTTTGCCGTACCGTGGCTTGCGCAGGTATCCTGGTGGTGATATTCAAAGATCTGCAGCAATTTGCATTGATATTAGATGGGCAGCATTTTATATTCAGCAATATGCTGCTGCTCAGTCGCAGTGGTATATTGTTTAAACTGGTGATTGATTTACTGGCATTCATTATCCTGTTGTATTTTACATGGGATGAAAAAATAAACTCGCATCAAAAAGGATTGTCAGATCTTTATTCTATCACTATAGCTTCTATACTGGGTTTACATTTAATGGTGATGGCTGTAAACCTCTTGTCGATTTACCTCGCTATCGAGATGGTTTCTATTGCATCATACCTGATGGTAGCTTATCGCTCGGAGAACGCTTTCAGTACCGAGGCCGGGTTAAAATACGTATTGTTTGGGGCAGCATCTTCGGCGATTATGCTGTACGGAATTTCGTTACTTTATGGGTTCAGTGGCTCGCTGGATATTGTTTTTCAGTCAACCATTATAGGGCTTGCAAAGGTTAATCCAATAAGCGCCGTCTTTGCTGTGATATTGGTACTGGTAGGCATAGGCTTTAAACTCTCTTTTGTTCCAGTGCATTTTTGGGTGCCCGATGTATATGAGGGAGCACCAACCCCGGTTACTGCTTACCTTTCAACCTTACCCAAAATTGCCGCTTTTGCGTTGCTGGTTAATTTTTTGGCGCCTTTAATGGTTTGGAGTAATGGAATAGGTTTTGATCTGGGAATTGTATTGTCCATAGTTGGTATTATCAGCATGATAGCGGGTAACTTTGCGGCGGTAATGCAAACCAATATTAAACGGATGCTGGCATACTCCAGCATAGGGCATACCGGCTTTGCTTTGATGGCTGTGGTGATCCTTAACCTTCAGGGCTTATCTGCATTAACTTATTACCTGCTGGTTTACGCCCTGGCAAATATTGGCGCGTTAGCACTGGCCTCATACTTTAGCAACGTTGCCAATGCAGAAGGTTTAGATGATTATAAAGGACTTGGTTTAAAATATCCAATAGCATCTGTTTGTTTTACCATTATACTGATATCGCTAACAGGCTTGCCTGTTTCTGCAGGGTTTACAGGTAAAATATTTGTTTTTTCGGCAGTGTATAGTGTTTATCAGCAAACCCATAGTATCTGGTTGATGCTGCTGATGGCTACCGGAGCTTTAACCACAGTTGTCTCCTTGTTTTACTATATAAAAATCCCCCTGAATTTATTTTTAAAACGATCAGAAAATCAGGATATTGTATATAAAAAATCCTATAATTTATTGGTTTTAGCTATAATTATAAGTTTTGTGCTGATTTTGTTGGGTATTTTCCCTGATTTTGTGCTTAAGTATCTATAATGACGATTTTTTATTGTCTATTTAATAAAAAATTAACATTAACTTCGTTTTATTAAGCAAAAAGTATTAATTTCAGGCCGTTTTAAAATCAGTTCTATAATTTTTGCATGAAGCGGTATATTCCTTTCTTAATTATACTTATAATTCTAACACTAACATTTATTTTCCCATCTGTTGAGTTTAAGAATTCTGGGGATCCTCATTTTAATACAGGTGATATTGCCTGGATGCTGATGTCAACCGCGCTTGTTTTGATCATGACGCCGGGCCTTGCCTTTTTTTATGGCGGTATGGTTAACAAAAAGAACGTCATCTCCACCATGCTGCAAAGTATTGTTTGTATGGTTATCATCACTGTTTTATGGGGCATATTTGGTTTTAGTTTGGCCTTTGGCGAGAGCTTTCATGGCTTTATAGGCAACCCGATGACTTATTTCATGATGAAAGGCATGTTGGGCAATGCAACCTGGAAAGCCGCTCCAACTATTCCTTTGCTCTTATTTGCCATGTACCAGTTAAAATTCGCGATAATAACCCCTGCGCTTATTACAGGTGCTTTTGCTGAGCGGATCCGTTTTAACTCTTATATCATTTTCCTTGTATTGTTCTCCATCTTTATATTCTCGCCATTGGCACATTGTACCTGGCACCCTGATGGCATTTTGGCCAAATTGGGTGTGCTTGATTTTGCCGGTGGAACTGTGGTGCACATGTCGGCCGGATGGGCTGCTTTAGCCTCTGCCTTATACTTAAAACGTCGTAACGAAGCCAACCATTCACCTGCCCGTATCACTTACGTGATGATAGGTACAGGGCTTTTGTGGTTTGGGTGGTTTGGGTTTAATGCAGGCTCTGCCTTTGGCGCAAACGCTTTGGCTGTAACCGCCCTGGCTACAAGCACAACGGCATCAGCCGCGGGTGGTATCACCTGGATATTTTTTGATATGCTGCGTGGCCGTAAGCCATCTGCTATGGGTACCTGTATCGGTGCCGTAGTAGGCTTGGTAGCTATTACTCCGGCAGCAGGCTATGTAACAGTACCACATTCGCTGGCGATAGGTATCATATCAGCCGTTGTGAGCAACCTGGTTGTGGAGTGGCGTACACGCACCTCCATTGATGATACGCTTGATGTATTCCCTTGCCATGGGGTAGGTGGTATGGTAGGCATGCTGCTTACCGGTGTTTTTGCCAATCAGCATGTAAATGCAGGTAATACTACAGGTAACGGCCTGTTTTTTGGCGAAACGCATCTGTTTTTGGTGCAACTTATCGCGCTTATCGGGGTATCTATATTTTCGTTCTTCGGCTCTCTTTTATTGTTAAAAATAACAGATATGATATCACCATTGAGGGTATCGGCAGAAGATGAGGTGCTTGGGCTGGACATCAGTCAGCACGGCGAAAAACTTTAATCATGAATTTCAAACCAAATCAATAAACCTAAGGTCCGGCTGAGAAGCCGGATTTTTTTTTGCCAAAAAGGGGAGTAAGGAGTAAGGATGAAAGGACAGAAGATGTTCGGACGAAAGGCCGGCGAAAAAAAATGTGATGAGTTTTGGTATGAGGTTAAACAGTTTTCATTTTCTTTTGTCTAATTTTTAAATGGGGACAAGCAGTATGTCAATTTTTCTTTTGTCTTGTTTTCGAGGTCTTGAATTGTGACTCTTTTTTAAAAATGGATTTTTTTGCAGATAATCAGTTAGGGATATTTGATACCGGCCGTCAAAATATTTTGCCGTTTGATGGAGAGGCCTATCTGTATCCTAATTTTTATGAGGAAGATGGTGTTTACGAGTTATTTGAGCAGCTGAAACATACCATTCTTTGGAAGCAGGATAAAATGAAGATTCATGGCAAAATGGTGAACTTTCCCCGGCTCACTTCCTGGTATGCCGATAACGGGCAAACTTACACCTACTCTGGCGTTGTGAATATTCCTATTCCATTTACGCCCTTGCTAAAAATGATAAAGGTGGCTGCCGAGCAGCTTTGCGACAAACAATTTAACTCGGCCCTGCTTAATTATTACCGCAACGGCGAGGATAGTATGGGCTGGCACAGCGACGATGAACGGGAGTTAAGCGGAAACCCGGTTATTGCCTCGGCCTCATTCGGGGCCACGCGCACTTTTCAATTTAAACATAAACTGCAAAAAAACGTTAAAGTATCTGTTGCCTTAAATAACGGAAGTTTGCTTATTATGCAGGGCGCTACCCAGCACAACTGGCTGCACCAGGTACCTAAAACTGCCAAACAGCCTGGCCCGCGAATAAACATTACATTTAGGGATATTAGGTTTTAGATGTGCAGATGGTGGATTTCAGATGTGCAGATTTTAGATTTCAGATGTGCAGATACTAGATGTGTAGATGATGGATTTTAGACGTGCGGATTTTAGATCTCAGATGGGCCGATGTTGGGTTTGAGATTTTATTATGGTTTTTTGATTTTACCTGTGGGCTGGAAAAGTCAGCAATTCTTCGATTGAGAAGCTGGCAGCTATGGAAAAATCAATTACAAATTAAAAGATGTTTAAACTACTATTTAATGACAAATGATGTTACCAAAAATCCATTAAAAATGATACCTTTGCAGCCTCATTCCGAATCATGAGCGATCAGATTAAACATGAATGCGGTGTGGCATTTATCCGCTTATTAAAGCCACTATCTTATTATCAGAAAAAGTACGGAACTGCGCTGTACGGCCTGAACAAGCTTTACCTTTTAATGGAGAAACAACATAACCGCGGCCAGGATGGCGCTGGTGTTGCAACCATTAAATTAGATATTGCCCCGGGCAAGCGGTACATCAGTCGGCACCGATCAATGGCTTCAAATGCCGTTGCTGATATCTTTGAATACATCCAGAAGAAATTCGCGGATATTCAGAAAGAAACTCCCGAAAAAATGCTTGATGCCGAATGGCTGAAGGAACACGTGAGCTTTACAGGCGAAGTTTTATTGGGGCACCTGCGATATGGTACCCACGGTAAAAACAGCATTGAAAGCTGCCACCCGTTTCTGAGGCAGAACAATTGGCAAACCAGGAATTTGGTTATTGCAGGTAACTTCAACATGACAAATGTTGATGAGTTATTGCAGCAGCTTTATGACCTGGGGCAGCACCCTAAGGAACAAGCCGATACCATTACAGTGCTCGAAAAGATGGGGCACTTTATTGATACGGAGAACCAAGGGTTGTTTGACCAGTACAAGCGTGAAGGTTTGGACGATAACATGGAGATCAGCAAGCTGATAGCCAATGATATGGATGTTGCCAAAATTCTTCGCAAATCGGCCAAAAACTGGGATGGTGGTTATACCATTGCGGGGATATTGGGCCATGGAGATGCCTTTGTGATGCGCGATCCGGTTGGTATCAGGCCAGCGTTTTATTATTACAATGATGAGATAGTTGTTGCCGCTTCAGAGCGCCCTGCTATCCAAACAGCGTTTAATATTCCTATCGAGGAAATCAGGGAGATAAAACCAGGTCATGCGCTTATCGTTAAAAAGAACGGTAAGATAACCGAGGATATGTTTAGCGAGCCAAAAGAAAAGAAAGCCTGCTCATTTGAGCGGATCTACTTTTCACGTGGCAGCGATGCATCCATCTACCGTGAGCGTAAGCAATTAGGCAGATTACTATGCCCGCAGATATTGAACGCGGTTAACCATGATATTAAAAACACCGTATTTTCATACATTCCTAACACAGCCGAAGTTGCTTTTTATGGCATGGTTGAAGGTGTACATAAATACGTTAAAAAATACCAGCGCGACAGGCTACTGAACCGCGAGGACAAGATAAGTGAAGAGGAGTTAACCGAAGTATTACAGCTTGCGCCAAGGGTGGAGAAAATTGCCATTAAGGATGTTAAGCTGCGTACCTTTATTACCCAGGATGCAGACCGTAGTGAAATGGTTGCCCACGTTTATGATACCACTTATGGTTTGATAAAAAAGGGTTCAGATACATTGGTTGTGCTTGATGATTCCATTGTAAGGGGTACTACACTTAAACAAAGCATCCTGAAAATTCTGGATAGACTTGGGCCTACAAAGGTTGTTGTTGTATCATCTGCCCCGCAGATCCGTTATCCGGATTGCTATGGTATTGATATGTCACGCATGGGTGAGTTTGTTGCTTTTGAAGCTGCCATCAGCCTGTTAAAGGAAATGGGCAGGGAAGATATTATTCTTGACGTTTACCAGAAATGTAAGGATAGTATTAAGCTGCCGAAAGAGAAGGTTCAAAACCATGTTAAGGCGATATATGAACTGTTTACCGATCAGCAGGTATCTGACCGTATAGCACAGATCATTACTCCAAAAGAAATAAAATGTAAGGTTGAGGTGATTTACCAAACCTTAGATAACCTGCATATTGCCTGCCCTGATCATACAGGCGACTGGTATTTTAGTGGTGATTATCCAACCCCGGGTGGTAACAAAGTAGTTAATCGTGCTTTTGTTAACTGGATGGAAGGTAAGAATCAAAGAGCTTATATGTAAAAGTTACAGTCCCTGAAGGGAAGTAAAAATATAAAGGCGATGAGTTTATACTTATCGCCTTTTTTGTTGGCCGCGTTACAGCGTGATTATATATATTGCCCGTTATTTACTGAGTTAAGTTTTTAATGAAATCAAAATTTAGATTTACTGCCTACCTACTAAGCCTTTTGGGAACAGGGTTTACAGTTATGGTGCTTATGGTGTTATCTGGAAATGCACTCAATCCAACAATCAGTTTAATTCCATTTATATTGTTTTGCTCGTTTTTTGCCTTCGTATGGATTTGGCTGATTTTTGGTGAATTACGGACAAAGGCTATAAGTATTGAAATAGAAGACCGAACTTTTGTTATAAAAAGGTATCTGGGTTTGGGCACGAGCAGACGCTTTGATTTGGATGATATCTCCGGGTTTAAAACATCGATCTTATCATCAAAAAGCGGTAGTTATGAGTACCTATATTTGATGGTGGGCGTCAAGAAAGTTGCTAAGCTTTCCATGTTCTATCATAGTAATTACAAAGAGTTAAAGCGGTACATCGTCTCTATGAATATTAAAAATATTGGTTTCGAACGTTTTAGTAATCGGCAGGAACTTAAAGATATTTTTAGTAACTGAGGTCCCCGCTACCGGCACTAACATCGAGCAACAGATTAGGATGCCGATGGTGCTGCGAAAATAAAGTGGGTTACCAGTTTGTCAATCAATACCAAGGATGCTATAATGAGGGCAATACCTGCCAGCTCATTAAGGCGGTGTACCAGCTTCACAGAGATCTTATCCCGGAGTTTGTTGGCATAAAAAGCTTTAGTGGTATCCATGCCAAACTGTACTGTAAGGATGGTTAAAAACATGATTGCGATGTGGAATGACCGATGAGGCGCACCAACGTGAAATGTAGTACTGGCAGCACCTATAACTACCGTCCAGTGTATTAAAAGGGTAGGGTTAAAAATACACATCAGGAAGCCCTTAAAAAAGTAACCTGCTTTATCAATTCCCGATGGTACTTTGTTGCCGTAATTGATCTCGGCCTTTTTGAACATATAATAAACACCTACCGAAAAAAGGATGACGGCGCCACCTATCCCGGCTATAGTTTTGGTATGCTCAGATATATCTACATATTGAGAACCGAATAATATACCACCTACAAAAACCACATCGCTGCATACTACACCGAGGGCAAGGGCGAAACCTGCATGAAAACCTTTTTCAATGCTGGTTTTTATAAGAGCAAAAAAGACCGGGCCAGTAATAAACGTCAACACTAATCCAAACCCAATTCCCGAAATAATGGCTTCTATCATTAATTTAGGCTATGTTCATTTTTGAACACTGCGAATATGCAATTTTATCTTTTAAACAACGAAACTTAAAATTGTGATTTATTTAATTAAAAATAATATAGCCAGTTTTACAAAAAATCAATTATGTTTATCGATTCAAAATCTATTCTGTATAACCTAATTTAAAAATGGAACAAAACAATGCTAAAAGTTACAGCTCGGCACTTTATACGCTGATAACTGTATTTTTCTTCTGGGGCTTTTTAGCCGCTTCAAATGGCGTATTTATACCTTTTTGTAAAGAACATTTTCATCTAACTCAATTTGAATCCCAGTTGATTGATTTTACATTCTATGGTGGTTATTTCATTGGTTCATTGATCCTGTATTTTGCTTCATCTATCAGCAAGATTGATATCATGAATAAAATGGGTTATAAAAATGGTATCATATTGGGCTTGATAGTTTCGGCACTTGGAGCTATAGGTATGATCCCTGCAATAGCGTCGGGTTCATTTGGTTTAATATTAACAGTGTTTTTTATTATAGCCATAGGCTTTTCACTTCAACAAACAGCGGCAAATCCTTTCGTGGTTGCTTTAGGTCCGCCAGAAACTGGTTCAAACCGTTTGAATTTTGCAGGTAGTATCAATAATATAGGTGGTTTGTTAGGGCCGGTAGTTGTTGGTATTATTTTATTCGGTTCGGCTTCAGCTAAAATAGACGCGAAAGATGTTCAGATATCATCAGTAAACAACCTTTATTACATGCTTGCTGGTTTATTTATTGCAGTTGCTATATTCTTCTGGTTCTCTAATTTACCAAAGGTTACCAGCGACGAAAAAATAGAGTCAAGCAGTAAGGCGAATACTCCGCTTTTAATTATGTTTTTGGCCTTCTTGTTAATCCTGGCCGCTGACCCATTAAGCGCTTATCTTAACAAGTTATTATCTTCTGACGGAAAGAAAATAGCTGATATCATAAAAAGTCAGTATTTTGTTTATGCATCCCTGGCAATTATTGTACTTACGTTGGTAGGTACCATATTTGCTGCCAAAAGAAATAAAGAAGGCTGGGGTGCCATGCAGTATCCTCAATTGATTTTAGGTATGCTTGCTATATTTACTTATGTAGGTACCGAGGTAACTATTCAAAGTAATATGGGCTCTTTATTAAAAACGCCGGAATTTGGTTCCTATCATGAATCGGATATTGCGCCATACATTTCTTTGTATTGGGGTAGTTTAATGATTGGCCGTTTTGCAGGTGCAATAGGCGCATTTAATCTTTCAAAAACTGTTAAATATATATTGTATATCCTTGTACCATTTGTGGCCTTTGGTATCGTTTTGTTGGTAAATGCTGCTACTGGTGTAAATGTGAGTAACCTTTACGGCTATGCCGCATGCGTGGGTATTCTTATCGTAGCATTTTTCATAGGGAAGCAAAAACCTACACGCACATTGGCTGTTTTGGGCTTATTGGGTGTGGCCTTTATGTTAACGGGTCTTGCAACTACAGGTAAAGTTGCTACATTTTCTTTTATTAGTGGAGGCTTATGCTGCTCTATTATGTGGCCGTCAATTTTCTCTTTATCAATTACTGGTTTGGGAAAATATACCAGTCAGGGTTCAGCTTTCTTAATTATGATGATCCTTGGTGGATCTATCATACCTCCATTACAGGGTAAAGTTGCCGACGGCAGTAACAATGTTATAGCTGGTATGAGTGGTATTCACTTCTCTTATATAGTACCCGTAATAGGCTTTGCATATCTTGCTTATTTTGCATGGAAGGTAAGCCGTGAACTACGCCACCAGGGTATCGATCTTGACCATGTTGAAGTAGCCGCAGGGCACTAATATTTTTTTTACACATTAAGTTATTGGGCCATTAAGTCATTTAAAAATGAAGTAATGGCCCAGTAATATTTATGGCCTAATTGCTTTTATTATGAAACCAAGCTTCGATTCAATTTTTATGAACCTGGCAAACGACCTGGCTAAGCGCTCACACTGCGTTAAAGCCCATGTAGGAGCCGTTTTAACCCGGGATACCCGTATTATATCCATAGGCTATAACGGGCCGCCAGCGGGTACGCATAACTGCGATGAGGAGTGGCCGGAAAAAGGATGCGCCCGTGATTCAAAAGGGAGTTGCTCCCTTGCCCTGCATGCCGAAGAAAATGCCATACTGTATGCTGTAAAAAACGGAGCCAGGCTTGAGGGTGCTACACTGTATACTACGCTATCGCCATGTATAGCTTGTGCACGGCTTATTTTTTCGGCCGGTATAACACAGGTTTATTTTGATAAATCATATGCAGAGTACAAAGGGCTGCAAAGCGATGAGGGGGTTGATTTTTTAAACCGGTTTGGGGTGCCCACCGTAAAGATGGGTGGTTTAAAATCAGCGTTGGAATAATAGCAAATACGGAGCAGGGATATTAAAATTCTGACAACATCATTCCGCTAATCAGCTAAAAAAGGCTCGATATGGCTCAGTGCAAATAGTAATTGCTCATCGGGGCTAAGATCGGTATTATCTAAAATAATAGCGTCGTGGGCGCGTACCAGGGGGCTTTCCTCGCGGGTGGTATCCTGGTAATCTCTGTGTGCAAGATTATCAAATACCTCTTCTAAAGTTATATTGGGGTTTGTAGGCAAAAGCTCCTTATAACGTCTCTCGGCACGTATTTTAGGATCGGCCGTCATAAACAGTTTTATCTGCGCATTTGGGAATACAACGGTGCCAATATCGCGGCCATCCATAACAATGTTTTTTGATTTGCCCAAACGTTGCTGTTGCTTAACCATGGCAACACGCACTTCATGTAGGGTTGCTATGGCACTTACTTTGTCGGCTACATGCATCTGCCGGATTTCATCAGATACTTCCTCATCATTAAGTGTAATGTGGCTTTGGTAATCGCGCGAATGAAAACTAAGGTGGATGTTTTTCAATGCTTCCGCAATTTTATCATGGTCTTGCAAATCAATATTATTACGCAAAAAGTATAGTGCCACTGCACGGTACATTGCACCGCTATCTACATAAATAAAATGAAGTTTTTTTGCCAAAGCTTTTGCTAAAGTGCTTTTGCCGCAAGATGAATAACCATCAATTGCTACTACGATATTGTTGCTCATAAGAGCCGCTAAAGTACAAATTATTGTTGTTGATTGGACGATTAAGTTGATTAATGAGCCGTTGATAAAGTTGGATATACATATCCAATCAACTGCTTCACCATTCACCAAAAACACTACTTTTGAAAAATGAATCTGAATAAAGCCGATCTGCAAAAAGTAATTACCTATAAAACATCAAGAAGCGGTGGAAAAGGAGGACAAAACGTAAACAAGGTATCAAGCAAGGTGGAGCTTTTGTTTGATGTGGCCGGTTCTGAACTGTTTACTGATGAGGAAAAATTGTTGCTTGCCGATAAGTTACAAAACAGGCTCAATAAGGATGGCCTTGTCCAGGTAATTTGTGATGAGGAACGCAGTCAGTATCTCAACAAAGAAAAAGCCATTGAAAGGCTGATAGCGCTCCTGGGGCGGGCATTACAGGTACAAAAGGTGCGTAAGCCCACCAAAGTAAGTAAAGCCGCTAAAGCGGCCCGTTTAGATAGTAAAAAGAAACAATCAGTGAAAAAGGAAAACCGACGAACTGATCATGATGATTAATGATGCTTTTTAGATGTGCAGATTTCAAATTTCAGATTATTGTCTGAACCGGGATTAAGCAGATTTATCGGATTTTAGGATTTTAATTTCCCGTATCCGGTATCGATAGGATTTCTTAATCTGAATTTAAAAATCATTTACAGACCCGCACATTTGCAATGAGACAATCAAAAATCATCTGCACATCTGCACTTTTTAAATCTGCACATCTATTATTTGAATCTATAAACTCCGGTTACAGCCGCCCATTGGTGAGATTGATGCATTGTTTTTACTTCGCGGGTATGGAAGATAGCAGCCACATCAAATGTAAAACGGCTGGTACTAAAAGCCACGCCAACCTGTTGACTAAATACAAATGAGTTTTTAGGTTTTGTTATTTCCTGGCTGTTTGAATTGTTATTGCTGAACAGCCCACCCTGTATGGTTGCATCGTAAACAACCGCGTTTGCCTGGGGTTTGTAGTAAAAAAATATTTCGTGTTTATGCAATAAACCTGTTTGTTCAGTTGCAGAAACGGTACTTTGTGTACTTACCGAATTAAATAGCTGGTTAAAATTACCCAATCGGATGAGGGGGCCTGCACCGGCACCTGTAAAACCAGTACCCAAATTGGCGTAACTGGCCAGGCTTAAATCAACCCATGATGCACGGGCCAGCAATTTATTGTATTCGGCAGATAGGTTGAGCTCAACATCATTTTTGATCTGGTATTGCCAGCCGTTTAATGTATAAAAACCAAATGTATTGTGGATTAGCTTTTGAACGGGTTCGCCACCTGCTGCCGGGCCAACTAAGCCGAGCTGTGCACCTAATTTAAGGGTGCTTTCGTTTTTGTATAATAAATTAAGGGTTGTACCCAAATAACTATATGCGGCAAAAGGCCTGTCTACATCATTAGCATCGCGTACATAACCCGATTGCGCATTAAACATTTTCTGCCCTAACTCAATCCCTAAAACTTTATTTTGAAGATTGCTGCCATCCCCGGTTTTTAATGCCTGGCGGTAATAAAAGTAAATTCCGTTAGTGTAATACCTGTCAGATCCCTGCCCCAAATAGGAGTCGTTATCTGATTGTATCCCAAATTCGTGGCCACGTGTCTGGGCAAATACACCAATACTACCTAACAGGCATACCAGTGTTATAAATAGCTTATTTAACATTTAGGGTATAAAATATATCAGCGACTAATATAAAAAAATTGAGTTGATTTATAATAGCCGCTGCCGGGCATATAAAATAAAAAAGGGTCGCCAGAAGTTTTTATTCATCCGGAAACCCTTTTATGTGATGAGGTTGTATGAAATTATTTAAAGGTATAACCCACGCTTACACCGCCTGCAGCTATAATGCCTTCGTCATAAAATATCGGAACGAAGCCAATTCTGAGATTAATTCCTTTTTGTTGGGGCTGGTAACGATAACCAATTGTGGCTGTACCAATAAAGCCGGTAACCCTGTCAAAAATGAAGGTTTTGCCTTTGTTGTCTCCGTACGAGTTTAAGAAGGTAGTGCCCGCGCCTAACTCAAGCAAACTAGAGCCATTACCTGCCAGGTAATTTACTTGTATTGGAACAGTAAATACATTATTACCGCCCGATGCGAAATAACCCGCACCAATCCGGTAACCAAAACCATTGCGCCTGTGACCAAAACGAGCATCATAATTAATGGTAAGCGCGAGGCCGGGACCGCCTACTTCAAAATAAACGGATTGAGCTTTGTTACCAGTTTGTTCAGTTGATTCAACCTTGGTAGAATCAATGACAACAGACTTTGTTGCCGTGGGATGTGCCTTCTTTTTAACTGTATCCTGCATGTTGGGCTCTACAATTTGAGCCGAGGAGCTAAAGCGGGATAATAAGAGCAGCGATAAGATAATAGTGTTTAGTGTAAAAAATTTCTTCATTCTTTAGGTGTATTGAATTAATATACAATTCAAACACGTATTACGCTGATGGGTTACAAAAGGTTTCAAACAGATGTTTTCAGGATTGCGAAACCGGCGTACAAAGGATAAAATGCATTGGAGAATACTGCCTGAACCGGCTGAAGCCAGGTGTCGATTTCTGATTATAGTGGGATATAACCAGCCATTGTTATAAAACAAAAAAGGCACCGTTCAGGTGCCTTCTATATTTAACTTACTACAGCTTTTTCTTCTTCTTTAACTGTCAAATCCAGTGGCTCACTCACTTTTTCATCCAAAAGAGCCAGTTTAATCACCTCGCGCATATCGGTTATATAATGGAAATTTAAATCTTTTATATAATCTTCTTTAATCTCAAGGATATCTTTCTGGTTGGATTTACAAAGGATTATCTCTTTGATATTGGCGCGCTTGGCAGCTAATATTTTCTCCTTGATGCCACCCACGGCTAAAACCCTGCCGCGCAGCGTAATCTCGCCGGTCATGGCCAGGTTTGGTTTCACTTTGCGCTGGGTAAATGCCGAAACCAATGCAGTAAGCATAGTGATACCTGCAGATGGGCCATCCTTAGGAGTAGCGCCAGCCGGTACGTGAACGTGTACATCCCATAGATCAAACAGCTTGGGATTGATGTCAAAATAACTTGCATGCGCTCTTAAATAGGCCAATGCAATGGTAACAGATTCCTTCATTACATCGCCAAGGCTCCCGGTAAGCGTTAAGCGGCCCTTGCCGGGACTTAAACTTGCTTCAATGAATAAGATATCGCCACCAACTGATGTCCAGGCCAGGCCTGTTACAACGCCTGCCACATCATTCCCCTCATATAAGTCTTTATCATAAATAGGAGCACCCAGAATTTTTTCTACATCCTTTTTATTTACCGTTGGATTGTAAGGTTCTTCTAATGCGATATTTTTAGCCAGGCCACGTACAACAGAGCCAATCTTTTTCTCCAAAGCACGCACACCAGACTCACGGGTATAATCAACAATGATCTTCTCTAAAACATCATTTTTAAGGGTTACATCCTTAAGCTTTAAGCCGTGTGCCTCGCGTTGTTTTGGTACAAGGTGTTGTTTGGCTATCTCTATTTTTTCTTCAATAGTATAACCGTTTACCTCGATGATCTCCATCCTGTCTAACAAGGCGGGCTGAATGCTGCTCAATGAGTTTGCTGTCGCGATGAACATCACGTTGGAAAGGTCAAAATCCATTTCAACGTAATGGTCATAAAAAGTACTGTTCTGTTCCGGATCCAATACCTCTAATAAAGCCGATGATGGATCGCCACGGAAATCATTACCTACCTTATCTATCTCATCTAAAATAAATACCGGGTTAGCGGCGCCGGCTTTTTTTATTGATTGTATGATACGGCCAGGCATAGCGCCAATGTAAGTTTTACGGTGCCCCCTTATTTCGGCCTCATCACGGATACCGCCCAGGGCCATACGTACGTATTTACGCCCTAATGCTTTAGCAATTGATTTACCCAATGAAGTTTTACCTACTCCCGGAGGGCCTACCAGGCAAAGGATAGGTGCTTTCATGTTATGCTTTAGTTTAAGCACAGCCAGGTATTCAATAATACGCTGCTTAACCTTATCCAAACCAAAGTGATCTTTATCTAAAACCTTTTGGGCACGTTTAAGATCGAAGTTGTCTTTAGTGAAATCGTTCCATGGCAGATCAAGCAATAGCTCCAGGTAGTTTATTTGTACCGAATAATCTGCAGCGGCAGGATTGGTGCGCGCCAGTTTTTCAAGTTCTTTGGTAAAATGCTCCTTAACTTCTTTTGCCCATTTCTTTTTAATGGCACGCTGACGCAAGCTGTCAATTTCCAGATCGGGCGAGCTGCCGCCCAGTTCTTCCTGTATGGTTTTTAGCTGTTGATTTAAAAAATAATCTCTTTGCTGTTTATCCAGGTCAACACGTACTTTGCTTTGGATCTGGTTTTTAAGTTCCAGCATTTGCAAATCAAGCGTTAAGTGCTCCAGTAAAAGGTTGATCCTTTCACGAAGGCTGGCAACCTCCAGCAAACGTTGTTTGGCCGCCATATCGGCATTCATGTTTGATGATATAAAATTGATCAAAAATGAAGTGCTTTCAATGTTACGGATAGCAATGCCGGCTTCGCTTGGTATATTAGGGGATAGCTGAATAATGTTCATGGCCATATCCTTGATGGATGACACCATGGCTTTAAATTCTTTATCCTCTTTTATTTTGGTTTCCTTAAAAGGCTCAACTGTAGCCTTTATATAAGGTTCTGATTGTACTTCATCTTTTAATACAAAACGCTTTTTGCCTTGTAGTATAACGGTGGTGTTACCATCAGGCATTTGCAGCATTTTAATGATGAGGGCAATGGTTCCAACTTTGTTCAATTGACTAAAGTTGGGGTCTTCAATCCCCACGTCCTGTTGCGCAACTACCCCAATCATACGATTGCCCTTATTGGCATCGCGAATCAGTTTAATTGACTTATCCCTGCCAACCGTTATTGGGATAACTACACCAGGGAAAAGCACAGTATTACGCAAAGGCAATATGGCCAGTACTTCGGGCAGTTGTTCGTTGTTCATTTCCTCCTCATCCTCAGTAGACATAAGTGGAAAAAACTCAGAATCTTCGTTTATAACTGGTAAGGTGTTTTTAAAATCGAATGGATCAAAACTCATTAATTATATTTTTTTGTAGAAAATAACGTCAAGTTGTCAGCCTATAAAATCATAAGGCTCATAAAATACAGGTAAATAATAATTTTAACCTGTGCAGCACTATGTTTCAAGAGCTGTGCCAAGTTATGGTATTAATTAATAACAATCAATTTGGCTTTGTAATGGTTTGATTTAGTGTTTATTGCAAATTTACGGCCTATTTTTTAATTAACTCAAATTTTGTTGATAAAGATGAAAAAAAGTCATAGTATCGCTTTGCGGATGTTTACGCCGACAAATCTTTTTTAAAAATTGGAGATTTTGGCATAATATTTTGATGTAAAGTTAGTTAATGATATACAATTTTGTTCACCATTAATCCATTGATGAGGCTTTCGGTTATATTACCCTTCCTGCTACTGTCATCCATTGAAACAACATTGGCCCAAAATGCCTATGTAAAAATGGGGCAGCAAGCTGTGATGGATGGCGATTTCAGATCGGCGGTTACGCATCTTGAAAAGGCCTGTATTACCGACTCAACCAATGCCAACGCTTTGTGGATGCTGGGGTATTCATATTATCACAGCGATAATTATAAAAAATCAATTGCTGCTTATACTCGTGTAATTGCCATAAAGCCGGCTGATGCCACCGCTTATTACTACAGGGCCCGCGCCAAAAGCTATTTGGGTAAGGATAACCAAACCAAAGATGCTGATAAAGAATTGTATTTATTGGGGGCTATAGTCGATTTGACAAAGGCCATATCAATCAATAATGATCCCAGTGATAGTAAATATTACCAGAACAGGGGTATAGCCTATCGCGATTATGGTTTATTTAAACTACAAACAAACTCCCGTTTTTACGATAAAAGCCGCGGCATTAACTCGCTGAGAGCCTCTATTGCCGATCTTGAAAAGATCTTGAACAACAACCCCGGCAGAAACGATATTGCAGTACTTATAGACCAGGCAAAGGATAGACTTGGCCAGGCCACTTCTACCGCTGTAGCAAGGCATTAATACTTTTTTTGAAAGGTACAGAGGATGCAGATTCTTAATGTTTCAGGATTCCTTTTATCTTATAAAGATTTTTCCCCATCAACTTAACATGCTGCGATTTTTCGATCTGGTAAACCGAATCTGGAAAATAACTGAGTTTTTCTCTTGTTTCGTAAAGCAGGTTTTTGGTATGGTTAAATATCAATATCCACTTCACTTTATTTTTATCTTTTCTGATCATGATCTTAACCGTGCGCAGGTCTGGCGTTTTGGCTGTATATATGATCAAAGAATCGGTATTTAAAACTGAATAACTGTTTTTCCAGGCTGGCCTGTTAATGTCCGATTGGATGAACAGGTTAAGCTCTTGCCCCCAGTTGGGAATATACACAGCTTTGCGCTCGGTTACGTCGTTGTGTATTACTGTTTTATCAACCTGGGGGTTAAGTTTTTTGAGTCTTGCGGTATCTGCTTTAAAATATCCGGCTACGTCAAAATATTTTAAAGTGCCGTTTGGTTGCGTTTTATCCGGCATGCATGATTGCAAGCCGGATAAAAGCAAAGTGCTGCTCAACAAAGCAGCTAAGGGTATTGATTTTAGTTTACACCAATACATTTCCTGTCATTTCCGCAGGTATAGCTACACCCAGTATGCTTAAAATTGTTGGTGCAATATCACCAAGTTTGCCATCATTAACATGGGTAACATCTTTATCTATTACAATACACGGTACCAGGTTGGTAGTGTGCGCTGTGTTTGGAGTGCCATCCTCGTTAATCATATAATCGGCATTTCCATGGTCGGCTATGATGATGAAAGAGTAGCCATTTGCCAAGCCTGCCTCAACAACGGCCTTTGTACAGCTATCAGCGGTTTCGGCAGCTTTTACAACCGCGCTGAAAACACCTGTATGACCAACCATATCGGTATTGGCAAAGTTTAAACAAACAAAATCAGGCCAGCCGCTTTCCAATTCCGGGATGATAGCATCGCGGATACCGGCTGCGCTCATTTCTGGCTGCAAGTCATAAGTAGCCACTTTTGGTGATGGCACCAGCAAACGTTTTTCGTTATCAAATTCGCGTTCGCGCCCGCCAGAGAAAAAGAAGGTAACGTGCGGATATTTTTCGGTTTCGGCTATTCTTATTTGGGTTTTGCCCGCATTTTGCAATATCTCGCCCAGGGTTTTGGTTAAATCTTCTTTGTTGAAAACCACCTGTACATTTTTAAACGTTTCATCATACGGAACCATAGTGATGTAACGGATATTCAATGGGTGAAGGTTATATTCAGGGAAAGATTTTTGTGTTAATGCAAGGCTGATCTCGCGGCCCCTGTCTGTACGGAAATTAAAGCATATAACCACATCGCCATCTTTTATAACAGCCAGCGGTTTACCATCGGCATCAACCCTAACAATAGGTTTGATGAACTCATCGGTAACACCGTCTTCGTATGATTTTTTGATAAGATCTGTAATATGTTGAGTTGCCTCGCCGTCGCCTTTAACCATAAGATCATAAGCCAGTTTAACGCGCTCCCAGCGGTTATCACGGTCCATAGCATAATAACGGCCAATAGCAGTTGCAATTTTTGCAGATGTACCTTCTATATGTTGTTCCAGTTCGGTAATAAAACTTAAACCAGATTTTGGATCGGTATCGCGGCCATCTAAAAAAGCATGAATGAACACATTATTCACATCCAATTGCCTGGCGGCGTCACATAATCCCTTCACATGCCTGATGTGCGAATGAACGCCCCCATCAGAAACCAATCCAATAAAGTGAACATCTTTATTGTTTTGTTTGGCATATTCAAAGGCATCTTTTAATACCGGGATGGTTGGCAGCTCATTATCATCAACTGCTTTATGGATGCGGCCCAGTTCCTGGTAAACTACCCGGCCGGCGCCTAAATTCATGTGCCCAACTTCTGAGTTGCCCATTTGCCCGGCAGGTAAACCTACAGCGGTTCCGGATGCTTCCAGTTTAGAGTTTGGGTATTTTTGCAGCATTGAATCAACAAAAGGAGTGTTGGCTGCAACTATAGCGTTCGACTGATCATTACGGCCATAACCCCAGCCATCAAGGATAATTAATGCGAGTTTTTTTTGATTTTCCACATTGCAAATATAAATGCAACACTCAACTTATGGATATAAATTTTGAATTTAGATTTATACTTACAGATGGTTGATTATTAAGGTAATAATTAATGGTAAAAACAGTTATAGGGTAACGTCACCCAATATGGTGTTCGTTTCCTGATTTTTTGCAAAATGTAACATTAAGTTGTTTTATAACGTATCTATATTATGAAGTTATTTTGCCTGTCATCGTTAATCTTTTTGCTTCTAATCCCTCATGCGGTTTTGGCCGATCCTTTGGATAATGTAGCCAACCTCGTAAAGCAGGGCAATACTAAAGAGTTGGGTAAATTATTTGCAGCCAACGTGGATTTGGTAATTATGGAGAATGAAAATACCTACTCCAAAGACCAGGCCATACAAATACTGAATACATTTTTCGCCAAAAATAAACCGCTAAGTATCAAACTCCTTCATAAAATAAACTCCAGCGCCAGCTTTCATCTTGGGGTGTATATTTTAACTACTACCGATAAACAGGAATATCGCGTAGCCTTTACTCTTAAAGATCAAGGTGGTACGATGAATATTGTTGATTTTAGAATTGAGGATGAAAAGGTAAAATAGATGGGCAGATGGAAAATAGATGTGCAGATTTTAGATGTGCAGATGTGAAGATGAAAAGATAGATGTGCAGATATGCAGATTTCAAATGTGCAGATTAATTTATAGAACGCTGCCTGTCCATGATCTTTAATGTTCTTAGTTTGATAAATTAGGGGTTCAGGAAAAAAATAAAAAATAATCTGCACACCTGCACATTTGAAATCTGCACATCAAAAATCCGTACATCAAAAAAATCATTACTTTTGAGCCTTAAAAGTAATACGCTTGGATAAGGAACTAATAGACCAATTTATAATTAATGCTTTAAAAGAAGATGTTGGCGATGGTGATCATACCTCGTTATCAACTATTCCGGCCGGTACCGTGGGTAAGGCAAAGCTTTTGGTAAAAGATGATGGCATTTTAGCTGGTGTTGAACTCGCTGCCGAAATTTTTAATGTAATTGATCCCGGGCTTAAGCTCACTGTTTTTTTGCAGGATGGCGCCACAGTTAAGTATAAAGATGTTGCCTTTGAAGTTGAAGGTGATGTACAGAATATTTTAAAGGCCGAACGCCTGGTCTTGAATTGTATGCAGAGAATGTCTGGAATTGCTACAAAAACCCGGGAGATAGTAAACCTGCTAAAAACTACCAATACAAAAGTTTTAGATACGCGCAAAACAACTCCTGGTTTAAGATACCTCGAAAAATGGGCGGTAAAAATAGGCGGCGGCGTAAATCATCGGTTTGGCCTGTACGATATGATTTTGATAAAAGACAATCATGTTGACTATGCCGGTGGTATAAGGCAGGCTATTGAGAGTGCTAATCAATACCTTGCCGACAATAATAAAAAGCTGGCTATTGAAATTGAAGTACGAAACCTGGAAGAATTGGAACAGGTTTTGCAAACCGGCAACATAAACCGTATCTTGTTAGACAACTTTAACTTCACCGAACTGAGGCAAGCGGTTAATATCATTAATGGGCGGTTTATAACAGAAGCATCTGGTGGTATAACAATTGATAATATACGCGAGTACGCGGATTGTGGAGTTGATTATATATCTGTTGGCGCGCTAACGCATTCGGTAAAAAGCCTCGACCTTAGTTTAAAGGCTGTAAAGTAAATTTATTCTGTATCCTGTTTTTTAGTACTTAGCATTAGGTTTAGCTATTAAAATTTGGAATTTAACGCATAGCGTTCAAATTATGATTAAAGTTTTAGTACCACATCAATTTAGTAATATTGCAGGGAAATGATCAACGTATACTCAGTTTCGGCGCTCATCCTGGCCTATCTCTGCGGGTCTATACCAACTGCTGTTTGGATAGGGCTTGCATTTTACGATATTGACGTAAGGGAATATGGAAGCGGTAACGCCGGCGCAACCAACACCTTCAGGGTTTTAGGCAAACAAGCGGGGATTCCTGTAATGCTGCTTGATATTTTAAAGGGGTGGACAGCCACCAACCTAGCTTTTTTTATAGGCGTTTCTACTACGGGTGCCTATAATTCTTCCTCCTACATGAATTACGCGCTTGCCTTAGGGGTGGCCGCTGTTATGGGGCATTTGTTTCCAATATTTGCCGGTTTTAGGGGCGGCAAAGGCGTTGCCACACTTTTTGGAATGATTTTGGCTATTCACTTGCATGCCGCTTTATTATGTGTACTGGTATTTGTGGTGGTGTTACTAATTACAAAGTATGTATCGCTAAGCTCAATTGCCGCAGCGTTTACCTACCCTATCGGGGTTTCGTTTGTTTTTCCTACCTCAATCAGGTCGGTTGTAATTTATGGAATGTGTATATGCATGCTGATATTGGTAACACACCAAAAAAATATAGAACGCTTATTAAAGGGCACCGAGTCGAAAGTTAATTTTTTAAAGAAAAAAGCTGCCTGATCACCATGAAAAAGTTCAAACCTGTATTAGCAATGATTATGATCATTGCCCTGTCTTCCTGTTCAACTGTGCCACTTACCGGCCGCCGGCAATTAAGTTTGGTTGGCGACGCCGAAGTAAATCAATCTGCCGCCGCCAGTTACAAACAATTACTGTCTGACCCAAAAACCAAAGTGGTAGAAACGGGTAATGATGCCCAGCGCATAAAACGCATTGGCAACAACCTGGCAGTTGCTATTGAGCGTTATTTAAAAGATAACGGTTACGGCGATCAATATAATTTTCAATGGGAATTTAACCTGATACAAAGCAGCGAGGTAAATGCGTGGTGTATGCCCGGCGGTAAAGTAGCTGTTTACAGTGGCTTATTACCTGTAGCCAATACCGATGCTTACCTGGCAGTTGTTATGGGGCACGAAATTGGCCACGCCATTGCAAGGCATGCTGCGGAAAGAATCTCTCAGCAACAGGCGGCGCAGCTTGGCGGCGCGGCTGTGGGTGCTGCTACAAGTAGCCAGTCGAGCACTACCCAAGCCATTATTGGCCAACTTTATGGTGTAGGCGGACAACTGGTATTGTTAAAATATTCGCGTAACCAGGAATCAGAAGCCGACCGCCTGGGCTTAACTTTTATGGCTATGGCTGGTTATGATCCTCACAACGCAATAGCTTTCTGGCAACGGATGGCTGCACAAAATAAAGGCGGATCGCCTCCCGAGTTATTGAGTACTCACCCGGCAGATGCTACACGTATTGCAAATATTCAGAATTTGATACCTGAAGCAATGAAGTATTATAAGAAATAGGTAGTAAGTAGTGAGAGGTGAATGGTGAGTGGTTTCTGCTACTTTGTAATTTATTCTTTATTGGTCATATAGCTTCTATTCACTAATTTACTTCTCTCTATTTACCATTCACAACCATGGCGAAGCTTCAATTTTTAAAAGCGCAGTGGAAAAACCTTGTAATGCTTAATTACGAGGTTGATGCCAAAGTTTTGGATGCCTATTTACCACCCGGAACGGAACTTGACCTGTGGCAGGGCAAAGCCCTGGTAAGTATGGTGGGCTTTATGTTCCTGGATACCAAAGTACTTGGCATCAAATGGCCCTGGCATGCAAATTTCGAGGAAGTAAACCTGCGGTTCTACGTAAAACATTTTGATGGTACGGCATGGAAACGCGGAGCTGTTTTTGTAAGTGAAATTGTGCCCAAGCCAATTATAGCGTTTATTGCCAATAATTTATACAAAGAGCATTATAGCGCCATGTCTATGCGCAGTTCTGTAACAGAAATCGCAGATAACCATACCCGATTTTTATACGAGTGGAAGTTTCAAGGCAAATGGAACAGACTTGGTGCTACAGCCAGTAACGAATTGCGGGACATTACCCCCGGAAGCGCCGAAGAATTTATTTTTGAGCACTATTGGGGATACAACAAGCTGAATAGCAATAGTACAATCGAGTACCAGGTTGAGCATGTATCATGGCAAACCGGCAAGGTAAAAGATTATGTTTTTGATGCTGATATAGCAGGCCTTTATGGCGAAGCATTTAAACCTTACCTGGAGAAAGAACCTGTATCAGCTTTTTTTGCTGTAGGTTCAGATATCAAGGTAAGGATGGGGAACAAGATTGTGGTGGATGCGAAATCCGGTATACCCCTTACTCAGGAGAGTAAAACCCTATCATAGGGAGTGCTCTGCATGTGATAACCTAATAAAGTTTTAAAAGTCGGGGAAATAATCTGTTATAGTTTCATCCCCCTTAAAAAATCTTCGATACCCATTCTTTTTTTGCCTTCCAGCTGCACATCTTTTACGCTGATGAAGCCATCTTTTGCCGCAAACTTAAGGTATGTTTTGTTATCCGTAAGTAAATCACCGGGTTGTACGGCAGGTTGATCTGGCAATAACTCCGAAGCATATACTTTTAAAACTTTACCATGCAGATTAGTATACGCGGTAGGGATAGGACTTAGTCCGCGGATCTTGTTGTATATGTTTAGCGCCGGTTGGTTCCAGTCAATGAGGCAGTCTTCTTTAAAAATTTTAGGAGCATGTTTCAATTCTTCACCTGTTAGCAAGTTTACCTGTGGATGCTCATTGTAACGGCCGCTTTCAACGGCTTTTACAGTTTTCACCAGCAAGCCAGCACCTTTGTTCATAAGGCGATCATGCAGGTCGCCGGCAGATTCATGACCGGTAAGCGTTATTTTTTCGGTAAATAATACATCACCGGTATCAATGTCATGTTTCAGGAAAAAAGTGGTTGCGCCGCTTTCTTTTTCGCCGTTGATAAGCACCCAGTTAATAGGGGCGGCACCCCGGTATTGAGGTAACAATGAAGCATGCAAGTTGATGGTGCCTTTGGCGGGCATGGTCCATACTACTTCTGGCAACATACGGAACGCAACTACTACCTGCAAATCAGCGTGAAGTGCTTTAAGCTCAGCTAAAAATTCCGGGTTTTTTAGCTTTTCGGGTTGTAATACTTTCAACTCGTTAGCTACTGCGTATTGCTTCACTGCCGATTCGGAGAGTTTTTGTCCCCGGCCCGCAGGTTTATCAGGTGCGGTAACAACACCTACTATATCGCAGCCTGCTTTTATCAAGGCATCCAAAGATGCAACGGCAAACTCGGGGGTACCCATAAATACAATTCTCATGTTGATCTTTTATTTTATTTGCGTCTTCTGTTATTCGTACAATAAGTACTTATTCCGCGTGCGTTTAAATTCCTCTAATCCGGGCTGCCAGCTGCTCCGGATCTCATCCTCTGTTTTACCATCGGTAATTTGCTTTTGGAGGGTAGTATTGCCTGCCAGTTTTGTAAAGTAGGCGTTAAAAAAGTGGCCTTTATCCGGGAAAGCTTTGTAAAGCTCTATTAACCATGCAAGGTTGATATGGCCCATATTTCTGATCTTGTCAGTACTGTAATTCTTTAAATCGATACCAAAACATTGCTTATCCTTTTGAGGGGGATTTTCGCTCATACCTGGTATGCTTAATGGTGTAAAGCTATAGGTATATATCCCTTTTAACAGCGGATGCCCTAACACCAGGAAAGGGAAATAAGTGCCCCTGCCCAGGCTGAAGGTTGTGCCTTCAAATAAACAAATGCTTGGATAAAATAAAATTGACTGATCGGTATTTAAATTTGGCGATGGGCTTACCGGTAATTTATAGGGTAAGTTATGCTTGTAATTGGCCACTTTTATAATTTTCAGCTTGCATTTCACGCCATTTTTTAACCAGCCTTCTCCGTTTATCATTTTTGCATATTCACCTATAGTCATGCCATGGCTTATGGGGATGGGGTGCATCCCAACAAAGGAGCGATAGGTGGTATCCAATATAGGGCCGTCAATAAGATGGCCGTTCGGGTTGGGCCTATCCAATATCATCAGCTCAACATTGTTTTCGGCGCAAGCCTCCATTACATAATGCAGGGTTGATATATAGGTATAAAATCTTACACCAACATCCTGAATGTCAAATATCATCAGATCGATACCTTTCAGGTCATCGGCTGTGGGTTTGTAATGCTTATTGCCATATAACGATATTACCGGCAAACCGGTTTTGGGATCTACGGCATCAGTAACTACGGCGCCGTTGCTTGCATTGCCCCGAAAACCATGCTCGGGCCCAAATACTTTTTTGATGCTGATGCCAAGTTTTAATAAACTATCAACACTGGGTGTAGAGGTTTTGCCGATAATTGAAGTTTGATTAACAACCATCCCAATATTTTTTCCCTTAAGATAGTCAATATACAGCGGAATTTGATCGGCACCTGTAATTATTTCTGTGATATTTTTTTTATTGGTTTTTCCTCCTTTGGATATTTTACTGGTGTTGATAGCCGGATTGCTACAGGCCGCATGTACACTGAGGGCAACTATTAAAGCACTTTGTAAAAAAACAGGAATGATTTTCATAATATATTGTATTGAAACAATTTAAAAAGTAGCAGGTTTAATAGCAAAACCGCATATTTGCGAAGGTACTAAAATCATCCTGCATTGAGTTTCGCCTCCTTTATATCAGCCCGCATAACATTCAAGTCAAAGCGTACATTTTCAAAGCTGATTGTACGGATAGCCATCATTGGCATTATGCTTGGTTTGGGCGTGATGATATTATCATTGGCCATTGTAAAAGGATTTAAACACGAGATTCGCGAAAAAGTTCGCGGCTTTGCCGGGGATATCCGTGTGATAAAATTTGATCTGAACAGTTCATACGATAGTTCGCCCATAACTTACGATAGTGATTTTGTAAAACGTGCCCTTAAAAGCCCACTGGTTACACGCGTAATGCCGACCGCTACCAAGCCCGGAATTATTAAGGCTAATAATGAAATTGAAGGAGTAGTATTAAAGGGAGTTGATAAAACTTATGACTTTAGTTACTTTAAAAAGATGATGGTTGCCGGCGATGTGATCGACTTTAAAGATTCTGTTGAAGCTCAAAAGGAAATTATGCTTTCGCAGCAAACAGCTAACCGTTTAAAATTAAAGGTGGGCGATAAGCTACTAATGTATTTTGTTCAGAATCCAATGCGCAAACGCCAGTTTAAAATAAAAGGCATTTTTAGCATCGGAGTGGAGGAGGTAGATAAAACCTTTGTCATTGGTGCTTTATCACTAATTAATCGCCTTAACGACTGGAAACCGGGTGAGATAGGGCAGTACGAGTTGAGGATAGCCGATTTTGACCAGGTGAATTATGCTGCAAATAAGCTGGACGATATACTGCCTATAAAACTGAAATCGCGCACCGTGATGGAGGATTACCCAACCATATTTGAATGGCTTAATTTACTGGATGTTAACTCGGTAGTGATGCTGGTATTGATGGTTATTGTAGCAGTGATCAACATGATATCGGCCCTGCTGATTATGATATTAGAGCGCACGGCAATGATAGGCATGTTTAAGGCCATGGGCGCAACCAACTGGAACATTCAAAAGGTGTTTTTATTTAATGCCACTTACCTGATAGGGTTGGGATTATTGTTGGGGAATATATTGGGGGTGGGTCTGGGCTATTTTCAGCAGCAAACTCATTTTTTTAAACTCGATGAGGCGTCCTATTACATGACTTTTGTACCGGTGCAATTTAGTTTATCAGATATTTTGCTGTTAAATTTAGGTACGCTGGTAATATGCTTGCTTGTGCTTATTGTACCATCAATGCTGGTGAGTAAAATTTCGCCGGTAAAGGCTATCAGGTTTAAATAGTTTTAGTGATGCGGTGACTATTTTAGTGATGCGGTGACTATCGTATAAGCTCCTCAATGCGCCATGTACAGAAAGGTTCCTGCCACAATAGTCAAAGCCAACTTTATCATTTCCGTTGCTGATTTATCACCCCAATAAAACCGCACGAAATTAGCTTGTGCCGATAATTCAAACTTTTGTGCAAACAATGATAATGACATAGTTGCAAATCCCGTTAAAACAAGTAGCCGTTTCTTTATTTTTTTGATGTTGAAAAGTTCAGTTTCAGGTTTAAGCCGCCTGCTCCAAACTTTATCTGTTGCGACCCTAATCCATCAAGCGGGTATTTCAAAAATGGCTCAATTATTAATCGGTTGCTTTTACCCAAAGGTGTACCTATACCAAAGGATACATTCAATGTTTTAGCAAAATAGAAACCGTTGAAGCTTTGGTGACTTGTTTCCTGCGTTGTTTGTTGTGCTGAATTTGCAAACGACGAAGAAGAAGCGGGCAAAGCATAACTTGTGGTATATGCCTCATTGATAAACGTACCAGAACTTAAACCCGCCGAAATATAAGCATCGCTTTTTTGCGGGTTAAACTCATATTTAATGTTTATCGGCACATCAAGCCCAACTAAATTGGCATTGTAATTTTTAAATACCGGGAAAGCTGCAGCAGGTACCAGCATGTTATCCTGGGCTGATACTGCAAAGGTTACCGCGCGGGCCGCGTTGTTGTTGGGCGGGGTAGCGGTATTATATCTTAAGGTATTTTGTGCCAGAGCTACGCCGGTTGAAAGTTTAAGGTTTTTGCTAAGCTTTATATCAGATGTAAAACCTGCTCCTGCGTTTACCTGGTTAGCACTGCCTTTGGCATAGTTGAAAAAAGTAGCGGCATAAATACCGAATTTTACTTTTTTATCATCCACCATATCTTTAGCTTTTGGAGCCCTGGAATCATCGGCAGCAAGCATTTTGTCCATGGCACTGGCCGATGAAGGTTTAACGCGGGTGGGCTGTTGATTGGTATTATTTGATTTGGCAACAGGCGTTGTAATTATTGCCGTATTTGCAGGGGCATTAACGGCGTATTGCGCATCAGTTGCTGGTGCAATTGTTTTAACACTATCTGGTCCTTTTGTGGGTGGAATTGAGTTTGAATTTTGCTTTTTTGCAGGTTGTGTGGCTATAAGTTGATCATTGATGCCGCTATTTATAATTACTGAAGAAGGGTTAGTAATTGGTGCGGTTACAGCCGCTTTTTTTGATTGACCTATATTTGATTGATTGATATTGGCAATAATATTTTGTGTTTTTGTAACTGCAGAAACCCCGGTATTATGGCCTGCGGTTTTTTTATTAGATGCATAACTATTGTTAGCAATGCTGCCCGGTGTTGATGTTATTGTATCGGCAGGATTGCTTTTTATGGTAACATGTGTATTTGTTGCTAATTGGGCTGAAGTATCAGCAGGTGCAACTTTATGCGGTTGTGCCTGATGCTTTAATGGCTGCACAGCTATGGTATTGGCAGGCTGTTTTTTGCCCATCATCCAAATACCTATACCTAAAAATAACAGTAAACCCGCTGCAGCGCTTGCCCGCCATAGCCAAACCACGGGGCGCTTCTTCTCCTTCACAGGGAATCTTTCCCTGAGTAGCAGCCAGCCTTCATCAGCGGTGGTGTCTTCGTAATTATCAAACACCTCCCTGATGCGGTCACTTAAGTCGTTATCCCACTTATCATCCATGGTTTTGTGCCTCTTGCGTTATTATTTTTCTTAATCGTTCTTTAGCCCGGCTCAGGTAAACGCGCGATGAGCTTGCCGGGATAGCTAACATATTGCCAATTTCATCATGATTATAACCATCTATTTCATACATATTGAATATGGTGAGCTGTATAGCAGGCAGCTCATTCATCAATTTTAATATATCCTGTGCATTCAAATTATCAACCGTACTTACATTACTGCTAATTGGCGCGGCATTATCCAAATCAATATTTAACTGGAATTTAAGATCTTTGCGACGTCGATCTATTGCCGTGTTTACCACAATCGTGCGTAACCAGGCTTTAAAGGGTTTATCGGTATTATAATTATGTACTGCATTAAACACTTTTATAAAAGCATCATTTACGGCTTCTAACGCATCATCACGATTAAGGCTGTAGCGTAAGCTTATACCCATAGCGTAGCCATAAAACTGCTTATACAGCATTTCCTGGTATTTAAGGCTGCCTTTTTTGCATTGGCTGATGATCTCTTCTTCAGTAATGCGCTTGGGTGGATGCATTAAGTGTGTTTAATTCCGCTTAAATATAGTGTTGGTTTTAATGTTATTACGCAGTAGATAACATTATTGATACAAATAAAAAAAAGATTTTTTATCGATCGGAGTAATGTTAACAGTTATGGCTGACTGTTGACATTAACAAAAGGTTTGTAACATTTAAAACAGCCATCGCCGTATTTTAAGCGACGGCTGTTCAGTTATAAACAATAATTAATTTGCTGATTTTACAAGATCATACCTGCCTATAGTATCCGGATTGATTGACGAACTTGCACGTAACATTTTAAAGTTTTTACCATCATAAAGATACTGGTAAACACCAACTAAGTGGTTTTTTGTACGTGGCGCTGATGCTTTAAAAGTGCTATCGTTAAATTGAATGTAATTACTATCAAAAGCAAATGTTCCGTGGCTGCCGGCATGTTTTACTGTAGTATCTGCCACCACTGCAAAGTGGAAAGAAGCGTTCATTTTTAAAATGATGGTATCTTTCAATGTATCATATTTACCGGTAGTTGAGTTTTTGGTTAATAATCTAAACAAACCATTAAAAGTTCCGGTAGGGGTAGGGATTACAATTGGATCAGACTTTGGTGAACAAGCTACACCTAATGTTAACAATAATGGTAGTAAATAAAATAAATTTCGTTTCATAATCTTTGTTATTTAACTGCTATTACGGTATTTATAACCAAAACGCTACAATGGGTTATCATATTCTTAAAGTTTTTTTGCTTCATTCCAGAAAACATCCATTTCGGCAAGGCTCATATCCTGTAGGTGCTTGCCGTTTTCTTTGGCCTTAAGCTCCAGGTATTGAAAGCGTTTGATGAATTTTTGGTTTGTTTTCTCCAACGCGTTCTCTGGATTTATATTGATAAAGCGTGCATAGTTAATGAGTGAAAATAGCAGATCGCCAAATTCGCCTTCAGCTTTTTCATGGTCAATGGTGGTTTCGTCTTCGGCATTAAATTCGTTTTTAAACTCCTGCATTTCTTCCTCCACTTTGGCCCAAACCTGGTTTTTTTCCTCCCAATCAAAACCTACGCCCCGTGCTTTTTCCTGTATGCGGGATGCTTTTACCAATGCAGGTAATGAAGACGGTACCCCACCCAAAACAGATTTGTTACCCTCTTTAAGCTTAATTTGCTCCCAGTTGCGTTTTACATCTTCTTCGTTCTGTACTTCAACATCGCCATAAATATGTGGGTGACGGTTAATCAGTTTGTCGCAAACACTGTTTAGCACATCTGTAATGGTAAAATCGTTAGTTTCTGAAGCTATTTTAGCATAGAAAACCAGGTGCAGCATAATATCGCCAAGCTCTTTTTTTATCTCTTGCATGTCATCGCCCAAAATGGCGTCGCTTAACTCGTAGGTTTCTTCGATAGTAAGGTGTCTGAGGCTTTCAAGTGTTTGCTTTTTATCCCATGGACAATTGGCCCTGAGATCGTCCATAATAATAAGTAAACGTTGAAATGCGATGGTTGAAGTAGGGGCAGTTTCGGGAGCTTTTAGAGGCATAAGATGTACGTAAGTAATATAATACTGCAAATGTAGGATAACATCTTTAATGCAAACTTATCACACTATTAATTTAAAGCTAATATTATTTAACTTTATTAGCAAACTTTAAAATCCTAACTATGATGAAGAATTTTTACCTGACTATGTGTTTTTTATTTTTGCTTACTAATTTTTGCGGTGCACAGCAATTGATGAAAACAACCGAGCAAAGCAGCTCATTAGAACAGCCCCAGCCTTTTTTGTATACCATTAATACCTTAAATCCTTCGGGCAGAAACTGGAGTGTAAACTATTCTGGCGGCTATGGCGAGCACACGGTTACGCCAATTGGGTTTGATGGTGTAGATCAAAACATTTCTGTTAAAGGATATTTGGGTCAGAAGTTTACCTTCCTGGCAACTTTAGGTACTGGTTTTAGTAACAATGGTGGTGTGCATACCTTGCAACAGGCCGAGTTGTTACGAGATTTTATTGGGGGAAATCAACCCATGGGATTTAGAATTGGTGCCGGTTTAGGTTTCAGGCATGAGTTTAATAATGATAATGTAGCATTTAGCCGCATAACAGCTGCTTATGATGTTACCTCCTGGAAAGTTGGGGCAAACGTTAGATTGGAAAAAGCTTTTGATGCCAGGCGGGATGGACTTGATATTATTACAAGCATTGGGCTACATCGCCATATCAGCGGTCAGTTTTTTGCCGGAGTTGAAGCAGTAGGTCAGGACCTGGAAGGTTTTTGGCAAAGCGATGAGGCAGAAGGCGGTGCTCGGTTATTGGTGGGGCCATCTGTAAATTACGCGCCATCAGGTTCGCGCTTTGCGTTTACGCTTTGTGGTGGTCCAATTATTTACGCTACCAGGAGCAATTTTGCGCAGGGGCAGTTTGCGGCCTATCGTGAATTACCTGCAAATAATGGTTTTACCTTAAAGTTTAATGTTGGTTTCAGGTTTATGTAAACCGACATTAAATGACAAATTTTTTTTAGAGAATAGACTTACCTAAGCGTTAGGTTTAACAGCCCTGAGCATTTCCCTTTTTCCGGCGGCGCCCGGGGCTTTTTCTATTTTTAAACCAAGGGCTTTCAGCATTCGTTTAAGGTTGCCGGTTATGGCGTAAGTAACAAATACACCTCCCGGCTTTAAAAAGTTTATCACATGGTTTATAGCTTCTTCTTCCCACATTTCGGGTTGGCGGGAAGCTGCAAAGGCGTCAAAGTAAATGATGTCATGCTTTTCATCAACCTTAAAATTCAGGAGTGTTACACTGGCAATATTAAGCTGGATATAATTAACAAGGTTAACTTTGGTCTGTAACGCTTCAGGATATTTCTCCAGGTAAGTTTGCCATAGTTGCGGCGAGGTATATTCATCATACCCTGTTTGCGCCATCATTTGAGACGTTAGCGGATAGGCCTCAATGCCGGTATAATTAAGTTGGATCTTTTTAGCAATACACAAATCGGCACTTAATAAAAAGTTTAAACCAGTGCCAAAGCCTACTTCGAGGATGCTCACTTCATTTACACCAGCATCAGCTAAAAAATAGCTTAGGCCAGAATTAACAAATACATGTTGACTCTCCTGCAGGGCTCCATTACGCGAGTGGTAAAGTTCGCCAACCTGGGCATTGTAAATGGTTTTTGAACCATCTGCAGTGGTGACTATGGTTAGTTCGTGGCTCATGGTAGATAAATTAGTTGTTCATTATTAATCATGGTTTTTAGCGAAGAAAGCCCGGACCATGAAAAAGTGGCTCATGAACCATTATCAATGAACTAAAAACTCAGCTATTTGTTCGCTCAAATCATAAACCGGTACGGTATTTATTTGGGCTGCCACAATACTGGTTGCTGCTGCAGAACGATATCCGGCAGCACAGTGAATAACAATAGGTTTATCAGTTGGGATCTCAGCAACGCGTTCGCGTAGTTCAGGCAGGGGAATGTTAATGGCTGTTTTAAATGCCTTGCTTTCACTTACCTCACTCTGGTTGCGAACATCCACAATGGTGTAGTTTTCAGGGTTAGCTTTAAAATCTTCCAAATGCAGATCGTCCAATTTTTCGGCCGTGTTTTGAGGGTATTGAAGCGTTGCAATAATATTGCTTTCATACCCTATTTTTGCCGCCTTTTTAATTAATATGTCGGCGGTAGCTTCGTCTTCTGCTATCAGGTAAAATTTTTCAGTTGGCTGAAGGATTGATCCTAACCAGGTTTCAAATTTTTCCCCATCCTGCAGGTTGATCGCGCCTTTTAGGTGAGCGACTCTGAATGCTTTTTTGGGGCGACTGTCAATTATAGTGACGCCTTCAGTTAGTTGAATATCGGCATCGATTTTTGCGATACTATCCACGCTTTGCTGAAATGCTGGCGCACCGTTTTTATTAAGCTCCACATCGTACTCGAAATACTTAGGCACAAATGGTTGATCAGTAGTGAGGGTTTTAACAAAAGTAAGTTCATCCATCAATTGCAGGGCATAGTTTTCAAGCAGCTCGCGGCCGATAGTGCTTTGCAAATCAGGACTCATATTTTTGCCGCACAGTGAACCAGGGCCATGCGCAGGGTAAACCACAACTTGTTTTGGCAGTATCATCAATTTTTGGCGGGTGCTTTGGTACATTTGCCCGGCCAGTTCTTCTTTTTTTGCGGTAATGTTGCCAACGTTTTCGCGCAAGTCAGGGCGGCCAACGTCACCAACAAACAGGGTGTCGCCTGTGAAAATGGCAGTTTCTTTACCTTTTTCGTCTTCCAGCAAAATACAGATGGAATCTGGCGAATGTCCCGGTGTATTAATGGCTTTTAGCTTAATATCATTTAGCTGTATAACATCACCATCGTCGAAGGTTTCGTGCGGATATGTTGCAGCGGTTAGCTTACTGCAATAGATAACAGCATTGGTAGCTTTATGAATTTCGAGGTGCGAGCTCACAAAATCGGCATGGGGATGAGTTTCAATAACGCCCACAAGATCGGCATCATGCTGGGCCGCGAAATCATAATAAGGCTGCGGGTTACGCGCCGGATCAATAACGATCATTTTACCTGAACGGATCACGGCGTAAGATGCATGCGCCAACCCTTTATCGTAGAATTGCTGGATAATCATATCAGCTGCAAAGATAGGAGTTTGAGTGAGATGTTGTAATGCGGAAATGTTTGAAGGTTGTAAAGTTTGGGCAAAGCGGGGGTTCTAATTTCAGCTATATATGTTCAGAATCCGGATTATGCTTTTTTAGAAATGTTATTGTGTGTAAATGGTTGTATTTCAAAAAATTATATGTTTTTTTAATTGAACCGCTTTTTGCATTTTTGATATGCAGCTGTTCAATACATTAAGTTCATCCGTAATTGCGTACACCCGTCTTGGTACAAGATACTCTTTAAGATGGGATTTTGAAGCCGGTGTGATCAGTAAAATATAATACTATATCAATTAGGATAATGCAGGCTTAATTCCTTAATTCCGAGAATTCGGCTACGTTCGGAGATTTATTGCTTCAATAGCAAAGACGTTGCCGATGGGATCAATACCCTAATAGTACAAAGTACAGAACTTTAATTTCTTAAAAATTAAGGTTAATGAAAACTAATAAAAACCTACAACCGGCAGGGGTGGCCGTTTAACGATTGAACCAGTTTATCACAAAATCCAGCTTTGATCTTTTTAAAATGTCAACCCAGAAGCGATGTATATGCATTGATTTCATGCTTGTTAGTGCTTTATTTTATATAATAACTTTTTAAATGTAAAAATATTGTGATGAAACGTTGGTTGCGGGAAGCGGGTTACGGGTGGCCTGTTAAGATTTATAGTTTTAGAGCCGTGGGTTTTGAGAAAATAAGTTTGAAATGTTGGGCGGTTAACCAGCCTCCGGCAACATACTCAACCTCCTGATCCAGATTCCCGCAAACCGAACCAAAAAAGCCCTGCAACTATTCATACATTTGCTTATTTTTGCGCGTTATGAGTATTTCTAAAACGTATTTGCCTAAAGAAACCGAGGATAAATGGTACAGTTACTGGTTAAAGCACGATTTTTTTAAGTCGGTGCCCGATGAGCGCGAGCCTTATACAATAGTCATTCCGCCGCCAAATGTTACCGGGGTCTTGCATATGGGCCATATGTTGAACAATACTATACAGGATGTATTGGTGCGCCGTGCCCGTATGAAGGGGAAAAATGCCTGCTGGGTTCCCGGAACCGACCACGCCAGTATTGCTACTGAAGCAAAGGTTGTTGCCATGCTTAAAGAACGCGGCATTAGCAAAAAAGACCTTACCCGCCCCGAATTTTTGGCTTATGCCTGGGAGTGGAAGGAAAAATACGGCGGTATCATCCTTGAACAACTTAAAAAATTAGGTGCATCCTGCGATTGGGATCGTACCAAATTTACCATGGACGAGGAATTATCCGAAGCCGTGATAGATACTTTTATTCATCTTTACAAAAAAGGATGGATTTACCGTGGCGTACGCATGGTGAATTGGGATCCGCAGGGAAAAACAGCGGTGAGCGATGAAGAAGTTATCAGGAAAGAAGTTAATCAGAAGCTTTATTATATAAAGTATTCGGTTGCGGGAGACGGGTTGCCTGTTGCGGGTGAAGAGATTCCGGTTGCTGATGAAGCTACCGGCAACACGCAACACGCAACACACAACTATTTAACCATTGCCACTACCCGCCCGGAAACAATTATGGCAGACGCGGCTATCTGTATCAACCCTAATGATGAGCGGTATTTGCATTTGCATGGCAAAACGGTTTTTATCCCGTTGATTAACCGCGAGATCCCGGTTATTTTGGATGAGTATGTTACCATGGATTTTGGTACAGGCTGTTTAAAGGTTACACCTGCGCATGATTTGAATGACTATGAACTTGGGCAGAAACACAACCTGCCGGTTATTGATATTTTAAATGACGATGGTACGCTGAACGAGAAAGCACAAATATTGGTGGGCGAGGATCGTTTTGCGGCACGTAAAAAAATTGCTGTACTGTTGGATGAAGCCGGTGCTTTAACAAAGGTAGAGGATTACAAATCGCAAATTGGTTTTTCTGAACGTACCGATGCGGTGATTGAGCCAAAACTATCCATGCAATGGTTTTGCAAAATGAGTGAAATGGCTAAGCCCGCCCTTGATTATGTATTAAATGGCGAAGTAAAGCTGATTCCTGAAAAGTTTATAAACACCTACCGCCATTGGATGGAGAACGTTAGGGACTGGAATATTAGCCGGCAGTTATGGTGGGGACAACAAATACCTGCATGGTATTTACCAAACGGCGAATTTGTTATTGCTAAAAATATTGAAGAAGCTTTAGAAGAGGCAAGGCTTAAAACTAAAAACCCACAGCTTACTATCCAGGACCTAACTCAGGATCCGGATGTTGTTGATACCTGGTTCTCTTCATGGTTATGGCCAATATCTGTATTTAACGGATTTAAAGATCCTGAAAATGCCGATATCAACTATTATTATCCAACTAATGATCTGGTAACAGCTCCCGAGATCTTGTTTTTCTGGGTAGCCAGGATGATTATGGCCGGACACGAGTTTAGGGGACAGGCGCCGTTTAAAAACGTTTACCTAACTGGTATTGTGCGTGATAAGCTGGGCCGCAAAATGTCAAAATCATTAGGC
This sequence comes from Mucilaginibacter sp. P2_A4, assembly GCF_056405015.1. Classification (NCBI taxonomy): domain Bacteria; kingdom Pseudomonadati; phylum Bacteroidota; class Sphingobacteriia; order Sphingobacteriales; family Sphingobacteriaceae; genus Mucilaginibacter; species Mucilaginibacter sp. P2_A4. Next base: position 21,632 of record NZ_JBFUCX010000012.1, on the reverse strand, counting down.
AACTCGCCAGATCCGCTTGATCTTATTGAACAATACGGTGCCGACGGTGTAAGGGTAGGTATGCTGCTTTGCTCGCCTGCCGGTAACGATTTGATGTTTGATGTAAGCTATTGCGAGCAGGGCCGTAATTTTGCCAATAAAATTTGGAACGCTTTTAAACTGATAAAAGGTTGGGAGGTTGATGCAAGCCTGGCAAATCCAAACGAGATAGCTATTGAATGGTTTGGCAGCAGATTTAACCAGGCCCTTGGCGAGATAGAAGATAACTTTGCACAGTACCGCTTATCGGAGGCGTTGATGGCTACCTATAAGCTGGTTTGGGATGATTTCTGTGCCTGGTATCTTGAAATGATAAAGCCTGTATACCTGCAGCCTATTGATAAAGTTACGTATACTACTACCGTTCAGTATTTTGAAAATATTTTAAAGGTGCTGCACCCTTTTATGCCTTTCCTTACGGAGGAGCTTTGGCATGATGAATTACTTGGAGAACGTGCAGAAAAAGATTGTTGTATTGTTGCCCAATTGCCAAACATTGGGGAAATAAATACTCAGCTAATTAGCGAAGTAGAGATCGTTCAAATTGTTCTTACACAAATCAGGAATATTCGTAACACAAAACAAATCTCACCTAAAGAGGCGCTTGAGCTATCCTATAAATCAAATTCAGGCGTAAATTATCAGCAATACCAGGCTATTATATCCAAGTTGGGTAATATAAGCCAGTTTAGCGAGGTTGATGATAAGGTTATAGGGGCAGTTAATTTTATTGCTTCAACTGATGAGTTTTTTATTCCCTTAAGCCAAAATCTTGACCCTGTTGCTGAGTGTGCCAGGCTTGGAAAAGAGAAAGAATACCTTTTAGGATTTCTGAAATCGGTAAATGCAAAGCTTGGTAATGAGCGCTTTATGAGCAACGCTAAGCCCGAGGTTATTGAAATTGAGCAACGGAAAAGAGCTGATGCCGAAGCTAAATTGAATATCATTGAACAAAACTTAATTGATTTGGCTTGCTAATTGCATGAACAAGAGGCTGTAAACCGCATGATGTAAAGGGCTATAATATAATATATATCATAGCCCTTTATAAAAAACGTGCGGTAACATGCCCATTGACCATGAGTAAAGAAGTAAGTTTTTTTAACTTTTCCATTTATAAAATTTTAACAAAGGAGCAGCCTTTCCTTGATCAGGCCCGTATCCGGCTGCTTTATTACGGTTTTCCGCTGGTGTTTATAGCCCTGGGCACCGTATTTCTGAGTGTGTATTTCCAGGGGCAAATGATGCTGGCCTATACCGCGGGGGCATTAATGGCATGTGTTGCCATCCTGTTTAAGATGTTGACCTACAGGCCCAACTGGCGTTTAATTTCGCACTTACTACTCAGTGCAGGTACAATAGCCAACGTCACCATTGTTTATTTAACAGTTCAAACAGTTAATATAGTTACGGTACAGGTAATTATACTGGTAATTGTGTTTAGCTACTACATGCTGGGGCAAACGGATGGGCTTGTTTATTCGTTGTTGAACACGGTGCCGGTGCTTGCCTTTATGATTGTTGAATTTACCAAAGGTTATGTAATTGGTATAAAGCCTGATAAGATTGATCAATCAACCATTATTATTACGTTGTTTGCCAATTTTATACTGCTCATATTTATTCACAGCCACTTTTATACAGCCTTTTTAAAGAATATAAAACAGCTTAAAGATAGCAGCAAAGAACAGGAAGCGCTTAATGCAAGGCTTGAAAAAGCAATTGAAAAGGCCGAGAAATCAACTCATGCCAAATCTGAATTTCTTTCAACCATGTCGCATGAAATTCGTACGCCACTTAATGCGGTGATAGGAATGAGTAACCTGTTAATGATGGGAGACCCGCGAAACGACCAGGTGGAGAACCTGGAGGTACTAAAGTTTTCTGCAAATAACCTGCTTGCAATTGTTAATGATGTGCTTGATTTTAATAAGATAGAGTCGGGTAAAGTTGTTTTCGAGAATGTGCGATTTAACCTCGTAGAGCTGATTAATAATATTTGTGGCGCGCAAATGATAAAGGCCGAGGAAAAGGGATTGAAGTTTAATGTTGAAGTTGATTGTACATTAAAAAATAAGGTGATTTTTGGCGACCCTACGCGCATTACACAAATTATTTATAACCTGGTTAGTAACGCCATAAAATTTACACCAAAGGGAGATGTATTGGTTAGTGCTACCTGTTTTGAGGATAGGCATAATACAGTTACCGTTAAGTTTTTGGTAAAAGATACGGGTATCGGCATTGCAGAACATGAGCTTGCCAGCATATTTGAACCATTTACGCAAGAGTCATTAACCACTACCCGTCAATATGGTGGCACGGGATTAGGTTTGGCTATTATAAAACGGTTACTTGATTTGCAGGGCCTGCAGATGGATGTTAAAAGTAAGGTTGGTGAAGGATCGGAGTTCTCGTTTACAATGGAGTTCCCGGTGTCAACAGAAATGGTTGTGGAAAAAGTAATTGCCCCATTACCAAAGGCTGAGTACCAGGGAGATGATTTATCGGGTGTAAGAGTTCTTATTGCCGAAGATAACATTGTAAATGTTATGCTGATGAAGAAGCTATTATCAAAATGGAATATTATACCCACCATTGCCGAAAATGGCATACAGGCGGTTGAATTGATGCAATATGGCAATTTCGATATTATCCTGATGGATTTGCAAATGCCGGTTATGAATGGTTTTGATGCCACCATAGAGATCAGGAAAATGGCCGATCCTAAAAAGTCAAAGATCCCTATTATAGCGCTTACGGCTTCGGCTTTGTTTGATATTAAGGAAAAAGTTCAGGAGGCTGGCATGAATGATTATGTATCAAAGCCATTTAAGCCCAATGAATTGCTTGAGAAAATTCAAACCCTGGCAGTAGCCGTTTAAATGGGTTTGTTGTATGCCGGTAAATCTTCAATAAACTTATATTCTCTTTTCTCCAGATCAATGGTGCAATAGTAGTGTTGCAGTCCGTTACTAACTGCCAGCAGCGATACTTTATGCACCATGTTATAGCGGGCTACCTGGTCAAAGGTTTTTTGATCAATAGTAATTGATGGTGCCTTACACTCTACAATTAATATTCGCTTTCCATCGCTGTTAAACACCACAATATCTGTACGTTTTTGCAGGCCGTTGAGTTTAAGACCACCTTCGAGCCTGATTAGGGACCGGGGGTAGTTTTTTTGCCTGATAAGGTATTGCACAAAATGCTGCCTTACCCATTCTTCGGGCGTAAGAATGATGGTCTTTTTACGGATCTCATCAAACAGTGATAATTGCCCGTTCTCGTCGCTTATTTTAAAAGGGTAGGGCGGTAAATTAAGCGGCTGTAACATGAATTAAAAAGTCAAAATTAAAAAGTCAAAAATAGCAAGTAAAGCGGGTAACACAGAAGTGTTATAAATATTACTTTCCACAATTTGATAATAAGAACATTTTACCGCTTCGTTTTTTTAATTTTGAATATCCGGAATAAAAGTCAATTTTGACTTTTGATTTTGACTTAAAAAGATGACTGCTGCAGAAATATTAAAGGATATCAAAAACCGCAAATACAAACCTTTGTATCTGCTGCATGGCGAAGAACCCTATTTTATTGACCTGGTAAGCAATCATATTGAGCATCACTTGCTTCCTGACGCCGAGAAAGGCTTTAATCAAACTGTAGTATATGGTAAGGATACCGATATGATGTCGGTACTTAACGCTGCCAAGCGTTACCCCATGATGGCAGATTACCAGGTTGTGCTGGTAAAGGAAGCCCAGGATATGAAATGGGGTAAGGATGATGACAATAAAAAAGGGATCGACCCCTTATTGAGCTATCTTGAAAAACCATTAGCAAGTACTATACTGGTATTTTGCTACAAATATGGAAAGTTTGATAAGCGCAAAAAAACGTATAAAGCGATAGAAAAGAATGGACTCATTTTTGAATCGGCCCCTTTATATGATAGCAAGATACCAGCCTGGATTGAGGGATTTATAAGCGATAAAGGTTACAAAATAAACCAGCAGGCTTCGGCTATGTTATCAGAATACCTGGGTAATGATCTCTCGAAAATTTCAAATGAGCTTGATAAGCTGATGCTGAACGTGGCCGCCGGGCAGGAGATAACCCTGAAACTCATACAGGATAACATTGGCATCAGTAAGGAGTACAATGTATTTGAACTGCAAACCGCACTCAGTAAAAAAGACGCGTTTAAGGTTAACCAGATTATTAATTATTTTGAAGCCAACCCCAAAGCCAATCCTATAGTGCTGGTGCTGGGTAACCTTAATAATTTTTTTAGTAAGGTGCTGGCTTATCATTACGTAAAAGATAAATCACAGCAAAACGTTGCCCGCGAGCTGGGGGTGAATCCTTATTTTGTGAAAGATTATGAACTTGCTGGTCGCAGTTATAACTATCCAAAAACAATGCAGGTTATCAGCTACCTGCGCGAGTACGACCTTAAAAGTAAAGGTGTTGAATCAAACGCTCCCCACGGCGAATTGATGAAAGAACTGATGTTTAAAATACTACACTAACAGCACGCTAAAGCTGCTTCGGTAAGCCGTAAAACAGGTAACATTTTTGTTAGGTGTATCAACTAATATACTGGTAGATGTACTTGTCGTTTAAGAAAAAACGCCCTTTGCAGTCTAATTTAAAGGTTTTTTGAGGTTTTTGGCCTGCGTGTTAACTTGTTTGTAAAGAACTATTTACAATGTAACATAATTTAACCTGTAATTTAATTCCCTATGTTCACTTAGCGAATAGCATCCTGCAGTGCGTTTGCGGCATGATAAATGAAAACATAAATTATTAGATTATGATACTTCTATTCTGCGGATTATCAGGGGCAGGAAAAACAACATTAGCACAAAATGTTGCCAATGAACTAACCGGACTTGCCATAAGAACGGAAATAATTGATGGTGATGAATATCGCAATGAAATTTGCCGCGACCTGGGTTTTAGCAAAGCCGACCGATGTGAAAATATACGTCGGTTAGGTTTTATCGCCAGCCGGTTTTCGGCACACGGCATAGTTACTATCGTAAGCGCTATAAACCCTTACGATGAGATGCGCCGCGAACTGGCCGAAAAATATGGACATGTAAACATTGTTTATATTGATTGCCCCATTAATAAACTTATCAACCGGGATACGAAGGGACTGTACAAAAAAGCCTTTTTACCAGATGGGCATCCTGATAAATTAACTAATCTTACGGGCGTTAACGCGCAGTTTGATGTGCCCTATAAACCAGATTTATATATAAATACTAACGAAAGTACCATACAGCAAAGCACTTCATCACTGCTGTATTTTATCTTGAATAATCTTCATCCTGTTGAACAGGCTCAACATAAAGTAACCGATAGAATTTAGGCCAAAGGCCATTATCGTTTATCGTATTGCCTATTATAGTTATGCAAAAAAGAACGCTCATTATTGCAGGCATGCACCGCTCGGGCACCTCGCTTATTACCCATTGGCTTACTAAATGCGGTATGCAATTGGGCGAACGACTGGCCTTGCCGAATCACGGAAATGTTGAAGGTGACTTTGAAGATTTAGAGTTTTTAAAAATGCACGAAGAGATCCTCGCCAACCATCAACTCCCTACATCGGGATTAACAGACCAACATGTAGACACCTTTTCTATCTACGAGCGCGAAAAAGTTAAAAGTATTATTAAAACCAAGCGGCAGTTATATGATCAATGGGGATGGAAAGATCCCCGAACATGTCTTTTCCTGGATGTTTATAAGGAGTTGATTCCCGAAGCCTGCTATCTTATAATCCTGCGCAACTATCAGTCTGTAACCAGTTCATTATTGAGGCGGGAGTTTAAATACATCGATAATAAATACATGGCCCGTAAATACCTGTCGCGGTTGGTATGGACCTGGTTTAGGCGGAGCCGGCGACTGGACGCTTTTTACCATAGTTACAGTCAGGAATTTTTGAAAATTTGGATATCCTATAACCAGGATATATTAAAGTGTATAAAAAAATTAAACCGCGATGCTTTTGTAGTAGTTAATTATTCGATGTTAAATAAAGAAGATGCCAGCGTTTTTGCACACCTTCAAAATAACTGGAATTTTTCGTTGAAATATTTCAGGTTTCAGGATGTTTTTAAAGAAAGCCTCATGGGCAAGGATATTGACATTGATGACTACATTACCGATAAATCATTAATTGCGACTGCAAAACAACTGCAGAATGAACTTAACGGTTATATGATGATGGGGTAAATGATTTGGCACTGCATTGTCCTAATAAAGAATTATACTCAGGCCCGTAAATTAAGTTTTAGGGGCTTGCTATTTTATAGTACAGGGCCTACTTGCTATCTATCCATTCTATTGCCAGGTCCGCATCGTTAAAAAACTGGAAAACAACTTTACCTGTCAGGGTATCTACACTTTTTTTTGCAGATAGCTGGCTAAAAACGCTTGGTGAGTAGATCCAGGCAAAATATTGCAATCCTGCTTTTTCCATAGCCGGGAACCATTCTGTATTGCTCCAGTCTGCCGCTTCTGACCAATTGCCAAGTACATGAATATTGTTATTGAGCACTTTATGAGCATTGTTTTCTTCCAGCATATCCAGTATGCGCAGGCATCCCTTTTGTATTGATTCCAGGTTTTGGAAACCTGTCCAATCGGCATCTATACGGCTATGTTCCTGGTTATAAGTCAAGGTGATTGTGTCATCCTGGTAGTATCTATAGCCGTCTTTTACAGGTTCGATCCTTGTCGCATGGTCAAGCATCAGCCTAAAAAAGAAAGTTGAACCCTCACCAGGCACGCTTTCAATCCAGAAACTGCCGTTGTGTCTTTTCAGGATTTCGGCCGATATAAAAAGCCCCAGGCCCAAACCTTCAAAGCGCATGGCAGTATTATCCACCCGGTAATAACGATCAAACAGACGCATCAGGTCTTTTTCTTCGATGCCGATACCAAAATCCTGAACAGATACTATGAGGCTGTTATCAGGATGCAGGGTGCAATTCACAATTACCCTATCCGCCTCTGGCGAGTATTTTATAGCGTTGCTAAGAAAGTTATTTACTACCTGCTCCAGCCGGAAACGATCGCCGGTGTAGATGGCATCATCAGCTTTTTCGAGAATGATCTGGTGCGATGCCGTTGCCTGTTGCACACTTTCTATACTATCTTTAAGCATCTCCACAAAACTGAAGGCTTCCATATTATAATCTATTTTACCGGCGTTGATACGGGTAACATCCAATAGATTGCTGATCAGTTTCTCTAACCTAAGTATGTGCGCTGCCGATTTTTGTACAAATCCGTTTAGCTTTTGTATTTCATTTGTACGCAGCATCAACTGATTAAAGGCCTTAATACTGGTAAGTGGTGTTTTTAACTCATGACTGGCTATTGACAGGAATTCATCCTTCTTTTGTTCGTTATCTTTTTGTGCCTCAATATTGGTATTTGTACCCAGCCATAATCGTATCTGTCCGTTCTCTACCAGTGGCACAGCCCTGGCCAAATGCCATACATACTGCCCGTCATGAAATTTGAGGCGAAACTCAACCGTAAATTCATTGGCGTTTTGCAAAGCGGCTTTCCATTTTAGCGCACTCCTGTGCCTGTCATCAGGATGTATAAATTCCTGCAGGCTACGTCCCAATACATGATCCATGCTTTGGCCAAAATCATCGCAAACCACCTCATTTACATAATCAAGAACGCCGTCGGGGCGTGCTGTCCAAACCTGTTGCGGCATTGCATTCAGTAAAAATCTAAAACGCTGCTCGTTTTCTTTTTCTTTTTGCCGGGTAAGTACGGTTTCTGTTATCTCAAAAGCAAAAACCAAAATTCCATCCACAATGCCATCGCCGTCATACCTTGCCTGGTAAATAAATGTAAAGTAACGGTCTTCGATAGGGCCGTTGGCAGTGCGCGCCAACGGTACTAAAAATTCTTTACCTTCAAAAGTATTACCGGTATAATAAACACTTTTTAATATATCTATAATAGGGGTGCCTGCCAGCTCTGGCAATGCTTCTAAAATGGGTTTATTCAACAGATCCCTGCCAGGAAAGAGTTGCTGGTATGGTGGGTTCACCAATTCAAATATCATCTCGGGCCCATCAAGCAAACAAATACCTGTAGGTAATTGCATAAAAAATCTTTTCAGCCTGTCGCGTTCGCCGGCTGCATCGGCCTGGGCATTAAAAAGTTCAATGCTCCGTACTTTAACCCTTTCCTCCAATTCATCATTTAGCTTAAGCATATTTTGCTGGGCTAAAAACAACTCCTCGTTGGTGGCGTTCAGTTCTTCATTAGATGCTCTTATTTCCTCATTGGTGGCCTGTATCTCTTCATTGGCATTTGCCAATTCATAATTTAAAGTCAATAGCTCCTGCTTGTTTTGTTCGAGATTTTTTTTGGCTAAAACAAGTTCGGTTACTTCATATTTAAAACTTAAAACAGATACTATTTCGCCTTTCTCGTTTTTTATGGCCTGGTAAACAAAGTTAAAATAATGGTCTTTTAAAGGTTTGCCAATTTCGCTGGCCAGGGGTATGCAAATTTCATTGCCGGCAAAGGTTTCTCCGGTTTTGTAAACACGCTGCAGCTCATCCCAGATGGGTTGGCCGGCTACTTCGGGCAAGGCGTATAGTAAGGGTTTGCCTAATACCTCGCGGTTGGGAAAAAGCTCACTCTTATACCGTGGATTTATGAAATCATAGACCATATCGGGCCCGGTAACTATGGCTATCTGCGCAGGGATCTCCGCAAAAAGTTTTTCCATTTGTTTGCTCAGATTTTGGGCCTTTGCAGCAGCTACTATTTCTTTTTCCAGACTTTCTTTTAAACTCCGTTCGGCAATCACCTGCTGGGTAACATCCTGGGTATGGTGAATAATGTAACTTATTTCGCCCTCGTTATCCAAAATCGGTGTGTGGGAGGTATTCCAGTAGTGTTCTTCAAATTGTAAAGTATTACTGGCATTGGGTATATCAAACCGCATTACCGGCAATTGATGCGGCTGGCGGGTTTCTAATACTTTATTTAACGAAAAGGAGATACCTCCCTCATGTGATGACGGATCAGGAATTTGAGGGAAAACATCAAAAAGATATTGTTCTTCGAGCGCTAATCTCGTTCTACCTGTTAGCTGTAAATAGGCATTACTGGCCGTAAGTATATAAAAAGCCGGTGAAAGTACCAGGTAGGGTTGAGGTAACGTCTCAAAAACCCTTAACATTTCCGGGGGAAAAGCAGAACTATGTTTTAACGCCATTTAAGCTTTAGAAAGATGTATACAAGGATACTAAACGGTTAGCAGTTATTAAAATATCATTAGAGAAGAAAATGTTTTAAAAAAATTATTACGGTTAGCAGGTTGAGTATTTTAACTAATTGCCTCATCTTTACTTTGGTTTTTAAAAATAGTATGGCAGGTACCGCATCCATTCCCAAAATTTACTTGTACAGGCGTATTGTGCATGCCAAATTGTTTATTGATGATCATTATCACCAGCCTATCAACTTGGATGATATTGCTGACGAAGCCTTTTTCTCAAAGTTCCATTTCATTCGCCTGTTTAAATCTACTTACGGTAAAACGCCGCACCAGTATCTGATAGCTGTAAGAATTGAGCAAGCCCGCTTGCTGCTGCAAACAGGTACACCTGTAACACAGGTATGTTATGCTGTAGGGTTTGATAGTGCCAGCTCTTTTTCGGCTTTGTTTAAAAAAGTTCTGCGGCAGTCGCCTTATGCATACCAGCAACAGGCGCTTAAAAGATCGGCCGATATGCTGCAATCACCACTAAAATTCATTCCTAATTGTTTTGCGCAGGAAAATGGCTGGATAAAAAACAGCAATTTTCAATAAGTACGCTCCTCCTTTATTGTACATCTTTGGTTTAAACAATAATTACAGATGATCACAAAAATGAACCACGTTAGCATATTTGTTCTTGACCAGGACAGTGCTTTTGAGTTTTACGTTAACAAGCTTGGTTTTAAAGTGCATACCGATGCATCCATCGGGCCGGGAATGCGCTGGCTCACGGTATGCCCACCCGAACAACCCGAACTGGAAATATCCCTTATGGCTATTGCCGAAGGCATGATGTTTAAAGATGAGGCGGCCCAACAAATGCGTGCATTGGTAAGCCAGGGTACTTTTGGCTTTGGCGTATTTGAGTGTAACGACCTGATGGCAACTTATGAAGAGTTGAAAGCCAAAGGCGTTGAATTTAAAAAAGAACCAACAAAAGAGTTTTATGGTTTTGAAGCCTTATTTAAGGACGACTCTGGCAATTGGTTCTCTTTGGGCGAAAAACAAAAAGGATAAAAACAGCCCCGAACCATGTTTACTGCAGTAAACATGGGAAACAACAAAATTACTGATGTAAAGAATTGTACTTTTAATGCTTTGCCTGCATTATAACTAATACACGTTAGTTGAGCTGTGGCGTTATATCGTTAAAAATCAATGATGTAACTGCTTTAAGCGCAATCGCTTTGGGAAAACCATTTGATTTTTAACTATTGGATATGAAACCCTTTAGCAAAAATAAAATGGTAATGCCCTAAAAGAGGTATTATTTTACAGTTTCTTCTTTGGTAACAACTGGCTTAGGGGCAGCAGTTTTGGTGTTACTTTTTGCTACAGTTTTTTTAGCTTCTGCTGGTTTGGCAACAGGCAAAACAGGAGCTTTGGCTTCAGCCGAAATCACTTTGGTTTTTTTATCGGCTTCGGCAGGAGCTTCTTTTTTGTCGCTTATTTTGGCAGCAAGTGTTTTAGCTAAGTTCCTGGCAGCTTTTTCAATAGCCTTAGTTACATTTTTCAGATCTGGTCCAATTTCGCTTACAATAGCTTTTAACTGATCGGTAAATTTATCGTTCAATTGTTTTTTAAGAGCTTTGCGGGCCTCCTTCGCGGAGGATTTTGTTTTTTTATTTTTCATGGAAAAGGGTTGAGAAAATTCAGGTTGATTTTGAACTTATTTTCGGCACAAAGATAGGTTAATATAAAGCTACTTTAATATTATGTTTATGTTAACAAAGTTACTATATGTTAACTGATTGTTAATCATATAGCATAACCAAATTTTTGTGAATCTGTTTTAAATTTGCGTTTTTTTGAAAGCGCTGTGGTTATTCATAACTTAGCGCCCTTAAATACTTCCTGAAAATTATGATTCAAGATTTAAACTCTTTAAACCAGGTTGCCGAATTTCACAGCACTTTTAAACACCCTATTATAGCTGCGCCACAGATTCCGTCAAAGGAGCGGTGCCAGTTACGTATAGAACTTTTGGCCGAAGAGCTTAAGGAATTACAGGAAGCGGTTAATGATAATAACCTGGTTGAAATAGCCGATGCGCTATGCGATCTGCAATATGTTTTATCAGGTGCGGTACTGGAGTTTGGTCTTGGCGAAAAGTTTAAGGAATTGTTTGATGAGGTTCATCGCTCCAACATGAGCAAGGCCTGCAAAACTATAGAAGAAGCTAACCAAACTATTGAGCATTACCGTAATACAGCGGGTACCGAATCGCACTATAAAGAGATTGACGGATTATACCTGGTATATCGTACCGCGGATAGCAAAACACTTAAATCAATTAATTATTCGCCTGCCAATTTGGGCAGTATTGTAGGGTAGATAGCTAAAAGCTGAAGGCGGAAAGCTTAAAGCTAATTAAGAAACTACCTTTTTTAAATTTATAAATTAACAAATAACAACTTGCCAGAATCAGCCCCAAATCAACCCGAAATTAAAGAATTTATGCACCCGCGTAACCGCCATCGCGAGGGCTATGATTTTAAGGCGCTGATGAGGGCCATTCCCAAGCTACGCCCTTTTGTAACGGTAAATAAATATGATAGTCAAACTATCAACTTTGCCAATCCGGAGGCGGTTAAGTTGCTTAATAAGGCTTTATTAAAGCATCATTATGGTATCGGCTTTTGGGATATCCCTGAAAGCTATCTATGCCCACCTATCCCAGGCCGGGCCGATTATATTCATTATGTGGCCGATCTTTTGGCTACAGCCAATGGCGGTGTTATTCGTAAGGGCAAAAAAGTTAGGGTGTTGGATATTGGGGTAGGGGCAAATTGTGTATACCCTATCATTGGCCACCAGGAATATGGCTGGAGCTTTGTTGGGATAGATATAGATGAAGAAGCTTTACAGGCAGCCCAGGAAATTATCACTAAAAACGATGAGCTGAAGAATGCCATTGAACTGCGGTTGCAAAAACACAAGGCTGATATTTTTGTATTTGCCATAAAACCCGGCGAGAAGTTTGATCTTACCATTTGCAACCCTCCATTTCATGCCTCCATTAAAGAGGCTGCCGAGGGCTCACGCCGCAAATGGAATAACCTGGGCTTAAAAACAGATAACGAACCCGTGCTAAACTTTGGCGGCCAAAATACCGAATTATGGTATCCCGGTGGCGAAGCTGCATTTTTAAAACAAATGGCTACGCAAAGTGCCCGTTTTGCTAAGCAATGCTTATGGTTCACTACACTGGTATCAAAAAAAGAAAATTTGCGCATTTTGTATAATGCTTTGCAAAAGGCTGGTGCAACCGAAGTGCAAACCATCAACATGTCGCAAGGGCAAAAAGCAAGCAGGATCATGGCCTGGACCTTTCTTTCGCCAGAAGACCAGCAGGAATGGGCTAAAAAGCAATAATTACGAGCTGGTAGTTTTTAATCAATTGATAATTATTTTTTACCATAAGCGGCTTTTTATTAAAGCTGTTTATGTACTTTTATATTGAAATAACAATCGATTGCGTATTAACTAAACCTCAGTGTTATAGCATCTCACCACTATGAAAAAAAGCTCAACCATTGTTTTAAGCTGCTTGTTTATATTGGCGCTCACATCATTCAATCCCGATAAGGGCTGGATCAGCCTTATGGATAAAAAAATGAGTAAGTGGACAATTTACCAAAGTTACCGGCTTAAGTTTCCTTATAAAGGCGAGGCGCCTAAGGATGCGAGTGGTAAAACCCTGCCGCCCATTGGTTACGATAAAAATGAGGCAAATGTATTCTCGGTACAAATGCAAAACAATGAGCCGGTATTACACATCAGCGGCGAAATTTATGGTTGTATTTATACCAAACAGGAATTTCAAAACTATCACCTTAAGCTGAAAACCAAATTCGGGACCAAGAAATGGGATCCCCGCTTAAATGAACCTATGGATTCTGGCCTGCTATACCACTCGCAAGGCGAATGCGGCGCTGATTATTTTCATTCGTGGATGTTATCAGAGGAGTTCCAGGTGATGGAGGGCGGCATAGGCGATTATTGGAACGTGGGTACTGCTCATGCAACCGTTCGGGCAAATAAACCAGCAGGCGTACCCAATTATGTGTTTAATAAAGATGCCGATAGAGTATTTATGGGTGTAGGGGCACCCAACCAGGGTTTTTGCCAACGCCACGAAAATTTTGAAAACCCAAAAGGCGAATGGAACACTATGGAATTAATTTGCTACGGAGATAAGAGTGTTTATATCGTAAATGGGCATGTGGTTAATGCCCTGTCGAACCTAAGTTACCAGGATGGTAAAGAAAGTAAACCCCTAACCAAAGGCAAACTCCAACTGCAAAGCGAAGCTGGCGAAGTATATTTTAAAGATATCCAGATCAAAAGCATTGATAAAATGCCAGAGGAGTATGCTGCATTTTTTTAAATGCAGTTTCTAAGGATCACGTAAGGAAATTGTAACTCTGCATAGTTGAGTCTCCAATTATTCAGAGCGGGTATACCAGGCTGGATCTGCATCGCGAAGACGCAAATATGCGTCTCTACAAGCCCCCAAATCATCAGCTTAAAATCTCCGCGATATCGTCAAAGCCTTTTTCGCGGGCCAAATCGGCAGGGAGTTTACCTCCCTCCATACGGGTGTTAATTTCAGCGCCTTTTTCCAATAGCAGTATCAACAGTTCTAAATTTCCGTTTTGTGCGGCAGCGTGCAGTGGGGTAGCACCAGCTTGTTGCTTTATATTAATAAGCGATCCGTTTTCAATAAGCATACCGGCAATCTGAGTATAATTGCCGGCGCAAGCCGAATGAAGCGGGTAAACATGAAAGCCATTGTTTGATGGGAGGTTTACATCGGCACCTTTCAGCACCAGGTAACGGGCAACATCATAATTCCCAAAATAGCAGGCCAGGCCAAGCGGGGTGAACCCATCCTGGGCATAATCATTAATCGAGCTGGGGTTGGCGTAAATAAGATTAGCCATCACATCAAGCTTGCCTGCGGCTGCGGCCTCAAATATATTTATCTCGCCAACATGCTTCAGCAACAGTTCGGTAACTGCAGGCTTTTTGTAATAGCATGACAACATCAATGGTGAAACCTGGTGGCTGGTAAGGGTTGTTGCCAGCTTGGGGTTTTGTGTAAGCAAGGCATCCAATTGGGGTAAATTGGCAGCTGTGATATATTCTTCCAGGGTTTCTATACTCATTATTTACAGTTAAATAAGGGTGGTGAAATTTTTTTGTTGGTTGGGCCAGCCCTGATATTCAATTATACTAAAAAAATAAAAATACGCCTAAATATTTACATAATCTGCTAACTTTATATTTCAACAGTTAGCAAAATTTTTGATGATTGGTGAGGATAGGAAAAAATTTTATGTTGTTTTTGTAAAGTTTACATAGGTGAAATTTTATGTAAGTTTGCAGTTAAAGGATGTTACATCAGGATGCCGGTAAAAGGAAATCAGTTTAAATCAAATAGTTTTAAGGACGAAAATCAGCCCCGTCAAACCAATGGCAAGGCCGAAAAAGAAAGTGTAATTAAAAAGGCGCTTCCTAAGTTACCCCAATTGGATATGGTGAACGGGCGTACGGTAAAAATAGCGGGTTTGTTTTCGCTTTTACTGTCTGTTTACTTCCTTATCGCCTTCACATCATACCTATTTACCTGGCAGGAAGATCAAAGTTATATTTCAACCACTAATGGCGGCTGGCATAACCTTGCCACCGGTAAAACCGTGCAGGAAATTGCCGATGCCGGCACACCGCAGGTTGCTCAAAACTGGCTGGGTAAATTTGGAGCGTTGTTAAGCAACCAGTTTATTTATGAGTGGTTTGGGGTAGCATCATTCCTGTTTATTTTTATATTTTTTGTGTTGGGATACCGGTTGCTGTTTAAAGTAAGGCTGTTTTCATTATCCAAAACGCTGGCTTACTCTATATTTGGAATTGTTTTTACCTCAACAACTATAGGCTATTTTCATGCCTTTATTATTGATTATCCACACTTTTTAGAAGGCGGCTTTGGCTACTGGAGCAACCGTTTGCTTGATGCACAGATTGGTCCGGCGGGCACGGCTGGTTTGCTTGTATTTTTGGCCCTTGCGGTATTGGTGATCGCTTATAATATCGATTTTAAACTACCATCCAAAAAAGAACGGGTTAACGCCGTGGAGATAGACGAAGTGGTTCCGGAACCTGTTGATTTGGCTGATGAAGAAATACCCATCCCGATGGAGTGGCCCCGCGGTAACCGGGTTGTGGATACATTAAACCCCGAGGTAAATGTTGTAAAGCCCGAACCTTTAAAGCAACAACCGCTGATACAAACGCCAATATATCACGAGCCGGTTGTTTTAACGCCTACTAACACTGCACGTTCTGAACCGGAAGAAGAGACGGAAATACCGCTTACCATCGATGTAAACCGTCCCCTGCCAGAACTTGCCGTTGAAAAAGCCGACGATGTTAAAGCACAGGAGCTGGTAAATAAATTTGGCATTTATGACCACAGGCTTGACCTGGCAACTTATAAATTTCCACATCTTGATTTGTTAGAGAATCATGGATCGAACAAAATATCGGTAAATGCCGAGGAACTGGAAGCCAACAAGAACAAAATTGTTGAAACGCTGAACCATTATAATATCGAGATAGATAAGATAAAGGCTACCATCGGGCCAACGGTTACGCTATATGAAATTATACCTGCACCCGGTGTACGCATCTCCAAGATCAAGAACCTGGAGGATGATATTGCGCTGAGTTTGGCCGCGCTGGGTATTCGTATCATTGCCCCAATGCCGGGTAAGGGTACCATAGGTATAGAGGTGCCAAATCAAAACCCCGAAATGGTTTCGATGCGGTCTATACTTTCTACAGAAAAATTTCAGAATACTACGATGGATCTGCCGATCGCTTTGGGTAAAACCATATCTAACGAGGTATTCATTGCCGATTTGGCCAAAATGCCCCACCTTTTGGTTGCGGGTGCTACCGGGCAGGGTAAATCTGTTGGTATTAATGCCATATTGGTTTCGCTGCTGTTTAAAAAGCACCCTTCCGAACTTAAATTTGTTTTGGTGGATCCTAAAAAGGTGGAGCTTACGCTTTTCCGTAAGATTGAGCGGCACTTTTTGGCCAAACTGCCCGATGAGGCCGATGCTATTATTACCGATACCAAGAAGGTGGTAAACACCCTTAATTCATTATGTATCGAGATGGATCAGCGGTATGATCTGTTGAAGGATGCGCAGGTGCGTAACCTTAAAGAGTACAATGCCAAGTACGTTAACCGCAAAATAAGTGATCCCGAAAAACATCGTTATCTACCGTTTATTGTACTGGTGATAGATGAGTTTGCCGATTTAATGATGACAGCCGGTAAAGAGGTGGAGGTGCCTATAGCGCGTATTGCCCAGCTGGCCCGTGCGGTGGGGATCCATTTGGTTATTGCTACACAAAGGCCATCAGTAAATATTATTACGGGTACCATTAAGGCCAACTTCCCGTCAAGGCTTGCTTTCAGGGTATTATCGAAAATAGATTCGCGGACGATATTGGATGCCGGCGGTGCCGATCAGCTGATCGGTCGTGGGGATATGCTGTTCTCTACAGGCAGCGACCTGATTCGTTTGCAATGCGCCTTTGTGGATACGCCCGAAGTTGAAGCGATATCTGATTTTATAGGTAATCAAAAAGGCTATCCTACAGCCCTGCTGCTGCCCGAGTATGTTGGCGAAGGCGAAACCAGCAGTGCCAAAGAGTACGATCCGGATGATCGTGACCCAATGTTTGAGGATGCCGCCCGTTTGATAGTACTGCATCAGCAGGGGTCAACATCCCTAATTCAACGTAAAATGAAGTTAGGCTATAATCGTGCAGGTCGTATTATTGATCAATTAGAAGCCGCAGGTATAGTTGGCGCATTTGAAGGCAGCAAGGCCCGCGATGTTTTATATCCCGATGAATACAGCCTGGAAAGGTACCTGGAAACACTTCAAAAACCGAAGGATTAAACCATTTACAATTTATATGCTCAAAAGCAATAACTATTAACAGTAATAGTTGTTGAAGAATAAAACAACCGATGAAAAAAATAATTTTAAATACCCTTATAGCTTTAAGTACCTGCACTACCGCATTTGCCCAAAAAGATACACAAGCCAAAGCTATTTTAGCCCAGGTAAGCCAGAAATATAAATCGTACGATGTTATTAAAACCGATTTTTCTTTTACGCTTGATAACCAGCAGGCAGGAGTTAAGGAAACTCAAACAGGCACGCTGATTTCAAAAGCTAAAGCGGGTAAATACAAGGTTACTCTTTATAGTTCGGCATCAGTAAAGGATGTGGATAAAGAGATCATCAGCGATGGCAAAAGCCAGTGGACCTATCTGAAAAAAGATAAAGAGGTACAGGTAGGCGACGCTGCCAAAGGCGGAGAAGGCATTAATAATCCGTCCCAGATTTTTACTATTTATGAGCGCGGCTACAAATACCTGTACACCGGCGAGCAAAAAATAGCCGGCAAAGCTTTCCAGGTGATAGACCTTACTCCTGAAAACGATAAGCAAAGTATCTTTAAAGTTCGTTTGCTTATTGACAAGGTAAAAAAACAGATCTACAGCGCCCTTTTGTTTGATAAAAATGGCAACAAATATAACTACACCGTAAAAAGCTTTACCCCTAATGCACCTATTGCCGATAGCATGTTTGCATGGGACGCCAAAAGCCATCCTGGTATTGAGGTAGTGGATTTAAGATAATTGATACATTTTGCTATCATAAAAAGGCGATGAATTTTAAAACTCATCGCCTTTTTCTTTGCACATCGCCTGTGTTATTATAGGCGATATAGTGAAATGGTTGGCTGTGGGGACAGCATAAGGGTTCGGAAGATATGTTAAGTTTTTTTTATTCCCTCCCAACGGGAGGGGTGCGGCTGGAATGTGCGCAATGGCAGGGAGGGGTTTCGCTGACATGCCATATGCAGCGGTACTTGAACGCCTGATTTAACCCCTACCTTCCCTTCCCCGAGGAAGGAATCGCACATTGCCCCTGCCTTTTATATCTTTCAAACACCTATGGTGAGGACACAGCCAACGGAGTAAGAAATTACTCTTCAGTTTTTGGCACTCTCTTATCGGGCATTGGTCCGCGTTTGTAGATGATCAGGCCGTTAAGAAAATTGCGCAGAATCTGGTCGCCGCAGGGTTTAAAGTTGGGGTGGTCATCATTACGAAAAATGGCGCCCAATTCGGTCTTGGTAATGCGGAAGTTGGCCAGTTCCAATACTTTTATAATATCATCATCGGTAAACTTCATGGCTACCCTCAGCTTTTTCATGATATCATTATTACTCATACTATTGGTGTTTAATTATATGGAAATGTCTATTTTAACTTTTTTGTTTTTGATCTTTTCGCCTTTTATCTGTTGAACGGCCTTCTCAATCCGGTTACGTTTCACAGCGGCGTAAGATGTGTAATCAAGTACTTCAATCAGGCCTACATCTTCTTTATCCAAACCACCCTTTTTTAACAACAGGCCTACAATGTCAATCTTATTAACCTTATCCTTTTTACCGGCGGCAATATATAGTGTAGCCCATGGTGATGGTGGTGGCACTATCGGGTCTGCAGGTAGTTCTTCAACCTCCGGCATATCTTTTAAATAGGATGGCTTTTCATCCGGCGCTAATATCAGGTATGATGTTCCTTTGGCGTGCATTCTTGCTGTACGGCCATTGCGGTGCAAGTAAGCTTCTTCGTTATGCGGCAACTGGTAATGAACCACATGCTCAATCTCGGGTATATCCAGCCCGCGGGAGGCCAGGTCTGTGGTGATCAATAAACGGTGGCTGCCATTCCTGAACTTCAGTAAGGCGCGTTCCCTGTCATCCTGCTCCATACCACCGTGGAAAATATCATGCGGTAATCCTCTGTCAAATAAAAGATCGCTGATGCGTTCTACAGCTTCGCGATGGTTACAGAAAACAAGGGTGGCTTTATCGCCTATTTTACAAATCAGGGCAAATAATGCATCCAGCTTATCGGCTGCTTCGGCTATTACGGCTTTTTGTTTGATATCCGGCGCATTAGCGGCATTGGTAAGATAATCTAATTCAACTGGCCTAACCATGCCCGTAAATGAAGGAATTTCCTGCATTTTGGTGGCCGAGGTAAGCATCCGCTTTTTGATGTTGGGCATTTGCTTAATGATAAAAGCCATATCTTCCTGGAAACCAAACTCCAAAGCTTTATCAAACTCATCCAATATCAGGGTGTGGATAGTATCTGTGCTGAAACTATGGCGGCGCAAATGATGCGCTATTCTTCCCGGTGTACCAATCAAAACAGCAGGTGGCTGCGAGAGGTTATTACGCTCAATTTTCACCGGGTGACCGCCATAACAGCAATTTACCTTAAAGCCGCTGCCAATGGTCCTGAAAACCTGCTCAATCTGTAAAGCCAACTCGCGCGATGGCACCATGATGAGGGCCTGTACAGTTGGTATACTGGTATCTAATAAACTTAACAATGGCAATAAAAAACCAAGTGTTTTACCCGAACCGGTTGGCGATAGCAGTATCACATCGCTTTTTTTGGCTGCGGTAATGGCAGCCTGCTGCATTTCGTTAAGGGCATTTATTTTAAGATTCTCGAGCGCTTGCTTTATCATTGTAGGCGCAAAGATAAGGTAAATATAGCGGTGAAGGTTATCTTTAAGGTTTGATAGCTGTATAAAACCGTCATTGCAGTAAGCTGCGAAGCAATCTCCATGTTATACAGAGCCAACTATACAAATTCGATCTGCCGTTGTAGAAGATTGCGTCGTACTCCTCAATTACGGTTTTTATAATTTAAGAATTATACTGCCATACCCTCATCCATCATTCTGTCCTCAGGATCGGGCTCGTGGTAGTTTTTAATGAAGCTTGCAATTTCTTCGGCCTGCTTGTGGGTTAGGTCGCCCATGCAGCTGTATTCCCATTCGTTCATTTTATCATCAAAAACAATATCGCCCAAATCAACACTGCCTTCGTTTAAGCCAAAAACCCCTGTCGAACGCATATTACCACCGGGCATTATTTGGGTTGCTGGTTTGATAATGATTAAGCGATCGCCATTGCTGGTATATAGACTATAATTTGCCGACTTTATCATGATTAAAGTATTTGCTTAACCTACAAACACGCTTAAGTTTTGTTTTTATTGTAGTATAAATATAATAATATGACTACCAGTTCATCAGCTTCATTACCCTTGTAAACTCGGGTTGTAAGCCAGCATTAATTGTAATATTTTGGCCGGTTATGGGGTGGTTAAAGTTTAGGGTTGAAGCATGTAGCAACATGGTGGTCATATCCCAGGTATCTTTAAAAAATTTGTTCTGCTTATTGCAGCCATGAGTTCGATCGCCAATAATAGGATGGAAAATATGACTAAAATGTTTGCGCAATTGATGCATGCGCCCGGTAGTAGGCACTGCTTCAACTAAAGAATACCTTGATGTGGAATGAGCGCCAAAAGGAATATCCAATTCAACACGGTTAAGGGTGGTATAAGTTGTAAATGCCTCCTGCAGCGTGCCATTTTCCTTGCGCAGGGGATAATCAATATCTTCCGTATCGGGTGTATGACCACGAACTATGGCCAGGTATTTTTTATGCACCTGGTTTTCCATAAAAGCC
Source organism: Mucilaginibacter sp. P2_A4 (assembly GCF_056405015.1). Taxonomy (NCBI): domain Bacteria; kingdom Pseudomonadati; phylum Bacteroidota; class Sphingobacteriia; order Sphingobacteriales; family Sphingobacteriaceae; genus Mucilaginibacter; species Mucilaginibacter sp. P2_A4. The sequence goes on along the minus strand of NZ_JBFUCX010000012.1, from coordinate 610 downwards.
TGTTGCATGGCAATTTCTACCTGTTTTTCAAGGGCGAAAAGTAATATGCCACCTGTTTTTCTGTCAATACGATGCACAGGGTTAACTTTTTGGCCAATCTGATCGCGCAGCATCTGCAGGGCAAATTCAGATGCATCAGCAGCAATAGGCGAGCGGTGTACCAGCAAGCCATGCGGTTTATTGATGCCTATAAGGTATTCGTCGCGATATAATATCTCTAACATTCGGTGCAATTACAAAACGCGAAGGTACGTGAATAGATTTGAGATGTGAGAAATGAGATTTGAGATCATCATTGCGAGGCACGAAGCAATCTCAACACAGGCAGGTCGACTATGGCAGCAGCTCTGTATAGCAAAGAGATTGCTTCGTGCCTCGCAATTGTAAAGGTCAGATAATTCGGTAACAGAATTAGCTTTAACTAATAAAGCTAAAAGTTATGCGGAACATAAACAACGATCTTACCTTAAAGCGAAATTACCTGAGCAAGTACCGTTTTTTAATCGGTGAATATGAACAGGTAAAGCGTGGTGAACATACTATTTTTAGGTTTGCCAAAGATTTCTATTCAGCTCATGATACCGATCCGAGAAGTTTTTTAAAGTATTAT